>NZ_LOYC01000066.1:0-181577 GCF_001524725.1 Burkholderia sp. MSMB1072
GTCGAGCGGATCCTGCACAACCTGTCGATCCTGTTCGAGCGCACGTTCGCGACCGCGCAGGAGCTGAACCGCTACCGCAAGGAAGTCACCAGCCGTCTGCAGGCAGAAAGCGGCCCGTCGTCGGCCGCGCAGCCGGCCTGAGGCCGGCGGGGGCCGGCGGCGGCGCGAGTCGCGTCTAGCTCGCGCCCGGCTCGCGGCACCGTTTCGCGTTCGTTGCATGAAGCCCGCCCGGCCGGTCCGGCGGGCTTTTTATCTGGCGCCGCCGTCGCGCGCGCCGTCGTTCATTCCGTCCGATCTCCATCATGTCCGCCACCTTCGAACGCAAGCTGATCACCCGTGATGCCCTCGTCGCGCTGCGCGCGTCGCTGCCGTCGCCCGTCGTGTTCACCAACGGCGTGTTCGACATCCTGCATCGCGGTCACGTCACGTATCTCGCCGATGCGAAAGCGCTTGGCGCCTGCCTGATCGTCGGCGTGAACAGCGATGCGTCGGTGCGCATGCTCGGCAAGGGCGACGACCGGCCGATCAACCGCGAAGAGGATCGCGCGGCACTGCTGGCGGCGCTGGAAAGCGTCGACTGGGTCGTGACGTTCGGGGAAAAGACGCCCGTATCGCTGATCGAGGCCGTCCGTCCGGACATCCTCGTGAAGGGCGGCGATTACGACATGGACGCGCTGCCGGAATCCGCGCTCGTGCGCGGCTGGGGCGGCCGGGCGCTGGCGATTCCGTTCGAGCACGATCGCTCGACCACTGCGTTGCTGAAAAAGGTGCGCGCGCAACGGCCCTGAGCGCGACGCGGCGTCGTCACGGGGCGGACGCCGGGAGCGGTGCGGTCGTGACGGCCGGCGCCGCGATCGGGTCGCCGACGACGGGCTGGTCGGTCGCCCGCATGAGCGGCGTCACGCGCAGCGCGTTCGGCCGCACCTGCCGCGCCAGCACGCCGGGTTCGCGCGGGCCGGCCGCCGGCAGCGGCCCGAACACGCCGCGCGCCGCCACGAACGCGAGCATGTTGGCGAGAAAGAGAACAGCGATCAGCCAGCGCAGCATCGTCGAAACTCCTTGTCGTCATCGACGTGATTCACGTCGTTCAGTCGAGCCGGCCGCATGGCCGGCTTTTTCGTAGCTACCGTCGACCGTTCGTGCGGGCCGCTGGCGCGGCGCCGCGCGTACTGCGTCGTCGGCGGGGCGCAGGCCCGCTTCGGTTCGGCCGGCGTCGCCACGCGCCCGCTGCGATGCCGGCGCCGTTGCGTCAATCCCGCGCCGTTGCCCGGCCGGCCGTGTCCGCGGCGATCAGTGCGAGCCCGGACAGGATCAGCGCGTCGTGCCGCGTATGCGGAACCGTCAGCGCACGCGCGACGTCGTCCGCCGCGCCGCCTGCCAGCACGAGCCGTACCGGCGCCTGCCACGCGTCGACGAGATCGCGCCACGCGCGTTCGATCAGGCCGGCCTGCGCGTACAGGCAGCCGGCCGACAGCGAGCGCGGCGTATCGATCTGGAACGGTTCGGCCTGCGCGAACGCGAGCAGGCCGCTGGCGATATCGGTGGTCAGCGTCGGCAACTGCGCGGTGTGCGTGCCGAGCGCGCGCATCATCAGCGCCCAGCCCGGCGCGATCAGGCCGCCCGTGAAGCGGCCGTCCGCGCGCAGGGCTTCCAGCGTCGTCGCCGTGCCGAACGTCGCGATCAGCAGATGCTCGCCCGGAAACGCCGCGTGCGCGCCGATCAGGCCGGCCCACCGGTCGCTGCCGAGCTGTTCGGGCGTCGTATAGCCGTTCGTCACGCCGCATTGCGCGGGCCGCGAGCGGATCGTCGTGCGCGGCAGGCCCGGCCAGCGTGCGTCGAGCAGCGCGTCGATCCGCGCGGCCACGTCGGCGCCCGCGACGTTCGAGATCCATGCGCCGCGCGGACGCGGCAGGCGCGACCAGTCGGGATCGGCGCCGCCGTCGCGCGTGTGGCCGAACGCGCCCGTGTCGACGAGCGTGCGCCGCGCGTCGGCGAGCGCCCACTTGATCCGGCTGTTGCCGGCGTCGATCAGCAGATGCGGTTCGCTCATTGCGCTTCGCGCAGCGACACGTCGCCGGCCGCGATCGTCTGCACGCCGCTCGGCGTGTCGAGCAGCAACTGGCCGGTCGCATCGATGCCCGTCGCGATGCCGCGCACGCGTTCTACGCCTTGCTCGAGCAGCACGACTTCGCGGCCCGCGTACGCGTGCAGCGCGTGCCAGCGCGGCAGGAACGGCGCGAGGCCGTCGGCGCCGAATTGTGCGAGCGCGGGCGTGAGCGCGTTCAGCGACGCGGCGAGCGTATCGGTGAGGTTCGCCGATGGGCACGCGATCGACAGCGCGGCAGGCGGCAGCCCGCTCGCGAGCGTCGCTTCGCGCGCGCGCAGCGCGTCGACCTGTGCGGCGACGGCTTCCGCGCCGCGCACGTTGATGCCGAAGCCGATCACGACGGCGGTGGCGTCGGCGGTGGTCCAGACGGTTTCGATCAGGATCCCGGCGAGCTTGCCGACGATGTGCGGCGTGCCGTTGTCGTCGGTCGTCAGCAGCAGGTCGTTCGGCCATTTGAGCGCAACGCGCATGCGGGCGTCGAGTGGCAGCGTGGCCAGCCCTTCCGCGAGCGCGACGCCGATCGCGATGCTGAGGCCGCCGAGCGCATCGACGGCGCGCGGCACGATGCAGCCGACCGAGCACAGCAGCGCATTGCCGGGCTGCGCGAACCACGGGCGGCCTTGCCGGCCGCGCCCGGCCGTCTGCTCGAACGCGACGCGCACGAGCGGCGCGGGCAGCGCGTTCGCGCTGCGCGGCAGCGCCTTGAGCCGCGTTGCGACGTCGGCGTTGGTCGAGCCGGTGGCGGCGACGATGTCGAGCGGCCACGCGCGCGGCGCGGCGTCCAGGTGCGCCTCGAGCCGGTTGCGCGCGATGTGCGCGTCGCCGGATTCGGGCGTGTCGGAGGAGGTGGGGGCGTTCATGGCGCCTATTGTAGCGACAGGGGACGTTGGCGCGCGCCGGAGCGCGAGCGCAACCCGCGGGGCGACATGGCACGGCTCCGTGCGGCTGCTTCGCCCGCACCGGTATCTCGATGTCGTATTCGGGCGTCATCTCGCGGGCGAGCGGCGTCTTGCCCGTCGGCGCCGGGCCCTGGCCGGTCGACATGAGAGCCGGTGCGCCACCGGCGCCGCGCGGCCGACTCGGTTGCGGGACCGATATCGATACGCGGCGCGCGCGTCAAGCATGCGACGTCACTACCGTTCGGCCGGGTCGCGCTCGCACGCCCCCTGGCCGAACGGCCGTCACGGCGCGACGACCGGGTGTTTCAGCGCATGCGCGGTCTCGATCCACTGCGCGTGGAATTCGTCCGCGTCGGGCCGAAGCCCGAGTTCGCCGTTGCGATAGGCCATCGCGAGCGTCTGCACGGCTTCCGGCAGCTCGTGTTCGGCGGCCCGGCGATACAGCGCGAGCGCGCGCGCATCGTCGCGCGGCACGCCGCTGCCGTCGCGGTACGCGTTCGCGAGCATGAAGTCGGCGGCCGGGATGTCCGCGCGCGATGCGATGTCGAACCAGTGCGCGGCCTGCACCGGGTCGGCGGCGATGCCGTAGCCGCTGCGGTAGATCAGCCCGAGGTAATACGCGGCGGCCGGGTCGCCCTGTTCGGCCGCGGCGCCGAGCAGCGCGCGTGCGCGTACATAGTCTTTCGGCAGGTCGCCGCTGCCGAGCAGCAACGCCTTGCCGAGCGCGAGCTGCGCGCGCCGTGCAGCCGGCGCGTCAGCCGTGTCGTGCGCCGCCGCGGCCGTTTCCAGCCAGCCGCGCCCCTCGTCGCGCAGCCCCGGTTCGTGCGCATCGACGAGCGCGATGCCGAGCGCCGTCTGCGCGTCGGCCGAGCCGCGCCGTGCGAGCGTGCGCAACTGGGCCAGCGCATGCGGCTCGGTCGCCTGCGCGACCATCGCCTGCCATTCGTCGAGTTGCGCGGCGCTCGGCGCGGGGCCGGCGCCGCGCAGGCCGGTCGCCGCGACGACGGCCGCGACGGTCACGGCCGCCGCCGCGAGCAGCGCGGCGGGCGGGAGCTTCGCGCGCAGCATGCGCCGCGCGGCAGCGGCGAAGCCGGTTTCGGCAGGCCGCATCGTCCGGATCGGTTGCATCGCGTGTCTCATTGCGTGAGGTCGATCTCGTAGGTCGCGAGGTTCTTGCCCGAGCCGTCGTCGGCCGCGACCTGCGTGATGCCGGTCAGGCCGGCCGCCGTCGCGTCGCCGAGGCGGTTCGGCGCGGACGCGAACCGCACGTGCGCGACCGAGCTCGCGAGCTTCGTGAAGCGCCAGCTGCGCTGCGCGCCGTCGGCCGCACGCGTGATCGCGCCGCGCTTCTTGATGAACGCGATCAGCACGTCGCGGTTCGCGTCGGGCGACGCGAAGATCGTCTTGCTGCCGTCGAGGCCCGGGAAGTTGCCGCCGCCGCTCGCACGGTAGTTGTTGGTCGCGACGATGAACTGCGCATTCGGGTCGATCGGCGCCCCCTTGTACGTCAGGTTCCGGATGCGGCTGCCGACCGGCTGCGTGACGTCGATTTCATAGGCGAGATCGGCCGACGTGAACATGTCGAAGTTGTAGCCGGGGAAGGTGCTGACGAGCGGCTGCACGGTCGCCTTCGTCGGGTCGATCGTATTGAAGCGCTTCGCGGCGGTCTCGAGCCAGTTCTTCACGTCGGCGCCGCTCACCTTCACCGCGTACACGGTGTTCGGATACAGGTACAGGTCGGCGGCGTTGTTGATCGCGAGCGCGCCCGGCGCGACGTCGGTGTAGTCGGTGCCGCCGCCGAAGCCGCTCTTGAACGGCGCGCTGACCGACAGCACCGGCAGCGACGCGTATTGCGGCAGGTTCGCCTGCACGTAGGTCTTCACGTAGTCGGCCTGCGCCTCGTTGACGATCTGGATCGCGCCCGGATCGCCGACGTCCGCGAAGTACGAGTTCATCCGGTAGTCGGTCGAGCCGATCGGCGTCTTCACGTAGTCGATCGTCGCCTGGTGCTCGGCCGCGATCGCGGCGGAGACCGACGGGTCGGCGGCGACGTAGCTCTTGTCGGCGTTCTGGATCGGCCGCGCCTCGACGGTCGTCTGCGACTTGTCGACGGCCCACGTCTTGCCGTCGAACTTCAGGCCGAGCTTGATCACGCCGAGATGCTTGCCCCAGTAGTTGGCCATCACGGTCGGCACGCCGTTGACGGTGCCCTTGACCTTGTCGACGCCCGGCAGGTTGAACTGCGACACCGTGCTGTTCGCGTCCGGGAACACCTGGTGCGAGTGGCCGATCAGCATCGCGTCGATGCCGGGCACCTTCGACAGCCACCAGCTGCCGTTTTCCATCGTCGGCGAGTACGCGGCATTGTCGAGACCGCCGTGCGAGATCGCGACGACGAGATCGGCGCCCTTCGCGCGCATTTCCGGAATGTACTTCTCGGCCGCCTCCTTCAGCCCGGTCGTATAGACCTTGCCGTCGAGCCAGCGCTTGTCCCAGTTCATGATCGCGGGCGGCGTGAAGCCGATGATGCCGATCTTCACGGGCGCGCTGACCGTCTTGCCGTCCGGCGTCGTGGCCGTCACCGTGCGCGTGAGGATCGTGTACGGCGTGAACAGCGGCGCGTTGGTCTTCGCGCTGATCACGTTCGCGAGCACCTGCGGGAAGTTCGGGCCCGCGCACTTCTTCTGCTGGGCCGGCGCCGGCAGGCCGTCGACCTCGAACGTGTTGCCGGTCACCTGCGACAGGTACGGCAGCCCGTAGTTGAACTCGTGGTTGCCGATCCCGCCGCCGTCGAATTTCGCGGCGTTCATCACCTTGTAGATCGCGAGCGTCTGGTCGCAGCCCACCGGCTTCACGAGCGCCTGGTAGTCCGACAGCGCGGTGCCCTGGATCGTGTCGCCGTTGTCGAGCAGCAGCGTGTTCGGGTACTGCTTGCGCGCCTGCGCGATCAGCGTCGACACGCGCTCGAAGCCGAGCGAATTGTCGGCGGCGAGCTTGAAATAGTCGTACGACAGCACGTTGGTGTGCAGGTCGGTCGTCTCGAGCAGCGCGAGCGTGGCCGTCGTGCCGACGGGCGCCTGGGCCTCGGGCTGCGACGGCGGCGTGGCGGTGACGTCGTCGCCGCCGCAGCCGGTGAGGGCGAAGGCGAGGCTGGCGAGCGCGGCGGCGGCCGGTACGTGGCGGCGGGAAAGCGGGGGGAGACGCATCGGTTGTCCTGTTCGGTGTTCTGTTTTATGAAGCGCGAGGTACGCACGAATGGCGGCGCGGTGCGCCGACGGCCTGAGGTGCGGCGCGTGAGAGTATCGAAAGGAAACGTGACGGAACAATGAAAGGTTGCGATGCCGGCAGCGGGCCGCGGCCGGCGGCGGCTTCGGGCCGGTCCCGGCCGGCGCCATGCTCCCGGCTGCGCACCGCGCCGCCGACGCCGCGCCGGAAATCCTCACGTCGCGGCGTCGGACGGTTCGCTACAATGGCCGCTGTCATCCTTTTGCAAACAACCTGCCCTTGGACTTCGAGACTCCTCCCGGCCTGTCGGTCGACGCCGGCGGCCAGGGCCAGACGGTGCGCCTGACCGGCCAGTGGACTGCGCTGTCGCTCGCGCGCAACCGCGGCGCCGTGGCGCGCCGCATCGCGAGCATCGCCGCCGGGCGCGTGAGCGAATGGGATCTGTCCGGCATCGAGCGGCTCGATCACGTCGGCGGCCAGGCGCTGTGGCGCGTGTGGGGCCGCAAGCTGCCGGCCGGCGTCGCGCTGAGTGCCACGCAGCGCACGATCTTCGAGCGCATCGAGCGGCTCGACAGCCAGCGCGAGGCGCCCGAGCGCATCGTGCGGTTCGATCCCGTCACGCGGCTCGGCCAGGCGATCTTCTCGTTCGGCGAACACCTGCAGGGCGGCATCGCGATGTTCGGCCTCGTGATCCTCGATGCGCTGTCGGTGCTGCGCCGCCCGCGGACGATGCCGTGGCGGGAAACCTCCGCGAACATCTACAGCGCCGGCGCACAGGCGCTGCCGATCACCGCGCTCGTCGCTTTCCTGATCGGCATCGTGCTCAGCTACCTGTCCGCGCAGCAGTTGCAGATGTTCGGGGCGAACCGCTACATCGTGAACATTCTCGGGCTGTCGGTGATCCGCGAGCTCGGCCCCGTGCTGTCGGCGATTCTCGTCGCGGGCCGCTCGGGCTCGGCGATCACCGCGCAGATCGGCGTGATGCGCGTGACCGAGGAGCTCGACGCGATGCGCGTGATGGGCATCCCGCACGGGCTGCGGCTGATCCTGCCGCGCGTGCTCGCGCTCGGCGTCGCGATGCCGCTGCTCGTGATGTGGACCAACATCATCGCGCTGACGGGCGGCGCGCTCGCCGCGAAGCTGGTGCTCGGCATCGACATCAACTATTTCGTGCGCTCGCTGCCGGGCGTCGTGCCGATCGCGAACCTGTACATCGGCGTCGGCAAGGGCGTCGTGTTCGGCATGCTGATCGCGCTGGTCGCGTGCCATTTCGGCTTCCGGATCAAGGCGAACTCGCAGAGCCTCGGCGAAGGCACGACCACGTCGGTGGTGTCGTCGATCACGGTCGTGATCCTCGCCGACGCGGTGTTCGCGATCCTGTTCCAGAACGTGGGGCTCGGATGAACGCATCGAACGAAACGACCGCGCATGCCGCGGCGATCGGCGCCGGGGCGGTCGGCCCCCGGCCGGACGCGACCGCCGATGCCGGCGATCTCGTGATCGAGGTGCGCAACTTGACCAAGCGCTACGGGCGCAACATCGTTCACCAGAAGCTCGACTTCGACGTGCGGCGCGGCGAGATCGTGTCGATCGTCGGCGGCTCGGGCTCCGGCAAGACGACTCTCGTGCGCCAGATCCTCGGCCTCGAACGGCCGACGTCGGGCACGATCAAGGTGTTCGGCGAGGATACGGCGACGATCGACGACGCGAGCGCGCGGATGATGCGCACGCGTTCGGGGATGCTGTTCCAGCAGGGCGCGCTGTTCTCGTCGATGACGGTGTTCGACAACGTCGCGCAGCCGCTGCGCGAGCTCGGCCGCGTGCCGCCGGACCTGCTGCACGACATCGTGATGCTGAAGCTCGAGATGGTCGGGCTGCCGTGCAAGCACGCGTCGAAGATGCCGGCCGCGCTGTCGGGCGGGATGGTGAAGCGGGTCGGCATCGCGCGCGCGATCGCGCTGGAGCCCGAGCTGCTGTTCCTCGACGAGCCGACGGCCGGCCTCGATCCGCAGGCCTCCGACGAATTCGTCGAGCTGATCGCGACGCTGCACCGCACGCTCGGGCTGACCGTCGTGATGGTGACGCACGACCTCGATACGATGGTCGCGCTGTCGACGCGCGTCGCGGTGCTGGCCGACCGCAAGGTGCTGGTCGCCGCGCCCGTCGAGGAGGCCGCGAACGTCGACCATCCGTTCATCCACGAATATTTCCTGGGGCTGCGCGGGCGCCGCGCGTTGCAGGCGCTGCCGCCCGAGCGGCGCGCGAAGCTGCCGAAGGCGGCCCTCGAACCGGCGCTGTCGAGCGTCGAGCTGTAGAAGCAAGGAACCCGCGAATGGAAAACAAATCACATGCGTTCTGGGCCGGCCTGTTCACGATCGCGCTGACGCTCGCGATCGCGGGCACCGTGTTCTGGTTCAACGTCGACCGCACCGTGCGCGTGCCGTACGACCTGCTCGCGCGCACCAACGTGACGGGGCTGTTCCCGGACGCGGCCGTGCGCTTTCGCGGCCTCGACGTCGGCAAGGTGCAGTCGATCGGCTTCGATCGCACGCATCCGGGTCAGATCCGGATCCGCATCCTCGTCGATCACGACGCGCCGATCACGCAGTCGACCTACGGCAGCCTCGGCTTCCAGGGCGTGACGGGCATCGCGTTCGTGCAGCTCGAGGATACGGGGCGCGATCTGTCGCCGCTGCCGTCGTCGCCGAAGTCGATCGCGCAGATCCCGATGCGGCCGAGCCTGTTCGACCAGATCCAGGAGCGCGGCGACGTGCTGCTGAGGCAACTCGAACTGGCCGCGAAGAGCGCGAACGCGCTGATGTCGCCCGAGATGCGCGAGCAGTTGCGCGCGACCGCCGAAAGCCTGCAGCACGCGGCCGACGGCGCCGCGACGCTGACGAAGCAGCTCGGCCCGGCGGTCACCGCGCTGCCGGAGACGATGCACGAGGTGAATCGCGCGATGGCGTCGGCGAACACGCTGCTGCAGCCGAACGGGCCGCTCGTGTCGAACCTGAACAAGGCCGGCACGGCCGCCGAGCAGGTCGGCGTCGCGCTGAACGGGCTCAACGCGCGCGTGCAGTACGACACGCTGCCGCGCTTCAATGCGCTGGCCGACAGCGTCGGCGACGCGTCGCGGCAATTGAAGGACGTCGCCGGCGAACTCGGCCGCAACCCGCGCAGTCTGTTGTTCGGGTCGCCCGGCGCGGCGCCGGGGCCCGGCGAAGCGGGCTTCGTCTGGCCTGGCGCGACGGCCGGGCAATGACGTTCATCGAAACCGGAAACATCATGCAGGAATACGCCATGCCACGAATCCTTGACCGCGCGCTGCGTCCGGCCGCGGCCGCGCTTGCCGTGCTGACGCTCGCGCTGGCGG
This sequence comes from Burkholderia sp. MSMB1072, assembly GCF_001524725.1. Classification (NCBI taxonomy): domain Bacteria; kingdom Pseudomonadati; phylum Pseudomonadota; class Betaproteobacteria; order Burkholderiales; family Burkholderiaceae; genus Burkholderia; species Burkholderia sp. MSMB1072. The sequence continues at coordinate 9,605 of NZ_LOYC01000066.1, forward strand.
CCGGCTGCGCCGGCAACGACGCGGTGCTGTCGAACATCCGCTACGACCTCGGGCCCGTGTCGTCGGTGGCGACCGCCGGGGCGGGCCCCGCGCTGAAGGTGCTCGACGTCGCTGCGCCCGACGCACTCGATACGGACAAGTTCGCGTACCGCCTCGCGTACGCCGATGCGCAGCACGTGGCCGTCTATCGCGACAGCCGCTGGACCGCGCCGCCCGCGCAGTTGCTCACGCAACGGCTGCGCGGCGCGCTGTCGTCGCGCGGCACGGTGCTCGAAGGGGCCGACGGCGTGCGCGCGCCGACCCTCAAGGTCGACCTGAGCGAATTCGAACAGGTCTTCGACGGGCAGTCGCAAAGCCACGGTGCGGTGACCGCGCGCGCGACGCTGATGCTCGACGGCAAGGTGCTCGGCCAGCGCACGTTCGTCGCGCGCGCGCCGTCGAGCACGCCCGACGCGGCCGGCGGCGCGCGCGCGCTCGCGGCGGCCAGCGACGAACTCGTGTCGCAGATCGCCGCGTGGGTCGGCGTGCAGGCGTACGCGGGCACGCCGTGACGCCCGGCGGGCAGCCGCGATGAGCGCGCCCGGCACGCATCGCGCGTCGCCGCTCGCGCGGCAGGCGTTTGCCGCCTACGCGGCGCTGATCGTCTATGCGTCGCTGTATCCGTTCGAAGGCTGGGCGTCGCTCGGCATCGGCCCGTTCGATTACCTGTTCGCGCCGATGCAGCGCTACGTGACGGCGTTCGACGTGGTCACGAACGTGCTCGGTTATCTGCCGTTCGGCGCACTCGGCGTGCTCGCGCTGCACCCGCGCTGGCGCGGCGTGGCCGCGACGCTGATCGCGAGCGTGCTCGGCGTGCTGCTGTCGGGGACGATGGAAGCACTGCAGACCTACTTGCCGACGCGCGTCGCGTCGAATCTCGATCTCGGCGCCAACGCGCTCGGCGCGCTGCTGGGCGCGGCGCTTGCTGCGCCGGTCGCCGGCGCGCTGCTCGACCGCGGCGTGCTGCGCCGGCTGCGCCTCGCATGGCTGGAGGCCGACGGGTCGACGCCGCTGCTGCTCGCCGCGCTGTGGCCGTTCGCGATCGTGTTTCCGTCGCCGTTCCTGTTCGGCATCGGCGACTGGCCGGCCGCGCTGTGGGAGCGCGCCGACGCGTCGATGCAGGACGCGCTGCTCGCATGGCTGCCGGCCGCGTGGCACGTCAGCGAATGGCCCGAGCGGGTCGACGGCTGGTTGTCGGATTCCGCGTGGGAAGCCGTGCTCGGCGGGCTGATGCTGTTCCCCGCGCTGGCGATCGCGTCGCTCGCGATGCGCCCGCGCGCGCCGCGCATCCGGCTGCTGGTCGCGCTGGTGGTCGCCACGCTCGTGCTGAAGGCGGCCGCGACGTTCATGCAGTCGGCCACCGGCCTCGTCGTCGTGTGGGCGACGCCCGGCGCGCGGCTCGGCATCGAGCTGGGTTTCGCGGCGGCGCTCGTCGCATTGCGCGTGCCGGCGACGTGGCGCGCGATGCTCGCGGCGCTCGCGCTGCTGGCCGGCGTCGCGCTCGTGAACCTGCTGCCGGTCAATCCGTTCTTCGACTTCACGCTGTCGGGGTGGCGGCAGGGCCGCTACGTGCACTTCAACAGCATCGCGCGTTGGCTCGCATGGATCTGGCCCTACGCGGCGCTGATCTGGCTCGGCCAGCGCGTCGAGCACGCGTGGCTGCCGGCCGCGCTGCGCCGCTGACGCGGCAGCCCGGGCCCGTGCGGCGGCGGTCGCGCCGCGGGCAGCCGCGTGCGCCGGTCGCTATAATCGTCCGCATCCTCCGTTGCCGCTTCGCGTAACGGCAATTCATCGCCCTTCTTTCCGCACGGCCTTGCGCCGGGCCGCTCGTCACCATCATGGATTCCTACTATCAGCACCACGTCTTCTTCTGCCTGAACCAGCGCGAACCGGGCGCCGAACGCCCGAGCTGCGCGCAATGCGACGCGCAGACCATGCAGGAATACGCGAAAAAGCGCGTGAAGGAACTCGGTCTCGCGGGGCCCGGCAAGGTCCGCATCAACAAGGCCGGCTGCCTCGACCGCTGCGAGGAAGGGCCGGTGATGGTCGTGTATCCGGAAGGCACGTGGTACACGTACGTCGATCGGGCCGACATCGACGAGATCGTCGAGTCGCACCTGCGCGACGGCAAGGTCGTCGAGCGCCTGAAGATCTGAGCGGGCCGGCCGAATGAACGTTCATACGCAGAAATCGCTGATCGCGGGCCCGATCGGCCAGATCGAAATCGCGGTCGACCTGCCCGACGCCGTGCGCGAAGGCGGCGCCGCGCCGCGCGGCATCGCGCTCGTCGCGCATCCGCATCCGTTGTTCGGCGGCACGATGGACAACAAGGTCGCGCAGACGCTCGCGCGCACGCTCGTGCAACTGAACTACGTCGTCTACCGGTCGAACTTCCGTGGCGTCGGCGCGACCGAAGGCGTGCACGACAACGGCGCCGGCGAGGCCGACGACCTGCTCGCGGTGCTCGCGCACATGCGCGCGCAGCCCGCGTATGCGGACCTGCCGCTCGTGCTCGCGGGCTTCTCGTTCGGCACCTTCGTGCTGTCGCACGTCGCGAAGCGGCTGCGCGACGCGGGCGAGACGATCGAGCGGATGGTGTTCGTCGGCACGGCCGCGAGCCGCTGGCAGGTGGCCGACGTGCCCGAGAACACGCTCGTGATCCATGGCGAAACCGACGACACGGTGCCGATCGCGTCGGTGTACGACTGGGCGCGGCCGCAGGAGCTGCCGGTCGTCGTGATCCCCGGCGCCGAGCATTTCCTCCATCGCAAGCTGCACGTGCTGAAGCGCATCATCGTCGACGCGTGGCGCTAGGGCCAGCGCTAGCCCGTTATCAGCGTGAACAGGCGCCAGCCTGCATGCGGGCGCCGGCGTAAGCGCCGGGGCCCGTGCCGCGCACCGGCGCCCGGCCGGATGATGCGCGACCCTTCCCGACACTTCACGCGACGCCGCGCCGCAACCCGGCTGCCGCACGCCGGCGCAACGCGCGTTGCACGCCGCCCGCGCCCGTCTCTCGTGCGGCGTCGAGCAAGCGTGCCCGATGCGTCGCCGCGCGATGCGCGCGCAGCCGGTATGCGGGCGTTCGGCGGCAGGTTCGCGAAAACGCCGTTCGCGGCCACGTATAATGGCCGCATTCCGCGTTGCCCGCGGCCCGGCTGGGCCCATGCGGCGCTCGTTTCGCCGCCTGTCCGCCCGCTCGCGACGGCCGCGAACCGAACGCGTCCGCATGAGTCCAACCGGCGCGTTTCGCGTCGCCCGACGGTGTCGGGCGAGTGCCCGAAACGCCCGCCGCCTTGCCGTTCAACCCTGCGCGTTTCGCACCGCACTTTCTGCCATCAGCCTGAATCGATCATGCGTCTGTCTTCCCAAGGCCTCAAGTCCCTCGCTTCCTCCATCGCCTTCGCCACCGCCGCGCGCAACGTTGCGCTCGGCGTGATGCTGCCCGTCGCGCTCGCATCGACCATCGTCGTCGCCGAGGCGAAGCCGGCCGCCAAGGCCAAGGCCGCGCATGCGGCGCCGGCCGCCGAGCAGTCCACCGGCGCGCCCGCGACCTACATGCCGGGCGCGGTGCCGCCGCCGGGCGTGAACGCGCGCTCGTGGGTGCTCGTCGACGCGACGAGCAACACGGTGCTCGCATCGGGCAATGCGGACGAACGCGTCGAGCCGGCGTCGCTGACGAAGCTGATGACGGCGTACCTCGTGTTCGAGGCGCTCGACAAGAAGAAGATCTCGATGGAGCAGATCGTCACGCCGAGCGACGCGGTGCGCCGCGTCGGCCGCGACGAGTCGCGCATGTTCATCGAGGCGAACAAGCCGGTGTCCGTGCATGACCTCGTGTACGGGATGATCATCCAGTCGGGCAACGATGCCGCGATCGCGCTGGCCGAACTCGTCGGCGGCAGCGAAGGCCAGTTCGTCACGATGATGAACGACGAGGCCGCGCGCCTCGGCATGAAGGGCACGCACTTCGCCGACGTGAACGGCATGCCCGACCCGAACCACTACACGACGGCCGGCGACCTCGCGAAGCTGTCCGCGCACCTGATCCGCGATTTTCCGCAGTACTACGGCATCTTCTCGGAGAAGGAATTCAAGTACAACAACATCCGCCAGGGCAACCGCAACAGGCTGCTGTGGCTCGACCCGACGGTCGACGGCCTGAAGACGGGCCATACGCAGGCGGCCGGCTTTTGCCTGATCGCGTCGGCCAAGCGCGCGATCCCGGGTGTCGACGGCCAGCGCCGCCTCGTGTCGGTGATGATGGGCGAGCAGAAGGAAAGCGACCGTACGCAGGACAGCATGAAGATGCTGAACTACGGCTACAGCGCGTTCGATTCGGTGCGCCTGTTCAAGGGCGGCCAGGCGATCGCGACGCCGCGCCTCTACAAGGGCAAGGAGAACACCGTGCAGGTCGGCGTGAGCGCCGACCAGTGGGCGACCGTGCCGCGCGGCCTCGGCGACAAGGTCAAGACCGAAGTCGACGTCAACGCGCCGCTGATCGCGCCGCTCGCGCAAGGCCAGCAGGTCGGCACCGTGAAGATCGTCGCCGACGGCAAGACGCTGTCCGAATTCCCGGTCGTCGCGCTGCAGGCCGTGCCGGAAGCGGGTATCTTCGGACGTATCTGGGACTCGATCCTGCTGATGTTCAGCAAGAAGAAGTAAGCGCGACGGGCCTTTGTTTTCACGACTTCATCCCCATCTGTCATAGCCATGAGCCAAGCCGAATTCGAACCGATCGTCTACCTCAGCGTCTCGTCGCAGGAGGAACTGGTGCCGCTGTCCGAAGCCCGTGTGCCGGTGCTCGACCGCGGGTTCATCTTCGGCGACGGCGTGTATGAAGTCGTCCCCGTGTATGCGCACGACGGCGCGCACGTGCCGTTCCGGATCGAACAGCATCTGGACCGGCTCGCGCGCAGCCTGAAGAAGATCGGCATCGACAACCCGCACGATGCGGCCGGTTGGCGCGCGCTGATCGAGCGGGTGGTCGCGGCGAACGCCGAAGGCCTCGGCGACGGCAACGCGCTCGTCTACCTGCAGGTGACGCGCGGCGTCGCGAAGCGCGGTCACGCATTCCCGGCGAACGCGGTGCCGACGGTGTTCGCGATGACGAGCCCGCTGCGCCTGCCGTCGGAAGAAGAGCGTGCGAAGGGTGTGCGCTGCGTGACGGCCGAGGATCGCCGCTGGCTGCATTGCGACATCAAGTCGATCTCGCTGCTCGGCAACGTATTGATGGCGCAGCATGCGGCCGAACGCGACGCGTTCGAGACGATCCAGCTGCGCGACGAAAACGTGACCGAAGGCTCGTCGTCGAACGTGTGGATCGTGAAGAACGGCGAGCTGTTCGCGCCGCCGCGCAGCAACAAGATCCTCGAAGGGATCCGCTACGCGCTGGTCGAGCAACTGGCCGACGAATGCGGGATCCGGTTCGTCGCGCGCGAGATCAGCGAGGTCGAGCTGCGTTCGGCCGACGAAATCATGATCACGTCGGCCACCAAGGAAATCCTGCCCGTCACGTCGCTCGACGATCTGCCCGTGCAGGGCGGCAAGCCGGGCCCCGTGTTCGCGGCGCTGTATGACGCGTACCAGCGTGCGAAGGCGCGCGAGTTTGAACAGTTTGACCTAACCCGGAGAAAATGATGAGCGAACCGACCAAAACCGTCGAGGTCACCGGCGCGATCGAAACCCGGAAGGAGTCGCTGCTGGAGTTTCCGTGCGATTTCCCGATCAAGATCATGGGCAAGGCGCACCCCGAATTCAAGGACACGATCTTCAAGGTCGTGGCCGTTCACGACAACGAGATCGACGTCGAGAAGATCGAGGAGCGCGCGTCGAGCGGCGGCAATTACACGGGCCTCACGATCACCGTGCGCGCGACGAGCCAGGAGCAGCTCGACAACATCTACCGCGCGCTGACCGGCCATCCGATGGTCAAGGTCGTACTTTAAGGCCCGTTCTGCGGCCGGGGATCAGCGCAAACGGCCGCTGATCCCTTTCCATCCGCCCTCCAGCGCGCACTCGGCAGGGCATTTCCCCGCCGCGCGCCGCGCGTCCAGCTCGTCGCACAGCCGCTTGTATTCGGCGACTTCCTCGAACAGCCAGGTCCGGAACGCCTGCACGCGCGGCGTGTTCAAGAGCGGCGGCGGACACACGAAAAAATAGTGCCACGGGCTCGGCCCGTCGATGTCGAACAGGCGCACGATGCGCCCGTCGAGCAGGTCGTGCACCGCGAGCGAGCGGCGCACCAGCGCGATCCCCTGGCCCTCGATCGCCGCGAGCAGCAGGTTCGACGAATCCTGGTACAGAATGCCCCGTTTCGGTTCGGTCAGCGTGTCGAGCCCGGCCGCGTCGAACCATGGCCGCCACAGCTCGTCGTCCGAGCGCAGCAGCGGGTAGTTCACGAGATCGGCGGGCGTCTGCGGCAGCTTGCCGCCGTTCAGTGTCGGCGCGCACGCGGGAAAGAACACCTCCTCGAACAGCGGCTCCACGTGAAGCCCCGGATAGCTGCCGAAGCCGAAGCGGATCGCGAGATCGACGTCGTCGCGCGCGAAATCGGTGAGCGAGTTGGTCGACTGCAGCTCGACGTCGATTTCCGGATGCCGCTCGATGAACGTGCCGATGCGCGGCGTGATGAAGCGCGCGGCGAACGACGACAGCATCGACACCACCAGCCGCCGGTCGCGGTCGCTCGCGCGCACGTCGCGCGTCGCATCGGCGATCACCATCAGCGCGGTGCGGATCTGCTGCGCGTAGCGCATGCCGGCGTCGGTCAGGCACAGCCGCTTGCCGTTGCGCGTGAACAGCTGCACGCCGAGCTCTTCCTCGAGCGCGCGCACCTGATGGCTGACCGCGCCGTGCGTGACGAACAGCTCGTCGGCGGCGCGCGAGAAGTTCTCGTGGCGGGCGGCGGCTTCGAACGCGCGAATCGCGTTCAGCGCCGGGAGCTGGCGGAGGTCCATTTGCTAATTTTCCTCACATCGACGTGAAAATTGGTCGTTTGGTCGGGCGCCTTCGAGTGACTACGATTGTAGCCATCGAAGCACTTATTGGCGGAGTCGATCATGCAAGAAATCTCTTCAAGCATCACGTTTGAAATTCCCGTGGGCGAGACCGTGCCGATGAAGGTGCAACGCAGCACGCGACTGATCGTCCAGTGCGGGCCGGTCTGGGCGACGCGCAGCAACGACGTCGACGATTACTTCCTGGTCGATGGCGAGACGCTCAAGCTGCGCCGCGGCGAGCGGCTGTGGCTCAGCGCGGAAAGCCGGGAAGGCGCGCGCGTCGCGTTCTCGGTGTCGCGGCCGCCGCGGGAAGTCGCGCTCGGCGGGCTGGCCCGGTTGCGCGAGCGCGTCGCTGCATTGGTCCACGACGGCTGGCGCACCGTCTGACCGTCGTTTCGTCCGACGGATACCGGCGATCCGTCCCCCACCCAAGGCCGGCGAGACCCACGGGTTTTCGGTAAACTACCGCCCATGTCCGTTTCGCCGGTTTCCATCGTGTCCACGCCTGTCGCCGTTTCCGCATCGCCCGCCGGCGCCCCGGCTCAGCCGGTCACCGTGCGGTGGCGGGGCCGCGAGGCCTACGAGACGAGCTTCGACGCGATGCGCGCGTTCACCGACACGCGCACGGCCGACACCGGCGACGAGATCTGGGTGGTCGAGCATCCGCCCGTCTACACGCTCGGCCAGGCCGGCGACCCGGCGCACCTGCTGGTGGCCGACAGCGGCGTGCCGCTCGTGAAGGTCGACCGCGGCGGGCAAATCACCTACCACGGCCCCGGCCAGATCGTCGTCTACCTGCTGCTGGATCTGCGCCGGCGCAAGCTGATGGTGCGCACGCTCGTGACGAAGATCGAGCAGGCCGTGATCGACACCCTCGCGGCGTATAATCTCGCTTCGGTCCGCAAGGCGGGCGCGCCGGGCATCTACGTGGCATCCGGCGTGCACGAAGGCGCGAAGATCGCGGCCCTCGGCCTGAAGATCCGCAACGGCTGCAGCTATCACGGGCTGAGCCTGAACGTGAAGATGGATCTGCGCCCGTTTCTTGCGATCAATCCGTGCGGCTATGCCGGACTGGAAACCGTCGACATGGCGAGCCTCGAGGTTGCCGCCGACTGGAACGACGTCGCCCACACGCTGGTGGGCCGTCTGATCGCCAACCTCGACGGCGCATCCGCGGCCGCCGACAAGCCGCACGCACTGGAACAATCGAATGACTGACGTTACCGCTTCTCCCGCACCGGCCGATACGGCCGCGACCCCGGCCTACGATCCGACCGCCAAGCAGAAGGCGCAGGCGAAGACGGCGCGCATCCCGATCAAGGTCATTCCGATCGAAAAGCTGAAGAAGCCCGAATGGATCCGCGTGAAGGCGGCCACCGGCAGCTCGCGTTTCAACGAGATCAAGACGATCCTGCGCGAGCACAACCTGCACACCGTGTGCGAGGAAGCGAGCTGCCCGAACATCGGCGAATGCTTCGGCAAGGGCACCGCGACGTTCATGATCATGGGCGACAAGTGCACGCGCCGCTGCCCGTTCTGCGACGTCGGCCACGGCCGCCCCGATCCGCTCGACGCGGATGAGCCGAAGAACCTCGCACGCACGATCGCCGCGCTCAAGCTCAAGTACGTGGTGATCACGAGCGTCGACCGCGACGACCTGCGCGACGGCGGCGCCGCCCACTTCGTCGAGTGCATCCGCGAGGTGCGCGAGCAGTCGCCCGACACGCGCATCGAGATCCTGACGCCGGACTTCCGCGGCCGTCTCGACCGTGCGATTTCGATCCTGAACGCGGCGCCGCCCGACGTGATGAACCACAACCTCGAAACGGTGCCGCGCCTGTACAAGGAAGCGCGCCCGGGCTCGGACTACGCGCACTCGCTGAAGCTGCTGAAGGACTTCAAGGCGCTGCATCCGGACGTCGCGACGAAGTCGGGGCTGATGGTCGGCCTCGGCGAAACGGAAGAGGAAATCCTGCAGGTGATGCGCGACCTGCGCGCGCACGACGTCGACATGCTGACGATCGGCCAGTACCTGCAGCCGTCCGAGCACCACCTGCCGGTGCGCGCGTACGTGCATCCGGACACGTTCAAGATGTACGAGGAAGAGGCGTACAAGATGGGCTTCACGCACGCGGCCGTCGGCGCGATGGTGCGGTCGAGCTATCACGCCGATCTGCAGGCGCATGGGGCGGGGGTGGTCTGAGCGTTCCCGACGCCTGATCCCGCAAAAGAACCCGCTCTGCGGGTTTTTTTGCGCTCTCTTGTTGTTGCTTCGATCGGATCGCGATTACCGATCCGGTCGGCCTGCCACGACTCCGCCGCCGTTTTCGCGTTCGTCGTAGCAAAGTGCTGCGATCTGCCATCGCTCGTCTTGCACGAGCCATAGCTCCACAAAGTCAATAGCGCTCACGATTGTCCCGTCACACCGCATCGAACCGGATCCGCGGATCGATGCCCACTGCCGGCTTTCGGCGAATTCCGTCATTTCGCCGTGCGCTTGCCAACTGAAGCGGCGCCCGGTGTGTTCCGGCGAGTGTCGTCGTAGATGCGCTAATTGCTGGGATTTGGTCAGTATCCCGGTTCCCCGCTTCACGAAAAAGTGGGGCGACTCGACGAAGGCCAATTGATCGACGTCGCCATTGAGATAGGCGTCGATCCATACCGCTCGCATCTGGCAAAGAGTGTATCGAGGTTCCATAGGCTCGCCATCCTTTTTCCGACTGGGTTTCATGGTGCGCATGCCGCACGACTCTTCGCTCGATCCGAGACACTAGCGTTTACGTCGGCGGCCCGATATGGGATCCGTATGAAAGTTGTCGAGCGCGAACGCTGGCGATACTGCGACCGCGCATCCCACGCACCGATCGCCGCTCAATCGACGATCACATGCAATAAAGCATGAAAAGCAAAGCTGAAACGGCATCGATAGCTTCGCACGATAAGTTCGCTCCCGCCGCGCGCAAAGCTCGTAAAGTCGGCTCTCCGCTTGCAACACCCGCATTCCGAAGGAGAGCCGCATGTCCCGTTTCAGCTTCATCCGCCGCGCCGCCGTCGCGCTGACCGCCTTTGCCGCGCTCGGCGCGGCGCATGCCGAATCGCGCGAAGTCGTGATCGCGTACCAGGACATGGTCGTGCCGTGGCGCTACGCGCAGGCGAGCGGTGAAGTCGAAAAGGCGACCGGCTACAAGGTCACGTTCCGCAAGCTCGACAGTGGCGCCGACGTGATCCGCGCGCTCGCGTCGGGCTCCGTGCAGCTCGGCGAAGCCGGTTCGAGCCCGATCGCGGCCGGCCTGTCGCAGGGGCTCGACATCTCGCTGTTCTGGGTGCTCGACAACATCAACGACGCCGAGGCGCTCGTCGCGCGCAACGGCTCGGGCGTGACCAGCGTCGCCGCACTCAAGGGCAAGAAGATCGGCGTGCCGTTCGTGTCGACGTCGCACTTCCATACGCTCGTCGCGCTACAGGCCGCGGGCGTGAATCCGAACGACGTGAAGATCGTCAACCTGCGTCCGCCCGAAGTCGCGGCCGCGTGGACGCGCGGCGACATCGACGCGACCTATATCTGGGATCCGGTGCTCGCGAAGGTCAAGCAGTCGGGCACGGTGCTGACGACGTCGGGCCAAGTTGCGAAGGAAAGCGGCAAGTCGACCTTCGACGGCTTCGTCGTGAGCCGCAAGTTCGCGCGCGAGAATCCCGAATTCGTCACGCGCTTCGTGAAGGTGCTCGCGGCCGCCGACGCCGACTACCGCGCGCATGCCGCGGCGTGGAAGGTCGGCTCGCCGCAGGTCGCGGCGGTGGCGAAGGTGTCGGGCGCGAACGCGGCAGATGTGCCCGCGAGCCTCGCGCTCTACGCATTCCCGACGGCGGCCGAGCAGGCTTCGCCGACGTGGCTCGGCGGCGGCGCGCAGTCGGGCGCCGCGAAGTCGCTCGCGGCCACGGCCGCGTTCCTCAAATCGCAAGGCACGATCCAGACGGTGCTCGCCGACTATTCGGCGGGCGTCGATCCGCAGTTCGTGCAGAAGGCCGCGCGCTGAGCGCGGTCATTCGGCCCATTCATCGCGGAGCCCTTCGATCATGAGTACGCTGGAAGTCCGCCAGGTATCGGTCGCCTATCCGGGCGAGCGCGGCAGGCCGACGACGCAGGCGCTCGCGCGCGTCGACCTGCGCATCGATGCCGGTGAATTCGTCGTCGCGCTCGGTGCGTCCGGCTGTGGAAAGACGACGCTGCTGAACTGCATGGCCGGCTTCGTCGCACCGACGACGGGCGACGTATCCGTCGACGGCGTGCCGATCACGGGCCCCGGCGCCGATCGCGGCGTCGTGTTCCAGAAATACGCGTTGTTGCCATGGCTCGACGTGCTCGACAACGTCGCGCTCGGGTTGCGCTTCGCACGCGTGTCGAAGGCCGAACGCGAAGCGCGCGCGGCGGAGATGCTCGCGCTCGTCGGCCTCGAGCGCCATGCGCACGCGCGCGTGTACGAACTGTCGGGCGGGATGCAACAGCGCGTCGGCATCGCGCGCGCGCTCGCGAGCGATCCGCGCGTGCTGCTGATGGACGAGCCGATGGGCGCGCTCGACGCGATGACGCGCGGCACGATGCAGGCGCTCGTGCTCGACGTGTGGGCGCGGACCGGCAAGACGGTGTTCTTCATCACGCACGACGTCGAGGAGGCGCTCTTTCTCGCGACGCGTCTCGTCGTGATGACGCCCGGCCCCGGCCGGATCGCGGAAACCTTCGAATTGCCGTTCGCGCGCCGCTACGTCGAAACGCGCGATGCACGTGCGGTGAAGTCGTCGCCGGAATTCATCGGATGGCGCGAGCGGCTGATCGCGTATCTGCATCGCGACGAGCCGGTAGTCGCCGAGATCGCGTGATGCACGAGTTCGCGAGGCAGGGTGCGTCCGTCGGGCGTGGCCGGATCAGTACATTGCACAGGCAGGACACCATGAGCACGCAGGATTCGTGGGTGGCCGACCGAACGGCCGCGGATTTCGAGCCGGACGACGGTCGCACGACGCGGGCCGAGGCTGCGGCGCGTGCTGTGCGTGCGCGTCGTTCGTCGGGCCGCTATCGCTTGCCCGGGCAGGGGAAGACGGCCGCGCTGAGCGCGGCGACGATCGCGGCGCTGGCCGTGCTGTGGTGGGTCGCGACGCATCTGCAGTGGCTGCCGCCGCTGTTCCTGCCCGCGCCGGAAGCGGTGTGGGCGGCGTTCGTCGACGCGTGGCACGGCCGTATCCAGGGCGGCCTGCCGTTGTCCGACCATCTGTTGTGGAGCGCTGCCCGCGTGTTCGGTGCGTTCGCGCTTGCCACCGCGATCGGTGTGCCGGCCGGCATCCTGATGGGCGTGAGCCGCATCGCACGCGGCGTGCTGGATCCGCTGCTGGAGTTCTACCGGCCGCTGCCGCCGCTTGCGTATCTGCCGCTCGTCGTGATCTGGTTCGGCATCGACGAGACGGCGAAGCTCGTCGTGATCTTCCTCGCATGCTTCGCGCCGATCGCGATGGCCGCACGCGCCGGCGTGCGCGCGGCGACGGTCGAGCAGATCAACGCCGCGTACTCGCTCGGCGGCAGCTTCGCGCAGATCGTGCGGCACGTCGTGTTGCCGGCTGCGCTGCCGGAAATTCTCACCGGGCTGCGGATCGCGATCGGGTTCGGGTGGACGACGCTCGTCGCGGCCGAGATGGTCGCCGCGACGGCCGGGCTCGGGCAGATGGTGCTCAACGCATCGAGCTTCCTGCGCACCGACATCGTCGTGATGGGGATCCTGATCATCGGCGCCATCGCGTGGCTGTTCGATCTGGCGATGCGGTGGGTCGAGCGGCGGGTGGTGCCGTGGAAGGGGCGAGGGTAGGCCGTACAGGCTGCACGGACGCCGGTTGGCGCCCGCGTCGAGAAGACGAGGGGCCGGGGTGCGTGTCGATCGAACCCGGCCCCCTGCCGTTTGAAGCGGAGGGTGCCGCCGTGGCGCGCCTTACCAGCGATAGCCGGCGCCGGCGCCGACCGCGACCGTGCCGCGGGTATTGGTCGACCCGGACGCCTTGACCACCCAGCGCCCGTTGCGGGTGGCGGTCGACACGCCGAACGCGACGGCCGATTGCCCGCTGTAGGTGCCGCCAGCGACCGAGACCATGCTTTCGCCCGCCAGCGACGCCTGCGGCAGGTTCGCGATCGCGACGGCGGATGCGATGCCGCCGCTTGCGTCACGTCGATAGTGATCCATGTCGGATCGAACGCTGCCGATGTGGTCGTTCAGTTGCTGGACGTTCACGGCATCGGTCGGGGCAGTGCCGGGCGCCACGTGGGTGATCTGCCGCTCCTGCCCCGGCGCGCCGACGGACACCGTGTTGTCGCGATCGGCGACGGAGCCGTTGCCGAGTGCAACCGAATTCTGGCCCGATGCGGTCGCGTTGTTGCCGAGCGCGAGACTGCCGTTGCCGGATGCGCTCGAATTCTGGCCGAGCGCCATCGAGTTCGAGCCGGTCGCGCCGGAGCCGTCGCCCAGCTGCGCCAACTGGCCGCCCTGCTCGCCGATCGGCGGCCTGGTGCCGGGGCCGACCTGCTCGATGTTGTTGATGCGCGTGTCGAGCGATTCCAGGCGAGTTTCGAATTGCTGCTGCATCGAGAAGAGCTGCCCGCCGTTCACGGCCTGCATGCTGTTCGCCGCGATGGCGCCTGCCTTGACGTTGTCGAGCAAGGTGCCGCCGACGCCGCCGAGCGTAGCGCGATCCAGCTTCAGGTCGTCGTACACGATCGCGCCGAGCGCCTTGCCGTTCGGATCGATCAGCCCGGTCGCCTTGAGCTGCGCGACCGTCACGGCATCGGTGTCGCCGATGCCGTTCGACAGGCCGGTCAGCGTGCGCGTGCCGTCCGTGCCGGCGACGCTCACCGACGTGCCGCCCTTGCCGGCGCCGATCGAGATCGCGAGACTCGCCGGATCCTGCCGGACGAGGCCGGCCGTGCCGTTGTCGAGCCGCGTGCCGAGATCGGTGACGTCGTTGCGGATCGACGTCACGTTGTTTTCGACGGTGGCGACACGTCCGTCGATCGTCGTGACGCGTCCGTCGAGCTGGGTCAGTGCACCGCCGACGTTGTCGAACGATTGTCCGTCGACCGTGTAGGTCGGGCCGCGCACGGTTCCGTTCGCGTCGACGGTCGCATCGCCGCCGAGCGCGGCGACGACGGGTTTCAGCTGCGACAGGTTGGTAGCGTCGGTGTCGCGGGTGCCGGCGCCGAGGTTGACGAGCTGGCGCTGGGTGCCCGCCGTGCCGATCGACACGGTATTCGTGCGGTCGGCGACACTACCTTGGCCGAGCGCGACCGCACCGTTGGCGGTGACCTTGGAGTCCGCGCCGAGCGCCACGCCGCGCACGGCTTCGACTCGCGATGACGAACCGAACGCGCTCGAACGATCGCCCGTGACGTACGACGACACGCCGACCGCGCTCGAGCGGTCGCCCTGGATATGGGCGGCTTCGCCGACGGCCACGGTGGCGCGCCCATCGGCGGTGGCATGTGCGCCGATCGCGAGCGCCGAGTAGTCCTCGCCCGTCTCGCCATTCGCCTTTGCGCCAGGTCCGATCGCGATCGACCCGGCTCCGGACGCGGTCGGCTCGCCGCCGGCGCCGTCCTTGATCGTCAGGTAGTGCTGAACCAGATCGTTTTCGGTCGCATGGACGTAGTACGGTGCGAGCGCGGCGATGGCGACGGCGACGGCGAGTGCCGGCAGGCGGGCGGAGGGCGCGCGTTGCCGTTCGGGGCAAGCATGCGAGCGGATCCGAGCGGTACGGGAATCTGCAGCGGATGTGCGTGACATATTATTCGTAATCCTGATCGATGAGATGTTCGATGCAGCCCGGGATCCATGTGCGGCTTCGTCGAAAGGCGCGGGGCGCAGCGTCGTTGCCGCGGGTGGCGGACCGCTATCGCGTGGGCCCGGACTGAGCGAGCGACTATACGGACGGACGCAGGCGTCGTCGATCAGACAGTTACGAAAGTGATTTAGCGCGGATAGGACACGCTATGGGTGCGCGATCGCGCGGCGGTTCGATGTCGCGATGCGATGAGGGGAGCGACGGGTGGGGGGCCACATAGCCGGGAAACGGCGACGACGTCCGGAAGGCGCGTCGTCGCATTCATGGCGCAATGCGTCGGTGGAGGAGGGGAGGGCCGTCAGTTCGATGCGCAACGATCGCGCATGCGTTACCGGCCTCATTCCCCCATCGCCACTCCTTCCCTGCGCGGATCCGCCCCGCCGAACCACACCGTCTGCCCCTGCACGTTCAGCCGCTGGATTCCCTGCAGCCCCGAGTTCATCTCGACGATCTGCACGTCGTGCCCGCGGCCCTTCAGCCCGTCGACGAGCGCGTCCGATACACGCCCACGTTCGAGTTGCGTCGGCCCGTTCATCGACCCGAAGTTCGGCAGCGCGATCGCCTGCTGCATCGTCATCCCCCAGTCGAGCACGCCGACCAGCGTCTTCGCGACGTGATTGATGATCGCGGGGCCGCCGGCCGAGCCGACGATCATCGTCACCTGCTTCGTCTTCTTGTCGAACACGAGTTCCGGCGACATCGCCGAGCGCGGCCGCTTGCCGGGCTGCACGCGGTTCGCGATCGGCCGGCCGTTGTCGGTCGACGCGAACGAGAAGTCGGTGAGCTGGTTGTTCAGCATGAAGCCGCGCACCATCAGCCGCGAGCCGAACGCGTCCTCGATGCTGGTCGTCATCGACAGCGCCTGGCCGTAGCGGTCGACGATCGCGATGTCGGACGTCGACGGCAATTCGGCGCTGCGGTCGTCGGCCGTCGCGAGCGTCGCGCCCTGGGGCGTGCCGGCCTGTGCGACCCCCATGCTGTTGTCGCCGATCAGCCGCGCGCGCTGCGCGAGATAGGTCTTGTCGGTGAGGCTCGCCCAGTTGCCGCCCGGCAGCGGCACGAAATCGGGATCGGCCACGTAGCGCGCGCGGTCCGCGTACGCGAGACGCCCGGCTTCGCTGAACAGATGGGCGGCGAACGGCGTCGGCTCGTAGCCGAGCTCGGTGCGCACCGGCTTCTGCGCGCCGATCTGCTGCCAGTCGGGCATCGCCTCGAGAATGCCGAGCATCTGCGCGATCGCGAGGCCGCCCGACGATGGCGGCGGCATCCCGCAGACCACCGAGCGCCGATAGTCGGCGCACAGCGGCGCACGCACCTTCGCCTTGTAGCGCGCGAGATCCTGCAGCGACAGCAGCCCCGGGTTGGTCGGGTGCTTGCGCACCTTCGTGACGATGTCGCGCGCGATCGCGCCGCTGTAGAACGCGTTCGCGCCGCGGTCGGCGACCTGGCGCAGCACGGTCGCGAGGGCGGGATTCTTCAGTACCGTGCCGGCAGCCTTCGGCGTGCCGTCCGCATTGTAGAAGTACGCGCGGGCGGCCGGGTCGTCGTGCAGGTACTTGTCGTTCGCGATCAGCATCGCGAGCCGCGGGCTGATCGTGAAGCCGCGCTCGGCGAGCCGGATGGCCGGCTGGAACAGCCGACGCCACGGCAGCTTGCCGTGCGCGCGGTGCGCGGCGTCGAGCATGCGCAGCACGCCCGGCGTGCCGACCGAGCGCCCGCCGACGACACCTTCGTAGAAGCCCATCGGCTGGCCGGTCGGCCCGTAGAAGAGGCGCTCGGTCGCGGCGGCCGGCGCGGTTTCGCGGCCGTCGTACGCCTGCGTCGTCTTGCCGTCGAAGTACAGCATGAACGCGCCGCCGCCGATGCCCGACGATTGCGGCTCGACCAGCGCGAGCACCATCTGCGTCGCGATGGCCGCGTCGATCGCGGTGCCGCCGGCCTTCAGCATGTCGTAGCCGGCCTGCGTGGCGAGCGGGTTCGCGGCCGCGATCATGAAGTGCTGCGAGGTCCAGCCCGACTTGTCGGTCCAGCCGGACGACAGTTCGGGCGCGTGAACGCCGGGCAGCGGGACGGCCGTGCCCGACGCGGCGGCAACCGGGACGACGGCGCCCGACGGCGCGGACGGGGACGTGCAGCCGGCGTCGAGCGCGACGAGCGCGACGGCGGCGAGCAGCGTCCAGGGACGCGAATGCGGACGAATCCGGTCGAACATTGAACCCTCGGCAGCAGTGAATTCGAAGGAGACGGCGGCGTCGACGTTGGCGCTGACGCAACGGCGCTGCCCGCCCCGGCGCGCTATTGTCGCCGCGTGGCCGGCGGCTTGTCATCCGACAGGAAACCCTGACGCATCCCGCCGGGCCCGCCGCGGCCGGTCTTTCCGGCCCGTTCGAGGATGAACTCTATGAACGTCGACGTCGCGCGCGTATGGTGGCGGTTCGGCATGTAGAGCATGTACATGTGGGTGCCGAAGATGCTGAGCCGGTACGCGTCGAGCGACGTGACGACGGCGCCGCGGCGCAGGTCGTCCTGCATCACGTAGTCGGGCACGATGCCGACGCCGATCCCCGCGAGGATCGCCTGGCGCAGGAACAGGAAGTTCTCCGAAATCAGCGTGGGTTCGAGCAGCACCTCGTGGCGTTCGTCGCCGAGATACGCGGCGATCCGGAGTTGCCGGCCCATCACCGTCGCGGTGACGACCGGCGCGGCGGCCAGCGCGCCGAGGCTCGCCGGCATCCCGTGCGCGGCCGCGAACGCGGGCGACGCGCACGCGACGTAGCGCACCGCGCCCATGTCGCGCGCGACGAGGTTCTGCGGCGGCTCGGACATCACGCGGATCGCGATGTCGACTTCGTCGCGCATCAGGTCTTCCACGCGATTCTCGAACACCACGTCGAGCACGATGCCCGGATGCCGCCGCTTGAACGCGAGCAGCCAGTCGGACATCACCATCTGCCCGTAGCCGCTCGGCACCGACAGCCGCACGCGGCCCTGCAGGTCCTGCCCGAGCGTGGTCACCGATTCCTGCGCGGCGAGCAGTTCGTTGCGGATGCGCCGGCCGTGCTCGTACAGCTTCAGTCCGATCTCGGTCGGCTCCATGCGCCGCGTCGTGCGCCGCACGAGCTGCTGGCCGATCGAGCGCTCAAGCTGGTTCAGCCGGTAGCTGACGTTCGCCCGGCTCATCTTGAGCCGCTGCGCGGCCTTGCTGAGATTGCCGGCGTCGAGGATCTCGACGAGCAGCGTCAGCGCGTTCAGGTCCATGCGGGGTGTCTCCTGATCCGGCCCGTTTAACGGTCGGAAAGATTCGGTGTCAAGTCGGACTTGACAGCTTGTAAAAGCGTGCGGGAATTGTCAACGAATCTCGATCAATCGAGAATCGGGTCATGCCCGGCAACCACGCCGGATCGTTTCCCGCCGCATGGGACAGCTCGCGAACCGGCACCGCCCGCCGGCTTGGCGGGCGGTCCCGTCCGCCAGGCGCACCGCACTTGGAGACACGATGAATTCACCCGCTTCCCACGAACCCGCCCAGACGGGCACCGTCACGCGCGAGCGGCGCGACAAGATCCTCGTCGTCACGATCGACCATCCGCCCGTCAACGCGCTGTCCGCCGACGTACGGCGCGGCCTCGCCGACGCGATCGACGCCGCGCAGGCCGACGACACGATCCACGCGGTGCTGATCGTCGGCGCCGGCCGCAACTTCATCGCGGGCGCCGACATCCGCGAATTCGGCAAGCCGCCCGTGCCGCCGTCGCTGCCCGACGTGTGCGAACGCATCGAGTCGAGCACGAAGCCGGTCGTGGTCGCGCTGCACGGCGCGACGCTCGGCGGCGGCCTGGAGGTCGCGCTGGCCGCGCACTACCGGCTCGCGGTGCCGGGCGCGAAGCTCGGGCTGCCCGAAGTGACGCTCGGCCTGCTGCCCGGCGCGGGCGGCACGCAGCGCACGCCGCGCCTGATCGGCGCGAAGGCCGCGCTCGACCTGATGCTGACGGGCCGCCATGCGAGCGCCGAGGAGGCGCTCACGCTCGGCCTCGTCGATCGCATCGCGCACAGCGACGATACGCTCGCCGAAGGGCTCGCGTACGCGCAGGAGCTCGTGTCGCTCGGCGCGCCCGTGCGCCGCACGCGCGACGCGCAGGGCCTGGCAGACCGCGCGGCCGCGCAGGCCGCGCTCGACGCGGCGCGCGCGGAACTGCCGAAGAAGTCGCGCGGCCTTTTCTCGCCGGCGAAGATCGTCGACGCGGTCGAGGCCGCGCTCACGCAGTCGTTCGATGCGGGGATGAAGCTCGAACGGAGCCTGTTCCTGCAGTGCCTCGACAGCCCGCAGCGTGCGGGCCTCGTGCATGCGTTCTTCGCGGAGCGCGAGGCGGCGAAGGCGCCCGAGGCGCGGCGCGCGAGCGCACGGCCGGTCGAGCGGATCGGCGTGGTCGGCGGCGGCACGATGGGTGCGGGCATCGCGGTCGCGGCGCTCGACGCCGGGCTGCCGGTGACGATGATCGAGCGCGACGAAGCGTCGCTCGCGCGCGGCCGCGCGCACGTCGAGAAGGTGTACGACGGCCTCGTCGCGAAAGGGCGGATGACGCCGGCCGCGCACGCGGCGCGGCTCGCGCGCTTCAAGGGCAGCACGTCGTACGACGCGGTTGCGCAGGCCGACGTCGTGATCGAGGCCGTATTCGAGGACATGGCCGTGAAGCAGGCCGTGTTCGCCGAGCTCGCCCGCGTGTGCAAGCCGGGCGCGGTGCTCGCGACCAACACGTCGTATCTCGACATCGACGCGCTCGCCGCAAGCATCGACCGGCCGGCCGACGTGATCGGCCTGCATTTCTTCTCGCCGGCCAACGTGATGAAGCTGCTCGAGATCGTCGTGCCGGCGCGCGTGAGCCCGGACGTCGTCGCGACCGCGTTCGCGCTCGCGAAGCAATTGAAGAAGACGCCGGTGCGCGCGGGCGTATGCGATGGCTTCATCGGCAACCGGATCCTCGCCGTCTACCGGACGGCGGCCGACTACCTGATGGAAGACGGCGCGTCGCCGTACCAGATCGATCGCGCGGTGCGCGAGTTCGGCTTCCCGATGGGCCCGTTCCAGGTGGTCGACCTCGCGGGCGGCGACATCGGCTGGGCGACCCGCAAGCGCCGCGCGGCGACGCGCGACCCGAACGCGCGCTACGTGGAGATTTCCGACCGGCTGTGCGAGCGCGGCTGGTTCGGGCAGAAGACCGGCCGCGGCTACTACCTGTATCCGGACGGCGCGCGCGTCGGCACGCCCGACCCGGAAGTGGAAGCGATCGTCGCGCAGGAACGCGCGAAGAAGGGCGTCACGCCGCGCACGTTCACCGACGGCGAGATCCTGCGCCGCTACCTCGCCGCGATGATCAACGAAGGCGCGAACGTCGTGCACGAAAAGATCGCGCTGCGCCCGCTCGACGTCGACGCGGTGTTCCTGTACGGCTACGGCTTCCCGCGCTATCGCGGCGGCCCGATGCACTACGCGGACACGGTCGGCCTCGCGAACGTGCTCGCCGATATCCGCGCGTTCGCGAAGGAAGATCCGCTGTTCTGGAAGCCGTCGCCGCTGCTCGTCGATCTCGTCGCGCGCGGCGCGGATTTCGCGAGCCTGAACCGCATCGACTGAACGCCAACCGCATTTGCAACGGAACGAAGATGGACCTCGATTTCACGCCCGAAGAAGAAGCCTTCCGCGCGGAAGTGCAGCGCTTCCTGCAAGCCGAACTGCCCGAGCGCATCGCGCGCAAGGTGAAGGGCGGGCTGCATCTGACGCGCGACGACATGCGCGAATGGCACGCGATCCTGAACGCGCGCGGCTGGCTCGCGAGCCACTGGCCGCGCGAATACGGCGGCCCTGGCTGGAGCGTCGCGCAGAAGTTCCTGTTCGACAACGAATGCGCGCTCGCCGGCGCGCCGCGCATCGTGCCGTTCGGCGTGAACATGCTCGGCCCCGTGCTGATCAAGTACGGCAGCGACGCACAGAAGCGGCATTGGCTGCCGCGCATTCTCGACGGCACCGACTGGTGGTGCCAGGGCTATTCGGAACCGGGCGCCGGCTCCGATCTCGCGGCGGTGAAGACGAGCGCGGTGCGCGATGGCGATCACTACGTCGTGAACGGCCAGAAGACGTGGACCACGCTCGGCCACTACGCGAACATGATCTTCTGCCTCGTGCGCACCGCGACCGACGTGCGCAAGCAGGAAGGCATCAGCTTCCTGCTGATCGACATGAACACGCCGGGCGTCGAGGTGCGCCCGATCATCACGCTCGACGGCGAGCACGAGGTGAACGAGGTGTTCTTCACCGACGTGCGCGTGCCCGTGGAAAACCTGGTCGGCGAAGAGAACCGCGGCTGGACCTGCGCGAAATACCTGCTCACGTACGAGCGCACCAACATCGCTGGCATCGGCTTCTCGACCGCTGCCCTCGACCGGCTGCGCGCGGTGGCCGCGAAGGTCACGAAGAACGGCCGGCCGCTCGCGGACGATCCGTTCTTCGCGGCACGCGTCGCGCGCGTCGAGATCGAACTGGAAAACATGCGCACGACCAACCTGCGCGTGCTGGCCGCGGTCGCGGGCGGCGGCGCGCCGGGCGCGGAAAGCTCGATGCTGAAGATTCGCGGCACGCAGATTCGCCAGGAGATCACCGCGCTGATGCGGCGCGCGATGGGGCCGTATGCGCAGCCGTTCGTCGAAGACGCGCTCGACGCCGACTACGCTGGCGAACCGGTCGGCCCCGACGAAGCCGCGAGCGCCGCGCAGCAGTATTTCAACAACCGGAAGCTGTCGATCTTCGGCGGCTCGAACGAGATCCAGAAGAACATCATCGCGAAGATGATGCTCGGGCTGTAACGAGGGACGCGACGATGGATTTTCAGCACACAGAAGATCGCCGGATGCTGGCGGACACGTTGAACCGCTTCATCGCCGAACAGTACGCGTTCCCGGTGCGCGACCGCATCGCGCAGTCGGCCGAAGGCTTCGACCGCGCGATGTGGCGGCGCTTCGCCGAACTCGGCACGGTCGGCGCGCTGTTTCCGGAAGCCGACGGCGGCTTCGGCGGCGCCGGCTTCGACATCGCCGTGGTGTTCGAATGCCTCGGGCGCGGGCTCGTCGTCGAGCCGTTCCTCGGCGCGCTGCTGGCCGGCCGTGCGCTGTCGCTCGCGGGCGGCGATGCGCATCGCGACAAGCTCGCCGCGTTGATCGACGGCAGCGCGAGCGCCGCGTTCGCGCACGACGAGCCGGGTTCGCACTACGAGCTGACGACCGTGCGCACGCGCGCCGAACGTGCGGGCGACGGCTGGGTGCTGACGGGCGCGAAGGGCGTCGTCGACCAGGCCGCGCAGGCGGCGTTCTTCGTCGTCAGCGCGCGCGTGTCGGGGCGCGACGACGACGCGGCCGGCATCGGCCTGTTCGTCGTGCCGGCCGAGGCGCCGGGCGTGTCGCTGCGCGACTACCGGAAGATCGACGGCGGCCGCGCGGCCGAAGTGCGCTTCGAGCGCGTCGCGCTGCCGGCCGATGCGGCGCTCGGCGCGCACGACGGCGAAGCGGGCGCCGAGCTGCTCGAACGCGTGCTCGGCTACGGGCTGCTCGCGCTGTCGGCGGAAGCGCTCGGCGCGATGGACGTCGCGAAGGAAGCGACGCTCGAGTATCTGCGCACGCGCAAGCAGTTCGGGTTGCCGATCGGCAGCTTCCAGGCGCTGCAGCACCGGATGGCCGATCTGCTGCTCGAAGTCGAGCAGGCGCGCTCGGCCGTGATCAACGCGGCCGCGCAGCTCGATGCGCCGCGCGCGGTGCGCGAGCGCGCGCTCGCGGCGGCGAAATACAGCATCGGCCGGATCGGCACGCTCGTCGCCGAGGAAAGCATCCAGCTGCACGGCGGAATCGGGATGACGTGGGAGTTGCCGCTGGCGCACTACGCGAAGCGGCTCGTGATGATCGATCACCAGCTCGGCGACGAGGATCACCATCTCGCGCGCTACATCGCGCTGTCCAAACGATAACGGCGCAAACGCGAATGGAGGAGACGACGATGACGAACGAAGCGCGCGCGCTGCCGCTGGCCGGCGTGAAGGTGCTCGATTTCTCGCGCGTGCTCGCGGGCCCGTGGTGCGCGATGGTGCTTGCCGATTTCGGCGCGGAAGTGATCAAGGTCGAGCATCCGGCGCGCGGCGACGATACGCGCGACTGGGGGCTGCGGATCGGCGACACCGAAACCACCTATTTCAACAGCGTGAACCGCAGCAAGCGCTCGATCTGCGTCGACCTGCAGACGGAAGCCGGCCAGCGCATCGCGCGCGAGCTGGCCGCGCGGGCCGACGTGGTGCTCCACAACTTCAAGTTCGGCGGCGCGGAGAAGCTCGGGCTCGGCTACGACGCGCTGGCCGAGCTGAATCCGCGGCTCGTGCACTGCGCGATCTCGGGCTACGACCGATCGGGCGCCGAGGCCGCGCGGCCCGGCTACGACCTCGTCGTCCAGGGCGAGGCCGGACTGATGGCGCTGAACGGCGAGGCCGGCCAGCCGCCGCTGAAGTTCGGCGTCGCGGCGGTCGACCTGTTCACCGGCATGTATTCGGCGCAGGCGATCCTCGCCGCGCTGTACGAACGCCATGCGACGGGGCGCGGTCGCCGCATCGAGATGGCGCTGTTCGACTGCGGGCTGATGATCACCGCGTACTACGGGCTCGATGCGCTGTTGATGGGCGAGGACCCGCCGCGCTACGGCAACGCGCATCCGTCGATCGTGCCGTACGGCGTATTCGATGCGGCCGACGGCCCGCTCGTGATCACGGTCGGCAACAACACGCAGTTCGCGCGCTTCTGCGACGCGATCGAGCGGCCCGATCTCGCGGCCGACGAACGCTACAGGACCAACCTCGGCCGTTCGGAGAATCGCGCCGACCTGCTGCCCGAGATCCGCCGCGAACTCGCGCGCCGCTCGCGTGCGACGCTGCTGGCGGCGCTCGCCGCCGCGGGCATTCCGTGCGGCGAAGTGCTCGGGCTGCACGAAGCGTTGACGTCGGAACGCGCCACCCGCGCCGGGCTCGTCACGCGGCAGCCGCATCCGGTCGCGGGCGGTGTCGACGTGCTCGCGCCGCCGTACCGCTTCGACGGCGCGCGGCTGCCGGTGCGCGGTGCGCCGCCGGTGCTTGGCGCGGATACCGACGCGGTGCTCGGCGACTGGCTCGGGATGTCGGCCGACGCGATTGCGCGGCTGCGTGCGGATCGCGTCGTGTAACGCGTTGCAGGGATTGCCGCCGCGGCGCGGGCGGAGCAGTCGACACGCGCCGACCATCCACGAGACAGCTCTCGCGATACGACGAGACGATATTGGAGACAACATGGAGCTTTCCGTCATCGAATCGGTCACGGCGCGCCCTGACTACCAGCAGCTCGTGCGGGCACGGCGCCGCTTCAGCTTCATGCTGACGGCGCTGATGATCGCCACGTACTACGGCTTCATCCTGCTCGTCGCGCTCGCGCCGCACGTGCTCGCCGCGCCGCTGTACCGCGGCGCGACGACGACGGTCGGGATCGCCGCGGGCGTCGCGATCATCCTCGTCGCGATCGGCCTGACCGCGTGCTACGTGCTGCGCGCGAACCGCGCGTTCGATCGCCGCGTCGACGCGATCCTGCAGCGTTCGTAACGGAGGCCGACATGCGATTCCTTTCGAGCGCGCTCGGCGCGCTGGCCGTTCTCGTTTCCGCCGCCGCCCATGCGACCGGCGTCGCCGGCCCGATGCCAGACAAGGTCGAGCTGAACCCGGTCGCGATCGGGATGTTCTTCGCGTTCGTGTTCGCGACGCTCGCGCTCACGCGCTGGGCCGCGCGCCGCACGCGTTCGACACGCGACTTCTACACGGCCGGCGGCGGCATCACCGGCCTGCAGAACGGGCTCGCGATCGCCGGCGACTACATGTCGGCCGCGTCGTTCCTCGGGCTGTCCGGCATGGTGTTCATGTTCGGCTTCGACGGGTTGATCTATTCGATCGGCTTCCTGGTGGGCTGGCCGTTCGTGATGTTCCTGATCGCCGAACCGTTGCGCAACCTCGGCAAGTTCACGTTCGTCGACGTCGTCGCGTACCGCTTCGCGCAGCGGCCGATCCGGCTGCTGACGTCCGCGAACGCGCTGACGATCGTCGTGCTGTACCTCGTCGTGCAGATGGTCGGTGCGGGCAAGCTGATCCAGTTGCTGTTCGGGCTGTCGTACGGCACGGCCGAGCTGATCGTCGGCGTGCTGATGGTGGTCTACGTGTTCTTCGGCGGGATGACCGCGACCACCTGGGTGCAGGTGATCAAGGCCGTGTTGCTGCTGCTCGGCGCGACGCTGCTCGCGTTGCTGGCGCTTGGCGAATTCGGCTTCGACATCGACGCGATGTTCCGCCGCGCGGTGGCCGTGCATCCGGGCGCGCTGTCGATCATGGGGCCCGGCAAGCTGATCCGCGATCCGGCCAATGCGCTGTCGCTCGGCATCGCGCTGATGTTCGGCACGGCCGGCTTCCCGCACATCCTGATGCGCTTCTTCACGGTGCCGAACGCGAAGGAGGCGCGCAAGTCGGTGCTCTACGCGACGGGCTTCATCGGCTATTTCTACCTGCTGACCTTCGTGATCGGCTTCTCGGCGATCGTGCTGCTCGCGCAGCATCCGGAATTCTTCCGGCTCGGCGCGAACGGCACGTTCAACCTGACGCACGACCTGCTCGGCGGCTCCAACATGGTCGCGGTGAAGCTCGCGCAGGCGGTCGGCGGCAACTGGTTCTACGGGTTCATCGCGGCCGTCACGTTCGCGACGATCCTCGCGGTGGTCGCCGGCCTGACGCTCGCGGGCGCGACGACGATCTCGCACGACCTGTACGCGCAGATGTGGGCGCGCGGCAAGCCCGACGAGCGGCTGGAAATGCGCATCTCGCGCGCGGCGACGATCGTGCTGTCGGCCGTCGCGATCGCGCTGTCGATCCTGTTCGAGCACGTGAACGTCGCGTTCATGGTCGGGCTCGTCGCGGCGGTGGCCGCGAGCGCGAATTTCCCCGTGCTCGCGATGTCGATCTTCTGGCGCGGGATGACGACGCGCGGCGCAGTGCTCGGCGGCGGCCTCGGCCTCGTGTCGGCGGTCGCGCTCACGGTGCTGTCGAAGTCGGTGTGGGTCGACGTGCTGCATCATGCGCACGCGCCGGTGTTCCTCGACAACCCGGCGCTCGTGTCGGTGCCGCTCGCGTTCGTCGGGATCGTCGTCGGCTCGCTCGCGGATCGCGGCGAGCGCGCGCGCCGCGAGCGCGACGCGTTCGCGCGGCAGGAGTTCTACGCGCAGACCGGCGTGCTCGCGAGCCGGGCCGTGCAGCACTGATTCGTCGGATCAATGTGCCCATCCGTCCGGATCGCCGGACGGATCTTTTCCGGAAATCCGGAATCCCGGATTTCCTTGCCTGCCGCATTGTGGGAAATACAATGAAAACAACGGCTTGAGGGGTTCCGGAAGCCTGGCATCGACCTTGCAATATAAAGCGCATGGCCGCCCCTCGGCCTGACTATTACATCAAGGAGACAATCGATGACCAGCGCCTTCCTCCCCTGTCGGATGTTCTGAGGCATCGCTTGTTGCGGCACGGCAGCCGCGCGGGCGATTGGCTTTCTCCCGAGACATTCGCCCGCGCGCGTGACGCCGTTTCCACCGGCTCATCATCTACTTCAGCAGGAACCATCGTGAAGAAGAAACCCTTCTACAAAGTGCTCTATGTGCAGGTGATCTTCGCCATCATCGTCGGCGTGATCCTCGGCCACTACTACCCGGCGCTCGCCACCGACATGAAGCCGCTCGGCGACGGGTTCATCAAGCTGATCAAGATGGTGATCGGCCCGATCATCTTCTGTACGGTCGTCACCGGCATCGCCGGCATGGAGGACATGAAGAAGGTCGGCCGCGTCGGCGGCAAGGCGCTGCTGTACTTCGAGATCGTGTCGACCTTCGCGCTGGTGCTCGGCCTCGCGGCCACTCACCTGCTGCGACCGGGCGTCGGCTTCAACATCGATCCGGCGACGCTCGACGGCAAGGCCGTCGCGTCGTACGCGGCGAAGGCGCACGGGCAATCGACGGTCGATTTCCTGATGCACATCATCCCGAACACGATGGTCGACGCGTTCGCGCAGGGTGAAATCCTGCAGATCCTGCTGATCGCGCTGCTGTTCGGCAGTGTGCTCGCGCACCTCGGCGAGCGCGGCCGCGTGGTCACCGATTTCATCGACGGCCTGACGCGCGTGCTGTTCGGCATCGTGCACATCGTCACGAAGCTGGCCCCGATCGGCGCGTTCGGCGCGATGGCGTTCACGATCGGCAAGTACGGCGTCGGCTCGCTGGTGCCGCTGCTCAAGCTGATCGGCACGTTCTACCTGACGTCGGTCGTGTTCGTGCTCGTCGTGCTCGGCGCGATCGCGCGCTTCACCGGCTTCTCGATCATCCGCTTCGTGTCGTACATCAAGGAAGAGCTGCTGATCGTGCTCGGCACGAGCTCGTCGGAAGCCGCGCTGCCGCAGCTGATGGAAAAGCTCGAGAAGGCGGGCTGCTCGCGTTCGGTCGTCGGCCTCGTCGTGCCGACCGGCTATTCGTTCAACCTCGACGGCACCAACATCTACATGACGATGGCCGTGCTGTTCATCGCGCAGGCGACCAACATCGAGCTGACGTGGATGCAGCAACTCACGCTGCTGGCCGTCGCGATGCTGACGTCCAAGGGCGCGAGCGGCGTGACGGGGGCGGGCTTCATCACGCTCGCCGCGACGCTGGCCGTCGTGCCGACGATCCCGCTGTCGGGCATGGTGCTGATCCTCGGCATCGACCGCTTCATGAGCGAATGCCGCGCGCTGACCAACATCGTCGGCAACGGTGTCGCGACCGTCGTCGTGTCGGCGTGGGAGAAGGAGCTCGACCGCAACAAGCTGCGCCAGGCGCTGAAGGGCGGCGCCGAAGTCGCGCCGACCGAGACGGCCGGCGTCTGACGCGATGAACGAGCAGGCGGCGGCACGGCCCGCCGGCCGTGCGGCCCGCGGCGGTCGGGGTATCGAGGCGGAGGCCTATGACACAATAGGCGATCCGCATCGCCAGGAAGCCTCGACCGTGACGCGCCGCCTGCTCATCCTCGTCGTGCTCGCCGCCGCGCTCGTCGCGGCGTGCGCGCTCACGTGGACGATCACGTGGCAGCGGGGCGTCGCCGAGCTGCAGCGCAATGCCGCGGTGCGCGTCGAGCGCACCACCAACGCGCTCAAGAGCACGCTCGACCGCTACGAATCGTTGCCTTATCTGCTCGGCAGCCATCCGTACGTGCAGGACCTCCTGGCCGAGCCCAAGCGCGGCGATTACACCGCCCGCGTCAATCGTTATCTCGAAGATCTCAACGAACACGCGCACGCGACCGTCACCTACGTGATCGGCGCGGACGGCCTGTGCGTCGCCGCCAGCAACTGGCGCGCACCCGACAGCTTCGTCGGGATCGAATACCGTTTCCGCCCGTATTTCCTCGATGCGATGAACGGCCGGGTCGGCCGCTTCTTCGGGATCGGCACGA
Source organism: Burkholderia sp. MSMB1072 (assembly GCF_001524725.1). Classification (NCBI taxonomy): domain Bacteria; kingdom Pseudomonadati; phylum Pseudomonadota; class Betaproteobacteria; order Burkholderiales; family Burkholderiaceae; genus Burkholderia; species Burkholderia sp. MSMB1072. The sequence continues at coordinate 38,076 of NZ_LOYC01000066.1, forward strand.
TCTCGCGCGATCCCGGCTACTACATCTCGCAGCCCGTGTGGCGCGACGGCAAGATCGCGGGCGTCGTCGTCGTGAAGCTCAATCTCGAATGGTTCCAGGGCGCCGACGCGTCCGAGCCGCTCGTCGTCGTGGACGATCACGGCGTCGTGTTCCTGTCGTCCGTGCCCGCCTGGAAGTACCACACGCTGCGCCCGCTCACGGGGCCCGTCGCCGCGTCGATCTACGAAACGCGCCAGTACGCGCAGCAGCCGGTCACGCCGCTGCCGCTGCGTGTCGAGCAGACGCTCGGCGCCGATGCGGAGATCGTGCGCCTCGGTGCCGGCCGGCGCGCGCCGCGCTTCCTCGCCAGCAAGCGCCGGATCGGCGAGCCCGACTGGCTGCTCGTCACGCTCGCGCCGATCGCGCCGATCGATGCCGATGCGCGCAACGCCACGATCGTCACCGGCTTCGGCTTCGTGTCGGTTGCGCTGCTCGCGTTCTACTGGCGGATGCGCCGCGCCCGCGTGCGCGAGATGATCCGCGGCCGCGCGCTGCTGCAGCAGGCGTACGCGGAGCTGAACCGGCGCGTCGAGGAGCGGACGGCCGACCTGTCGGAGGCGAACGAGCAATTGCAGAAGGAAGTCGGCGACCGGATCCGCGCGGAGCAGGAGCTGCGCGCCGCGCACGACGAACTGATCCAGGCGAGCAAGCTCGCCGCGCTCGGCCAGATGGCGGCCGGCATCACGCATGAACTGAACCAGCCGCTCGCGGCGCTGCGCAGCTTCTCGGACAACACGCGCGTGCTGCTCGATCGCGGCGAGCAGGCCGCCGCGCGCGAGAATCTCGAGGCGATCGCCGCGCTCACCGAGCGGATGGGCAAGATCACCAACCAGCTGAAGCTGTTCGTCGGCCGCGCGAAGCCGCGCAACGAGCAGGCGCTCGTCGTGCGCGCGCTGCGCAGCGTGCTGTCGCTGCTCGACGAGCGCCTGCGCGGCGTCGCGCTCACGCTGACGCTGCAGGATGCGACCGTCTCGCCCGCGCGCGACGCGCCGCTCGATCTGGCGCGCGACTATCCCGAACTCGTCGCGCGCTGCGAGGACCTGCGCCTCGAACAGGTGCTGATCAACCTGCTCGGCAACGCGCTCGACGCGGTGGCCGGCGTCGCGGCGCCGGCCATCGAGGTGACGATCGCGGTGTCGGCCGCGACGCTCGCGGTCGAGGTGCGCGACAACGGCTCCGGCATTGCGCCCGATTTGCTGCCGCGCCTGTTCGAGCCGTTCTTCACGACCAAGGAAATGGGGCGTGGGCTCGGGCTCGGCCTCGCGATCTCGTCGTCGATCGCGAGCGACGCGGGCGGCGCGCTGACCGCACGCAACGCACCGTCGGGCGGCGCGCTGTTCGTCTTGACGCTGCGGCGCGCCCGCACGCATCATCCGGACTCCGTGTCCGAGCCGGCGGGCTCGCATTAGCGTGAGCAGGCCCGGTCGGCGAACGACCGGCATCAACGAGAGCCGCGCGCGGCTCGTCAGGAGCAAGTGAGTACGATGGCCAACCGGCTGCAAGTGATCTATATCGAAGACGATGCGCTCGTGCGCCGGGCGAGCGTGCAGAGCCTTCAACTGGCGGGCTTCGACGTCGCCGGCTTCGAGTCGGCCGAAGCGGCCGAGAAGGCGATCGTCGCGGATACCGCCGGCGTGATCGTCAGCGACATCCGGCTGCCCGGCGCGAGCGGGCTCGACGTGCTCGCGCAGTGCCGCGAGCGCGTGCCCGACGTGCCGGTGATCCTCGTCACCGGGCACGGCGACATCTCGATGGCCGTGCAGGCGATGCGCGACGGCGCCTACGACTTCATCGAAAAGCCGTTCGCGGCCGAGCGCCTGATCGAGACGGTGCGCCGCGCGCTCGAGCGCCGCGAGCTCGTGCTCGAGAATCACGCGCTGCGGCGCGAGCTGGCCGGGCAGAACGTCGTCGCGCCGCGCATCATCGGCCGCAGCCCCGCGATCGAGCAGGTGCGCAAGCTGATCGCGAACGTCGCGCCGACCGACGCGTCGGTACTGATCAACGGCGACACGGGCGCCGGCAAGGAGCTGATCGCACGCAGCCTGCACGAGTTGTCGCCGCGCCGCGACAAGCCGTTCATCGCCGTGAACTGCGGCGCGCTGCCCGAGCCGATGTTCGAGTCGGAGATGTTCGGCTACGAGCCCGGTGCGTTCACCGGCGCCGCGAAGCGGCGCGTCGGCAAGCTCGAATACGCGTCCGGCGGCACGCTGTTCCTCGACGAAATCGAAAGCATGCCGCTCGCGTTGCAGGTGAAGCTGCTGCGCGTGCTGCAGGACGGCGTGCTGGAGCGGCTCGGCTCGAACCAGCCGATCCGCGTAAACTGCCGCGTGGTCGCGGCCGCGAAGGGCGACATGAGCGAGCTCGTCGCGGCCGGCACGTTCCGGCGCGACCTGCTGTACCGGCTCAACGTCGTGACGATCGCGTTGCCGCCGCTCGCCGAGCGCCGCGAGGACATCGTGCCGCTGTTCGAGCACTTCATGCTCGATGCGGCCGTGCGCTACGGCCGGCCCGCGCCGGTGCTGACCGACCGGCAGCGCGCGAGCCTGATGCAGCGCGACTGGCCGGGCAACGTGCGCGAGCTGCGCAACGCCGCCGACCGCTTCGTGCTCGGCGTGGCCGACGTGCCGCAGCAAACAGGTGCGGGCGACGACGCCGACAACGACCAGACGCTGAAGGAGCGCGTCGAGCAATTCGAGCGCGCAGTGATCGCCCAGGCGCTGAACCAGACGGGCGGCGCGGTCGCGGCAACGGCCGACCGGCTGCATGTCGGCAAGGCGACGCTGTACGAGAAGATGAAGCGCTACGGGCTGTCGGCGAAAGGCGAAACCGAGCGCTGAAAAGCAAACGGACCGCGAAACCGGGTTGCCCGGTCATGCGGTCCATTTCTTGCCGGCGGGGCGCGGCGCGCGCGCTTTCCGGCCGGATCCGGCGGTGCTCAGGCCGCGTTGCCGTCGAGCGCCTTCTTGAGCAGCGCGTCGAGTTCCGCGAATTGCGGCGCGCCGACGTAGCGCTTCAGGATCTTGCCGTCCTTGTCGACGACGAAGGTCGTCGGCGTGAGTTGCACGTTGCCGAACTGCTTCGCGACGCTGCCGTCGTCGAGCGCGACCTTGAACGGCAACTGGCGCGTCTGCGCGTAATTCGCGACGTACATCGGCGGATCGTAGTTCATCGCGACCGCGACGAACTCCAGCCCCTGACCCTTGAAGCGATTGTAGGTGTCGACCATCTGCGGCATTTCCTGCATGCAGGTCGCGCAGCTCGTCGCCCAGAAGTTCACGAGATAGACCTTGCCCTTCAGGTCGCCGGCGGTCGAGACTTTCTGGCCCGACAGCAGCGTGAAGGTCGCGTCCGGCACGCTGGACTTGCCGTTGAACGCGAAGAAGCCGGCGACGGCGATCGCCGCGACGACGGCGGCCGCGGCGAGGTAGCGGACGGGGCCGGCACTGCGGCGGGCGGAAGGCGTGGTGTTCATCTGGTGCTCTCGGAGTCGATGACGCTGATCGACGCAAAGGACGTCGAAATTCGGCGCTCATTTTAGCGCGAATGCGGTGCGCGCACCGGCGGCGGCCGCGCATTCCGGTTTTCCGGTTCGACGGATAATGGTGGTTTTGCCTGCCGCGATCCACGCCATGCCGAAGGAAGTCACCGATTCGTTGCGTCCCCTTTTTCGCCCGCTGCGACACTTCGCCGCGCTGGCCTGCCTGAGCGCCGCGCTGGCCGCGTGCTCGCCGTCGTACGACTGGCGCACGTTGCACAACGACGCCGGCTACACGATCGACCTGCCGGCGAAGCCGACCGTCGAGGAGCAGCCGGTGGCGCTCGGCGGTACGTCGATGCCGATGCGGATGCAGGCCGCGCACGTCGACGGCGCGGTATTCGCGGTCGGCACGCTGACGTTGCCCGACGACCGCGACGACACACGCCGCGCGGCGCTCGAATTCCTGCGCGCAGGGCTGTCGCGTAACCTCGAAGGCGCGCCGCAGACGGCGACGGTGCCCGTGCCCCTCGCAGCCGGCGGCGCCGTGAACGGGCTCGAGCTGCGCATCGCGGGTGCCGCCGCCGGCGGCGATCGCGCGCGCAAGACGATCGTCGCGCGGCTCGCCGCGCGCGGCCGGCACGCGTACCAGGCTGTCGTGATCGCCGATGGGCCGCTCGCGCAGGAGCAACTCGACCAGTTTTTCGGTTCGTTCAAGCTGGATTGACGACGGCCGGCGAGGGCGCTCGGACACGCCGTGACAATTGAAAGTTCATTCGCAGCTTTCGACGCTAATCGCCAGATTTTGCGAGGGTTTTTCGGCTATCCACAGCGCATGTGGATAACTTTGTTGAAAAGTGGCCGGTATTTCTCGCGAAGCCGCGCGGGACGGCCTTCCGGCCCGTTTGGCCGCCCGTTCTCCTTTTGAGAAAAATCAATCGAAACAAAGGGATACGAATTCCGTCCGGCAAAGGCCGCGGCGAGCCGCGATCCGGGGCCGGATTCGCGGAATTGTGCATAAGTCAAGTCTTGACAGCATGATTTTGTCCTCCTGGGCCGCTCACAGCCCGGTCAACGCGCGCCGGTAGCGGATCGCCTCGGCGATCTGCGCGGCCGTCGGCAGCGGGTCGCCGGCCAGATCGGCGATCGTCCGCGCGACTTTCAGCACGCGGAAATACGCACGCGCCGACCAGCCGAAGCGCTCGCCGGCCTCGCGCAGCAGCCGCTCGCCTTCGTCGGTCGGCCGGCACAGGTCGTCGGTTTCGCGGCCGCTCAGCATGTGATTCGTCTTGCCCTGCCGATCGAGCTGCAGCGCACGCGCCTGCGCGACCCGGGCCGCCACCGCCGCGCTCGGTTCGCCGGGCGCCGTCGCTCGGGTCGCGAGTTCGGCCGGCGACAGCGCGGGCAGGTCGATCTGGATGTCGATGCGGTCGAGCAGCGGCCCCGACAGCTTGCGCAGATAGCGGGCGGCCACGTCCGGCGAGCAGCGGCAGCGCCCGGACGGATCGCCGTGCCAGCCGCACGGGCACGGGTTCATCGCGGCGATCAGCTGGCACGCGGCGGGGAAGTCGGCCTGCTGCGCCGCGCGCGAGATCGTGATGCGGCCGGCTTCGAGCGGCTCGCGCAGCATTTCCAGTACGTGCCGGTCGAATTCCGGCAGTTCGTCTAGCGTTACAGCCGGCGATCATTCGATGGTTGCCGGAGAGCCTCGCACTGACGCGATACCCTTGAAATCGAATGAGCGGAATATTGGATGTCGTCCATCGCGCGAGCGTCCAGCGTGAGTGCGACCCAAGCGCGATCGCCGAACACGCGCGCGAACCATTCGACCTGCGCGTCGAGGCGCTGCTCATTGGCCGGGGCATTGGCCGGGAAGTCGGGCGATAGGATCGCGACGCAGTCGGATAGGCCGCGCAGGTGGTGTGCGGCGCTTCCGGATGTTCGAGATCGCGCGTCGAGCATGTGGGCGAGATACGCTTCGGGATCGAGGCTGTCTAGGCGTGCCGTGGCGATCAGGCTACCCGACCACGCAATCGCCGCGACAAGCAGGATAGAGCAAACCAGTGCGACGGCTCCAGCCGTCATGAGCGCGCGCTTTTCAAGCGGACTCAGTCAGGTGCCATCTCCTTGTCCTCGCTACCCTCATCAGATAGATTCTGAGGCCGATAGAGTCCCAAGCGCGGCTCGATCAGCCGCTCGGCGACGGACCCACGCACGCGGAGATTTCTTAAACAGGCTCTCAGGTCTTCCATTCAAACTCAGGAGCGGAAATGTTCGTCCAGGTGCGCGGCGAACCGATCCAGATCGGCTTCGATCTGAGGATTCTTTTCTACGTCGTTGGCAATGAATGACGGAATGGGCTCAAGTCCCAAAAACTGATTTGCCTTGTGGAACGGCAAATAGACAGCTTCCACGCCGACACCTTCAAAAAACTGGTCGGGATCGTTGAACGCTTCGAGAGGCGCGTTCCACGTAAGGGAGAGCATGTATCTTTTGCCATGCAGCAAGCCGCCCGAGCCGTACTTCTTTGCAGGGTCGCTGCGGGTTCTGCCATCGCTCGCGTACAGCACGCCATAACCAGTGGTAAACACTTCGTCCAAATATTTCTTGATAGTCCAGGGTGCCCCCATCCACCACGCAGGCATCTGGTAGATGATTACGTCGCTCTGGGCTATCTTTTGAACTTCCTGTTCGATGTCGTATCCGTCATCGACAACGATAGTGCTCACGGAGTGGCCGAGTCCGACGAGATGCTCGGCGGCGACCTGCGCGAACTTGTGGTTGAGCGAGCCCTTGGAGGGCGGGAAGCGCTTGGCGCCATTGATGATCAGTATTTTGCTCACGATGTTCCTTTGAGATTGGTGTGATATGTCGCTTGTCGTTACCGGCTTGTTTGCTGGAGGTCAGGCCTCGACGTGGATTTTCCTGCCCGCGAGTAGTCCGGCCCATGCCCCGAGGAGCGCGATACCTGCTGCCATGAGCAGCGCAACCGACCAGCCTCGTTGCCAGTCGTGGAGTGCACCCACGACCATCGGACCAGCCGCCGCCATCAGATAACCGATGCATTGCGCCATGCCGGAAAGCGCCCCCGCGGCCTCGGCGGAGCGGGTGCGCAGGCCGATGAAGGACAGGCCGAGAATCATGCTTGCCCCACTTCCGAAGCCCAGCAGCGCAGCCCAAACCATAGCCAGGCCCGGCAGGTAGATCAGCCCGAGCAGCGACGCTGTGGATATTAAGCTGACCGATACAGCCGCCGGCCGCTGATCCGGCATGCGTCGAATGACGGGCGCGAGAATCAGTCCGGGGATGGCTGTCGCGAGTTGCAGCACGCCGTGCATGGAGCCGGCTTGCGCAGGCGGCAGGCCCTGGTCGATCAGGATGGTGGGAAGCCAACTGACGGCTATGTAGAAGATCATGGCGTTGAAGCCCATGAACAGGGTCACCTGCCATGCCAGGGCGGACCGCCAGACGTTCGTTGGTTGCGCCGACCGAGCGCTTCGGGCCAAGGCCTCGTTCCGATGCGCATGACGCCGAGGCGCCCACACGGCCAACGCGATGCCGGGCAGCAGAATGAATGCGGCAAGAGCGGCTTGCCAGCCGTAGGCCTGCGCCAGCGGGGTGACCAGCGCTGAGCCGAGCGCGCCGCTGGCGCCCATTGTCAGCGCATAAGCGCCTGTGAGCGAGGCAACGCTGCCCGCGAAGTCGCGCTTGATCAGGCTGGGCAGTAGCACGTTACCGAATGCAATGCCGACACCAATCACCGCGGTGCCGAAATACAGCAGCCATATAGCGCCGGAGGAGCGCAGCGCAATACCCAGCGCGACGAGTGCCAATGCTCCGACGATGGTCCGCTCGAGCCCCACCTTACGGGCTATTGCTGAACTGACCGGCGAAAAGGCAGCGAACGCGAGCAATGGCAGCGACGAGAGGGCACCCACTGCCGCCGTGCTCAGGTTGAAGTCTCTCTGAATAAAGGCAAGCACGGGGGCCAGTCCGGTAAATGGAGCCTGGAGATTCAACGCGAGAAGCAGGATACCGGCAATCAGAGCGAGGTCCGAAGGTGCCCGGCGGGTTGTTGAAAAAGTCACGAAGAAAACGATTCTTTGATAGGGAGCCTCCGACTTTACGGATTCTGCGAACGAACTAATATAGAAGAAGTGACCAATGATCTCTAAAATATGACAATGTCGTCCAGGATGCGAGTCACCTCTCCCAAGCATTTCAACTCAGACGATTTCAAGCAGCCCGCAGTCGCGATACGGGTGCACTTGGAAGGGGAACAATCCGAGCATCCTCAACACAGCCATCGCAAGGGACAGTTGATCCTGATGATCCAGGGCTCGGCGACTTGCGAAGTCCCGCAGGCTCTGTGGTTCGTGCCGCCTCAGCACGCGGTCTGGATCCCTGGGGGAATACCCCATAGCAGTCGCGCATCGCCCGACGCTCAACTCTATTTCCTCTTCATCGAGCCGGGCGCTGTCCGGATGCCGGATTACTGCTGTACGCTGGCGATCACGCCGCTGTTGCGTGAGCTGATTCGCCACCTGGCCCGCGGGGAACCGGCTTACCCGCGTGGAAGCAAAACTGAAAAAGTGGTGGCCGTGTTGCTGGACCAACTGGCAGAGGCACCTGTCCAGCAACTGCATCTGCCGATTTCGCAAGCGCCAGCGATCAGGCGTATGCTGGAAACCCTCTCCGCGGACCCGTCTGACCGCACAACGCTTTCCCAGTGGGCTGCGCACCTTGCGATGAGCGACAGAACCCTGGCCCGACTCGTGGTTCGCGAGACGGGCTTGACGTTTGGACGCTGGCGCCAGCAGTTGCATCTCATCGTCGCCCTTCGACAACTGGCCGACGGGACGTCAGTCCAGCGGGTTGCAGGCCTTCTCGGCTATGACTCGGTCACCGCATTTATCACCATGTTCAAAAAGGCGCTGGGCAAGTCGCCAACCCAGTATTTCTCCAGTCTGCGCAACCGCGACCCTGAAGCTCCGTAGTGATCCTTGCCCTACGTTCAACGAACGAGCGGGTTTTCACCTACACGCGGGCATTTTTGTATTCCTTGACAGCTGTTCGGCGGCGCAACTAAGATCGGTTCACATAAAGTACGTGTACGTATTTTATGCCGACGCAGCTGCCGGCCGCTGATGGACGGAACCGAGTGTCTTGACGTCCCCGTGACCCCATACGTATCCATAAGGTTTCGGGGCGCTACGTCTGCTCTGCGAGCGGTTCTTGTCAGTTGATACGGTTTCGTGCGGGGCGTTGTCCAATAGCCGGTTTAATTCGGTATACGAAGTTTCACATGCATCATTCATGTCAGGAGACTCACGTGAGCGCCCCATCCATCATCGGCTCCCAACCTATGCGAGACACGGATTACTCGATCTGGGCGCTCGCATATTGCCAGGCTGATATGCCGCAGGACTTTTTCGGCGGCGCTGGCATCTACAGCAACGCCGGCACCATCCGAATCCCCATGATCTACACATTACTGGTTGGGGGCGAGGTCGGCGGAAAGCAGCATGTTGCGCTCGTCGATTGCGGATTTCGCAACGATCATTGGCTGACGCGCTACCCGTTCTCCAGCTGGGAAGAGCCGCGAGACGTATTGGGACGCATCGGTTTTGCGCCGGAGGACGTCGATACGATCCTGGTGACGCACATGCACTTCGACCACATGGGCAATTTCGAAGCTTTCCCGAACGCAAAGCTGTATGTGCAGCTCGACGAGTATCTGGGCTGGTCGCAGGCGGTCTGTGCGGTCCATCAGCACGAAACCGAAGAAGAGAAGGCGTGGGTGTTCTCCTCGTTCGATCCGATGGATCTGATCCGTGCGGCGCAGGGCGTTTCGGAAGGTCGAATCAAGTTTATCCGCGGCGACGAAGAGGTCTTGCCGGGCATCACGGCTCGCCTCGCCAAGGACAGTCATACGTTCGGTTCGCAGTGGTTCGAAGTGAATACACGCAACGGCCCGTTCGTCGCTGCCGGTGACATTGTCTACTGGTACTCGAATATTGATCGCATGTGGCCGCCTGGCTATCACCAGGGCAACGCATTCAATCAGATTCTCGTGTACCGCCAGATGCGCGAATTACTCAAGCAGAAGACGGAGCGAGTCATCCCCGGTCACGATCCGGAGGTCTGGAATCGTCACTCGTCCTGGGAAGCACCGCCGAACGGGAATCAGATTGCCGAGGTCAATCTGAAAGAAGGTGATACGTCACGGCGTCCCGATGTAACCGCGGCGAAGATCATCACTATTTGAACGCGGTGCGTTTCGCGGACAGCCGGGCGACACTCGGAACCCGTCTGCCCGCAGTGCTACCTCGCTGCCTCGATAAATGATCGAATCCCAACATGCAAACTCTCGGGGTGACCATGCATCGTGAAATTGTTTCGTCGAACGTTCTGCCAACGCCACGCTTTCGCTATAGCCCGGTCGTGCGGCTCGGCCCCTTCGTTTTTGTTTCGGGTCTCGTTGGGCTGGACCCATCGACCGGTCGCCTCGCTGACGGCGGGGCATATGGGCAGACGGTACAAATCCTCCGAAACCTGAAGCGGCTATGCGATGAACAGAGCTGGGCTCTTTCGGACCTCGCCGTGGCGCGGGTGTTCTGTGCAAACACGGCAGAGGCCGCAGCGGTAAATGAGGCGTGGGAGGAAGCGTTCGAACATATCGAGCCGCCCGCCAGAACGTTTGTGACCGTCAGCGGATTGCCGCTTGGGGCTGCCGTGGAGATCGAATTTCAGCTCGTGTCGGAGGAGCGGCGGAGCTGAACGCCGGCGGTGTGGCAGATGCATCGGGTGCACGCCCGGCGTGCCCCGATTTCCGATGCGTGCAAGGAATGAGGGCTACAAACCGGCTTCGTGCTCCGATTCGACGATCAGTTTCAGGCACTTCACAAAAAGCGGTCGGTATTCTTCCGGTAGTTTATCAAGCAGCTTTTTCTCGACTCCGGCGTCTCGTGGCAACACACGGTTCAGCGTCTCGATGCCGTTTTTGGCGATGTACAGGCGATACGCTCGCTGGTCGTCTTCCGAAGGACTCCGGACGAGCATCTCATTCGCGCAGAGCCTTTTCACCATCTCAGCGATCGTGTTTCTGTCCATGTGCAGCTGGTCGGCCAACTCGCTTTGCTTCAGGCCGGGGTGTTGAGCGACCACCACGAGGGCGGCCTTTTGCCGCGGCGTCAGCGATTCGGATGCGAATTCCCGGCTGAATATGTCTTCGGCAATGAAGTGTGCTCGCCTCAGCAGGTGAGAGGCGACCTCTTCCAGGCGGAAGTGATCCAGAGCATGTTGTGCTTCCTTTGACAGGCCGATCGAGCTGGAGTCCGCCGACTTGTTCTTTGCGGGTTTGTCGTTCTTCTTGGGTGAAGGCATAGGAAAGAAGACAGTCGAATGAGAAAGAGGTCGTTCGGGTAATCGGGCTCCAGACGTGAGACGAAGTGAAAGGAACACGAATACGGTGAAAGGAAACAGTTGCCATTATCGATGGTTCGGCTGCGCGGTTCAACTGGCATGGGACCGCGATCGGGAGCCGGCGCACGACTGGCCGCCGTGCACAGCAGGAGCCAGTTCGACTGCGCGCGGTTCGATGGCGGCGGCGCCGCTCATCGACACGTCAGCGGTTCTTCGACGCTCAAGAACACGCCCATAACTTACGTACACGTATTATATTGAATCAATGGCATGTTGCGGTGGTTCATCGTGGTGCGGCAAAAACGGCGATCATGGCCATTGCTTCATCGTGGACCCTGGGCAGGCCCACACGGTGCGAGAAATGCCCTTTAAAAGTGCAGTAATCCCCGACTGAACTGATGATCCGTCGGCAGGGTTTGTACCTATAGTGTATGCAAATTTGAACCCTTGACACCATGGCGACACGGCTCCTATCATCGAATCAACAAAGTACGTATACGTACATTGTTGATTCGAGAGAAAGGCGGTAGCGGAGAAGGTGCAAGACGGGTAAGCGGTTTTCAAACCATAAACCGGTCATGGACGAGCGTCCGATTCGAAGGATGACGTCAACGAAAGAAGCCGAAGGGCGGCGGCCGTGATCAACGTGAACGTTCCACTTCCAGAAAGGTAGGAGAGAAAGTATGGCCACCGGAGAAATCGTTAGCGGTTTGCTGGCCCCCCATCCTCCGCACATGCTCTATGCGGAGAACCCTCCCCAGAACGAACCCAAATCGTCGGGCGGCTGGGAGCAACTGCGCTGGGCATACGAGCGGGCGCGCAAGAGTCTGGACGAGCTGAAGCCTGACGTATTGCTGGTTCACTCGCCGCACTGGATCACATCGGTGGGGCACCATTTTCTCGGCGTCGAGCACCTGTCGGGACGATCGGTCGATCCGATCTTTCCGAATCTGTTCCGCTTCGAATATTCGCTGGACGTCGACGTCGAGCTGGCCGAGGCGTGTTGCGAAGAAGGTCGCAAGCTCGGCCTCGAAACGAAGATGATGCGCAATCCGCGCTTCCGTGTGGACTATGGAACCATCACCACGCTCCACATGATCCGCCCCCAATGGGACATTCCGGTGGTCGGTATCTCGGCAAACAACACGCCGTACTACCTGAGCATGAAGGAAGGTTTGGCCGAGATGGATTTGCTGGGGCAGGCGACGCGTGAAGCGATCATCAAGTCGGGCAAGCGCGCGGTCCTGCTGGCGTCGAATACGCTGTCGCACTGGCATTTTCACCAAGAGCCGGTTCCGCCGGAAGACATGAGCCAAGAGCACCCGTTCAGCCACGCCGGCTATCAATGGGACATGCGCATGATCGACCTGATGCGTCGCGGGGAAATGAAGGAGGTGTTCCGCCTGCTGCCGCAATTTATCGACGAGGCGTTCGCCGAAGTCAAGTCCGGGGCGTTTACCTGGATGCATGCGGCGATGCAATACCCGGAACTGGCTGCGGAGTTGCATGGTTACGGCACCGTCATCGGCACGGGCAATGCCGTGATGGAGTGGAACCTCGTCAAAGCCGGTCTTGCGCACGAAGCTACGGTGTCCTGATAGCAGGCGCGCAAACGAGCTTCCCTGGTCCCTTTCTAGAGTGTGAACATCATGTCTATTGTTTCCGCGTTCATTGTTCCCGGTAGTCCGCTGCCCGAGCTTCGTTCCGACGTGCCGGGATGGCATCAATTCAAGCTGGCCATGCAACAGGCCGGCACGGCATTGAAAGCGTCCAAACCCGATGTCGTGCTGGTGTACTCGACACAATGGTTTGCCGTGCTCGACGAAATCTGGCTGACCCGACGGCGCAGCCAGGACGTACACGTCGACGAGAACTGGCACGAGTTCGGCGAGTTGCAGTACGACCTCTATAGCGACGTGGATCTCGCGACGCTGTGCATTCAGTCTTGCCAGAACCAGGGTATCAACGCGCGCGGCGCGGATTATCAGAACTTCCCGATCGACACCGGCACGATCGTCGCCAGCAGCGGCTTGGGGATCGGAGGGGAGGATCTGCCGCTGGTGGTGGCGTCCAACAATCTCTACGACAACGGCGAGGCGACGGCAAAGCTGGCGTCTATCGCGGTCTCCAGTGCGCAGCAGCAGGGGAAGAAGGTCGCCGTCGTGGGTGTGGGAGGACTGTCCGGGAGTGTTTTCACGAAGGATATCGATCCCGGTACCGATCACATCGTCAAGCCGGAGGAAGACGAGTGGAACCGGCGGATGCTGGCACTGTTTGAAGCAGGCGATTCCGACTCGATTCGGGAGCTGTTCCCCGCCTACGCAAAGGGTGCGCGTGTCGACATGGGCGGCAAGCACTTCAGTTGGGTGCTCGGTGCGCTCGGCGGCAGTTTCGCAGGCGCCAAGGTTCACCACTACGGCCCGCTGTATGGGAGCGGCGCCGCGGTCATTGAATTCCGGATTTGATGCCGGGGCCGAACGGGGCTGCCCGTTCGGTCACAGTTCGAACCGGAAGCTAAACAGTTCGACATGCGCGGCGAAAGTCGCGAGTCGGCGTAATCAAGGTAAAACGGATGAAGCACTATCGAAATTTCGTAGATGGCCGATGGGTCGAAAGCACGCGGACGTTCGAAGATATCAGCCCTGTCGACGGTTCTCTGGTTGCGATAGTCCATGAGGCAAGCCGGGATCTGGTGGATCAGGCGGTCAAGGCCGGGCACCGGGCAGTCGCGGGCGAGTGGGGGCGCACCGGAACGGTGGAGCGGGTCGCCATGCTGCGCCGTATTGCCGATGAGATGGAGCGCCGCCAGGACGATTTCCTTGCCGCCGAGATGGCGGATACCGGCAAGCCCCTTGCGATGGCGTCCAGCATCGATATCCCGCGGGGCATCGCAAACTTTCGCGCGTTCGCCGACATGCTCGCCACCGCGCCGCTCGACAGTCATCGGCTGGATCTCGCCGATGGCGGCTACGCGCTCAACTACGCTGCACGTAAACCATTGGGCGTCGTGGGCGTGATTTCCCCATGGAACTTGCCGCTGCTGTTGCTGACCTGGAAGGTCGCGCCGGCGCTGGCATGCGGTAACGCGGTGGTGGTGAAGCCTTCCGAGGAAACGCCGGGCAGCGCGACGTTGCTCGCCGAGGTCATGGAAGCGGCCGGTGTACCGCCCGGTGTGTTCAACCTGGTCCACGGTTTTGGGCCGGACTCCGCCGGCGAGTTCATCTCGCGTCATGCGGACATCAGCGCCATCACGTTTACCGGGGAGTCGCGCACGGGTACGACGATCATGCGCGCAGCGGCGGAGGGGGTTAAGCCGGTTTCGTTCGAGCTGGGCGGCAAGAATGCCGCGATCATTTTCGCGGACTGCGATTTCGACAAGATGCTCGACGGCATGATGCGTGCGCTATTCCTCAATAGCGGCCAAGTGTGCCTGTGTTCGGAACGCGTGTATGTCGAGCGGCCGCTCTTCGATCGATTCTGCGCGGCGTTGGTCGAGCGGATCAAAGCGATGAAGATCGACTGGCCCAACGACCCGAATACGCACATGGGGCCGCTCATTTCGGCCAAGCATCGCGACAAGGTGATGAGCTACTTCGGCCTGGCGCGCGACGAAGGGGCAACCTTCCTGACCGGCGGCAAAGCGCTACGTTTCGGCGATGAGCGTGACGATGGCGCGTGGGTGGAGCCGACGGTGATCACCGGCCTGCCGGACGATGCGCGATCGGTGCGCGAGGAAATCTTCGGGCCGATCTGCCATGTTGCACCGTTCGACAGCGAGCGCGAAGTGATCGCCCGCGCTAACGATACGCGGTACGGCCTGGCCGCGACGATCTGGACGTCGAACCTGAGCCGTGCGCATCGTGTGAGCGAGTCGATGCGCGTGGGTATCAGCTGGGTCAATACCTGGTTCCTGCGCGACCTGCGCACGCCGTTTGGCGGGGCGGGCCTGTCCGGTATCGGACGCGAGGGCGGGATGCATTCGCTCAATTTCTATTCGGAGTTGACCAACGTTTGCGTGCGCGTTGACGAGGAGATCGAGCATGTCTGAACGAGTCCAACACGTGGCCGACCTGCTCGACCGGGCGGCGAGAGCGGGGCAGCCGATTGCGCCGGTGCGTGAGCACTTCACCGGCGGCGTCGCGGAGGCGTACGCGGCACAAGACCTGAATACGCAGCGTCAGGTACGCGAAGGGCGCCGGGTGACCGGCCGCAAGATCGGACTGACTTCGCTCGCCGTGCAGAAGCAACTGGGCGTCGATCAGCCCGACTTCGGAACGCTGTTCGACTCGATGGCGGTCAACGACAACGAGGAGATGGCCTGGTCCCGGTTGATGCAGCCGAAGTGCGAGGCCGAGGTGGCGCTGGTGCTCGAGCGCGACCTCGACGGCGAACACATCGTCATGACCGATCTGCTGGCGGCGACCGCTTACGTGCTGCCGGCCATCGAAGTGGTTGGAAGCCGCATCGCGAACTGGGACATCAATATTCTCGATACCATTGCGGACAATGCATCCGCGGGCCTCTACGTGCTGGGACAGCGTCCGGTCAAGCTTGCCGATCTGGACCTGCGGCTGGCCGGCATGATCATGGAGCGCAAGGGGGACGCCGTGTCGCTCGGCGTGGGTGCCGCGTGTCTCGGTCATCCGCTGAACGCAGCGCTCTGGCTTGCGCGGACCCTCGTCGACATGGGGACGCCGCTGCGCGCTGGCGACGTGGTGCTGACCGGCGCCCTCGGGCCGCTTGTCACGGTTTCCCCCGGTGACGTCATCGAGGCGCGCATCCAGGGTCTCGGTAGCGTACGTGCGCGCTTTGCCGACGCCGGTTGAGGAGATTTCATGAAAATTCAACGTATTGCCAAGCGTCTCGACGATGCTGCAGTGAGCGGACAGGCCACGCCGCAATTGACCGGTGACGATGCCGTGACGCTTGAAGAAGCCTATGCCGTGCAGCGGGCACTGACAGGTCATCGTCTGGCGCGTGGGGCGAACCAGATCGGCATGAAGATGGGTTTCACGAGCCGGGCCAAGATGGCGCAGATGGGCGTCTCCGATCTGATTTGGGGCCGGCTCACATCCGACATGTGGGTCGAGGAAGGCGGCAGCATCGCACTGTCGGACTACGTTCATCCGCGAGTCGAGCCGGAAGTGTGCTTTCTGCTGGGCAAGCGGCTCGAAGGCAAGGTTACGCCGCTGCAGGCTCTCGCCGCAGTCGAGGCGGTGGCGCCCGCGCTCGAAGTGATCGATTCGCGCTACCGCGACTTCAAGTTCTCGCTGCCCGATGTCGTGGCCGACAACGCGTCGTCGTCTGGCTTCGTGGTGGGTCAGTGGCACGCACGGGACACCGATGTGGGCAACCTGGGGCTGGTGATGTCCTTCGATGGTCGCCCCGTGGAAATGGGGACTACCGCTGCCATCCTCGGCGCGCCGATTCGCGGGTTGGTCGCTGCCGCGCGCCTGGCGGCGCAGCAAGGCGAGGCGCTCGAAGCAGGCAGTCTCATTCTGGCAGGAGCGGCAACCGCGGCGGTCGCGTTGCGCCCCGGCGTGGCGGTGAGCTGCGAGTTTCAGAACCTGGGCAAGGTGGCGTTCAACGTCCGGCGTGAGGAGTGAACGGTATGACAGATGCAGTCCAAAATCACGCGGCGGTCGTGGAGGGCAAAGCCCGGCCGCTCGGCGCGTATCCGCACATCAAGCGTGCAGGGGATTTCCTGTTCGTATCGGGCACGAGTTCCCGGCGCGCGGACAACACCATTGCCGGCGCGGAACTCGATTCGTCGGGCAGAGCACGGCCGGATATCGAGGTACAGACGCGAGAGGTCATCCAGAACATTCGCGACATCCTCCGCAGCGCCGGCGCCGACCTGAAGGATGTGGTCGAGGCGTGCAGCTATCTGGTCAACATGAACGACTTCCCGCTGTACAACCAGGTCTACTCGGAATTCTTCGATGTGGAAGGGCCGACGCGCACGACCGTGGCTGTGCATCAGCTGCCGCATCCTCATCTCGTCATCGAAATGAAGGTCGTGGCATACAAGCCAATCAGTTGAAGTGAAGGGGTCCTCCACGGCGTTCGTGGCGGCCGGCATGGCGCCGCGTCCGCGGTAGGTCCCGCAAGCGAAAGGAAGAATATCGTGTCAGAGAATCGCGTTCTAGCGGCGATCATCGGGTCGGGCAACATCGGCACCGACTTGATGATCAAGATCCTGCGTCATGGCAAGTCCCTGAAAATGGGCGCCATGGTCGGCATCGATCCACAATCGGATGGCCTGGCGCGCGCGGCGCGCCTTGATGTACCGGTGACGGCCGGCGGCATCGACGGCCTCCTCGCAATGCCCAATTTCGGCGACATCCGCATCGTGTTCGACGCGACGTCGGCAGGCGCGCACAAACGCCACAACGAACTGCTCCAGGCAAAGGGCGTTCAAGTGATCGACCTCACGCCGGCCGCGATCGGCCCGTACGTGATTCCGGCGATCAATATCGACGAGCATCTCGATTCGCCGAACATCAACATGGTGACGTGTGGCGGGCAGGCCACCATTCCGATGGTCAAGGCTGTCTCGCGCGTGGCGAAGGTGCATTACGGCGAAATCATTGCCTCGATCTCGAGCAAGTCGGCCGGCCCCGGTACGCGGGCGAACATCGACGAGTTCACCGAGACCACGTCGAAGGCGATCGAGGTGATCGGCGGCGCCGCGCGCGGCAAGGCCATCATCATCCTCAACCCGGCCGAGCCGCCGCTCATCATGCGCGACACCGTGTTCACGCTATCGGAAATGGCGGATACGAAGGCCATCGAGAAAAGCATCGCCGAGATGGTGGAGTCCGTCCAGGGCTATGTGCCCGGATACCGGCTGAAGCAACGTGTCCAGTTCGAGGAAATCTCCGCGGCGAACCCGTTGAACGTGCCGGGCCTCGGAAAGCTGTCGGGCTTGAAGACCACTGTCTTTCTGGAAGTCGAAGGGGCTGCGCACTACCTTCCTGCTTATGCGGGCAATCTCGACATCATGACCTCCGCCGCGCTTGCGTGTGCCGAGCGTTTCGCGCAGACGCGCCTGGTAGAAGCCACCTGAGGACCGCATCATGAGCAAGAAGCTTTACATTTCCGACGTCACGCTGCGCGATGGCAGCCATGCCATTCGTCATCAGTACAGCATCAAGAATGTTCGAGAAATTGCGCAGGCGTTGGACGAGGCCCGCGTCGATAGTCTCGAAGTTGCCCACGGCGACGGCTTGTCCGGTTCCAGTTTCAACTATGGGTTTGGTGCGCACACCGACGTCGAGTGGATCGAAGCCGTGGCCGATACGGTCAAGCACGCGAAGGTCGCGACGTTGCTGATTCCCGGTGTCGGCACCGTGCACGACTTGCGCAATGCCTATGACGCCGGCGCTCGGGTGGTACGCGTCGCCACGCACTGTACCGAAGCCGACGTGTCGAAGCAGCACATCGAATTTGCCCGCAATCTGGGGATGGACGCGGTCGGGTTCCTGATGATGAGTCACATGAACACACCGCAAAAGCTCGCAGAGCAGGCGAAGCTCATGGAGAGCTATGGCGCTTCGTGCGTGTATGTGGTCGATTCAGGCGGAGCGCTGAGCATGAACGATGTCCGCGATCGTTTCCGCGCGTTCAAGGATGTGCTGAAGCCGGAAACGCAAACCGGCATACATGCGCACCACAATCTCAGTCTGGGCGTAGCAAACTCCATCGTTGCCGTGGAGGAGGGGTGCGACCGTATCGATGCCAGCCTGGCGGGAATGGGCGCCGGTGCGGGGAATGCACCGCTGGAGGTATTCATCGCCGCGGCAGAACGTATGGGCTGGAACCACGGTTGTGATCTGTACAAGCTCATGGACGCCGCGGACGATATCGTCCGTCCGTTGCAAGACCGGCCGGTGCGCGTCGATCGCGAAACGCTCGCGTTGGGCTATGCCGGCGTGTACTCGAGCTTTTTGCGCCACGCGGAAGCTGCCGCAGCGCGATACGATCTGAAGACGGTGGACATTCTCGTCGAGCTCGGGCGCCGCAAGATGGTCGGCGGCCAGGAAGACATGATCGTCGACGTCGCGCTCGATCTTCAGAATGCGCAGTGCAATTCAGCGATCGCAGCCAACCGCTGACCCAGCCTTACTCTCGGAAGTCGGAAAATGAGCGATTCAAAGCGGATTCAGACTGCGTCGCACTGGGGCGTCTATGACGTTCACCTGAAGGACGGTGAAATCTCGGGCGTGACTGCGTTCAACGAAGATCCGGGCCCGCCTGCTCTGATCCAGGCACTGCCGCAGATGGTGCGCAGCCCGCTGCGCATCGACCAGCCGTACGTCCGCGCCGGGTATTTGAAGAGCCGGGGGGCGTCTCGAGCGGGGCGCGGCGCGGAACCGTTCGTGCCGGTCACGTGGGACGTCGCGATGGATCTGGTCGAAGACGGGCTGCGCCGCGTCAAGTCCGAGTTCGGCAACGAAGCGATATACGGCGGCTCCTACGGTTGGGCCAGCGCAGGGCGGCTGCACCATTCCCCGAGCGTACTGAAGCGATTCCTGGGCCTGTTCGGCGGCTACGTCGACAAACGGGGCAATCACAGCTTTGGCGCGGCGATGCACATCGCGCCGTATGTGATCGGTTCGTCCGACGTCACGTCGATGGCTGTCCCGTGGGTGCATATTGCCGAGCATACGGAACTTGTCGTGATGTTCGGTGGCGCCCACGTCAAGAACATGCAGATCGACGCTGGAGGTGCCGCGGTCCATGAGGCCGAGCAGTGGATCGAGCGCATCGCGCGCTCGAACGTCCAGTTCGTCAACATAAGTCCGGCCCGCGACAACGTGTCCGAACTGCTGAAGGCCGACTGGCTGCCGATCGTTCCGAATACCGATACGGCGATGATGCTGGGGCTTGCGCATGTGCTGGTGAGCGAGAACCTGCATGACAAGCGATTCCTCGATGTCTATTGCGAGGGATTCGAGCCGTTCAGACGTTATCTGCTTGGGGAAACCGACGGCGTGCCGAAGAATGCGGTATGGGCCTCGCGCATCTGCGGCGTGGCTGCCGACACCATCCGCGATCTTGCTCGCAGGATGGCGGCACATAAAACGCTGATTGCGACAGCCTGGTCAGTCCAGCGCGCCGATCACGGCGAGCAGCCGGTATGGATGACGATCGCGCTGGCTAGTCTGCTCGGGCAGATTGGCGAGCCGGGTTGCGGGTTCAGCTTCGGTATTGGCGCCGTTGCTGGGATTGCCGTGCGCCGGCCTCGCGACATTCCGCGCCCGACGTTTCCTCTTGGCCCCAATCCCGTACGCGCTTACGTACCGGTTGGACGCGTGGCGGACATGCTGCTCGATCCGGGCTCCGAGCTCGAATACGACGGATCGACGATCCGGATGCCCGATATCAAGCTGATCTATTCGGTTGGCGGCAACCCCTTTCATCACAACACGAATCTGAACCGGTTCGTGCAAGCCTGGCGGCGGCCGGATTTCGTGGTCGTACATGAACCGTGGTGGAACCCGCCGGCGAGATATGCCGATGTCGTGTTGCCGGCGACGACAACCATGGAGCGCAACGACATCCTCGCGACGGAACTGCAGCGTCACTGGATCGCGATGCATCAGGTGATTCCGCCCGTCGCACAGTCGCGCAACGACTTCGATGTATTTGCGGAGCTGTCGGAACGGATGGGCTTCGGGGACGCTTATACCGAAGGACGCAACGAGATGGAGTGGCTGCGCCACATGTATGCTCAAGCTCGCGAGCGCGCGATTGGTCTGGGCTATGCGCCGCCGGATTTCGATTCGTTCTGGGAGCGAGGGTCGTATGAGTTCCCATCCGGCGACGAGTATCTGGAGTCGGCGTTATTGGCGGATTTCCGCGCCGATCCCGCCGCACGTCGCCTCAAGACGCCTTCCGGCAAGATCGAACTCTTTTCGCAGCGGATAGCGGAATATGGGTATGACGATTGCCCTCCGCATCCGACATGGCTGGAACCGGCCGAATGGCTCGGCGGCGAAAAGGCTGCAAGATTTCCGCTGCATCTGCTATCGAATCAGCCCGCCGGCAAGCTGCATAGCCAGCTCGATCCGAGTCCGGTCAGTGTTCAGTTCAAGCGCAATGGTCGAGAGGTGTTGAGTCTCTCGCCGCGAGACGCCGCCGAGCGCGGTATCGAAGACGGCGATATCGTGCGCGTCTATAACGATCGCGGGGCATTTCTCGCATCGGCGCGGGTTAGTGGGGATTTGATGAACGGCGTCGCGCAGATTCCGACAGGCGCATGGTTCGACCCTGAAGACCCCAGTGCCGATTGCTCTCTCGAGAAGCACGGAAATCCCAACGTAGTGACGCTCGACAAGGGGACATCGCGGTTGGGACAGGGATCGGTCGCACAAACGGTGCTGATCGAGGTCGAGAAGTTCGCGCAGCCGCCGCGCGTCACGGCGTTCGACCTTCCCGTGTTTTCCTCGGAGTAAGTGTCGGAACCTCGTTCCGGCCGCCGCGAAGGCAAATCGAAAACCATCGAATCAAGGAGAGGGCTGTGCCTTTGATACAGGTCATGCTCATCGACGGTCGGACGACGGCAGAGAAAACCGCGTTGATCGCCGGTTTGACCGAAGCAGCTGTGACCGCGCTGGGTGCACCGAGAGAGTCGGTGCGGGTCATCCTGCAAGAGGTGCCGGCCGGACACTGGGGCGTCGGCGGTGTACCGAAGTCTTCAGTCGCTGCCGATCCGCAACGAGGGAAGGATGCATAGTATCGATTCCGAAAGCGGATGCGGAACGGCGCTTCGAGGGTTTCCGATAGTCTTGACACTGAAATTTGCGGTGATTAAATTCAAAGAAAAATACGACGTGCACGTACTTAGTCGGGCGTACCTATGCATGCTTTGATGTGGTTGTGACGGTCGGGAACTGCATTCTCTGAGCGACATCCGGGCCGGGGAGTCTCTGGAGGCGGTGCTCCCGTCCGTCCCCGGGAAGCTGAGGATGTCATGAACACTTATCCGAGTTTGTACAACGGCACGCGGGACGCCTTCGAGCATTTTGGCGTTCATTTCGAAGGCAGGATGAATCGAGAAAGCGTGATCGACCTGGTAGGGCAAGCAATCAAGCCGCACGAGATGTCGGTTGCCGGAGGTCGCGGCGAGATCGACGCTGCGCTGCGCTCACTCAAGATTGGCAGTTTGCGCGTTTTCTATCTGCAGTACGGAGCGGAAGTCCAGGTCGACTGTGACGAGCTGGAAAGCTTCACGCTGGTTCAGATGCCCGTTCGCGGCACCTCGCTTTACTCGGTCGGAAAGCAGCTGGTGTCGGGCAGTCCCGATGTTGCTGCCATCCTGTCGCCTCAAGAGGCGATACGGCTGCAATTTTCGGCCGAGTTGGAACAAATCGTTGTCCGTATAGAGCAGAAGGCGCTGGAGCGCGCGTGCATGGAGCATATCGAATCGCTTCCCAGGCAAGGTTTGCGCTTTCAACCGAAATTGTGCCTTTTCGGGCCTGCCGGCCAGGCGTGGCTGGCTACGCTGTCTTACATTCTTCAGGTCAGTGCGGCGTGTCCCGACTTGCTCGCACGCCCCGCGTATTGCGAACGCTGGGAACGTCTGCTGATCGATACGCTGTTGCTCGCGCAACCCAGCAACTGGTCGGAAAACCTGAATGACATGTGCGACCGCAGGACGGTCAGGCCGGCCTACGTGAAGCGCGCGGAGGACTATATGCGAGCGCATCTCGCTGAGGCGACCTCGGTGGAGCAGATTGCCCGTGCCGTCGGAGTCAGTCCAAGGGCGCTTTTTTACGCGTTCCGCCAGACACACGGTCAGTCGCCTATGTCGTTTTTGCGTGACCTTCGCCTGACGGCCGTTCACGCGGAACTCACCGCGGGCGATCCGGCGACGATGCGTCTGACGGAAGTGGCGTTACGCTGGGGTTTCGAACATTACGGTCACTTCACGTCGCACTATCGCCGTCGATTCGGTGTACGCCCTCAGGATACGCTGAAGGACGTGGGGCGCTTTGGGCCTGCGGAGCACGACGGTCGGATCGAACAGATCGAGGCTTTCGCAGGCTAGCGAGGACATGCTTGCGACGCGTATGAGAACCGGTTTTTCAAGTGACATGGAGCAAGCAATGACCGAACCGCACGAGGCGCTCGATCTCGCCGGCTACTTCAAGCGTATCGGCTATCAATCGGCCGAGCCGCCGGCGGGATCTGCCCTCGACACGTTGTGTTTACTGCACCGGTTGCATCCCGAGGCAATCCCTTTCGAAAATCTCGACGTATTGCTCGGCCGACCGGTGCGAATCGACCTCGCATCGATCCAACGGAAGCTGGTGCAAGCTGGTCGGGGTGGTTACTGCTTCGAGCACAATCTGCTGTTTCGGCACGTGCTCGAACTGCTGGGTTATACAGTCCGAAGCTATGCCGCGCGCGTGCTTTGGGGTCATGACGCATCACTCGGCATGCCGCCGCGTACGCACATGATCCTGATTGTTGAGGTCGACGGGGAGCGCTATCTGACCGATGTCGGCTTCGGCGGGATGACGCTGTCCGCTCCGCTCTTGCTGCAGACGAATCTGGAACAGACGACACCGCATGGCGTATTCCGGATTCAGGATTCGCCCTTCCACGCCGGCGCCGATCGTGCAGGCCTACCGGCCTTCGTGCTGGAGGTCCAGATCGAGGATCAGTGGAAGCCGGTGTACCGCTTCGATTTCGACCCGCAGTACCCGGTCGACTACGATATGTCGAATCACTTCGTGTCGACATATCCGAGCTCGGTGTTCGTGAGCAACCTGCTTGGCGCGCGCCTTGCACCGGGCAGGCGTATCGGACTTTTCAACCGCACGCTGCATATTCACGATCAGCAAACCGGAACGCACAAGCGCGAGCTGTCGGATGTGCGGGAACTGCGCAGCGTCCTTCACGGTGAATTGGGCATCACTTTGCCCGAGGAGTCGGCTGCACTCGACGCGGCGCTCGCACGCCTTCCGTGAAGGGGCGGTAACGCGACACACCATCGCGGCCAGTACGGCCGCGCCGCGAGGGCATCGTGCGCCCCGCTGGCGCGGTAAGGCCGCCAATAGCCAACCAGTTGTAACTGGTAACGCGGGCTACTGAATCTCTCTTTCGCTCACGGGATTTATGTTGCCGAAACCGGATGGCGGCGCGATTTGTGTCGCCAGACGATAGGTTCAAGGAGGGCCCGTGTTCGACGCCATTTTCGCGCCTAACCACCCCATACCGTTCTACGGCGTGGTACCGCACGCTGAAACAACTGGAGAGAAACGAAGGTGCAAAGAAAGTCTGTTTTGACCGTCGCAGAGGTTGAACGAATCATGGATGCGGCACGTGTCGAGGCCGAATCGAACCAATGGCCGGTAGCGATCGCCGTGGTCGATGACGGTGGTCATCTGCTTGGCTTGCTTCGACTCGACGATTGCGCGCCGATCGCTGCCGAAATGGCCATTGGCAAAGCGCGTACGTCGGCGCTCGGACGCCGCGAGTCGCGGATGTACGAGGAAATGATCAACGCCGGCAGAACGGCATTTGTCAGTGCGCCTCTCGTCGCGACGCTGGAGGGTGGCGTTCCAGTCGTTGTCGACGGGCAGGTGGTGGGCGCCATCGGCGTCTCGGGTGTCAAGCCTGGTGAAGACGCCCGGATTGCAAAGGCGGGGGCGAATACGCTCGCCCGTTGATGCAGGCCGCCGATATCGCCATTGATACTGGTTGCCACCGAACAGGCGAAGCGCGCCACGTGTTCGGCCTTCAATCGCGGGGCCTGAGCGCCGCTTTGATTCAGCATGGATTGACTGATGAACGCTACAAATTTGCTTCTGCTTGATTGCAGCCCGCGGACCGACAACTCGACAAGTCGGTACTTCACCGAGCATTTGCTGCCTGCGTTGACTGCCCGCACCGGCGGAAACATTCAGGTGACACGGCGCAAGATCGGCACCGAGCCGCTGCCGCCTCTTACAGCCGAATATGCCGAATCCCTGCTTTTACCCGCCACGGAGGCAAGAGAGCAGTATGGCGCGGCGCTTGCCGTTTCCGATCAACTGATTCAGGAGCTCGACGCAGCGGACATACTGTGGATCTCGACCCCGGTGCATAACTTCACTGTGCCCGCCGCACTCAAGACCTGGATCGACCTTGTCGTTCGCCGCGACGTAACGTTCGCGGCAACGGAAAAAGGCAAGGTGGGCTTGTTGCGCGATCGCCCCACGTATATCGCAGTCACGTCCGGCGGCGCGATGTTTCACGAACCGCCTCGCCAACCGGATTTCTTCCGACCTTACCTGACCACCGTGTTGGGCGTGATTGGGATCAAAGACATTACCTTCGTGCATGCCACCGGTCTCGCTTTTGTTGAAGAGCCGCTTACCGTACTCGAAGAAAAAGCAGCGCAATGGACCATCCGCGATTGAAGAAATCGTGATCGCGCCGACGTGAGATGACGACCTTGTCGACAATGCGGCTTGTGGTAGGCACTGGGTGATGCGCTGCGATTGAAACGCGGAACGTATTGTGTTCGGAACGCTTGTGCAATGGATAGGAATGCGAATGATAGAAGAATGAAGCGGGATCCATTTTTGCCTAGTCGAGCGACGGAGGCGGCCGATATCAGCATGATGGATTTGCCGTTTAACGTCGTTTGAATCGAATTGTGGTTTCCCCTATAGACAGCATTAAATCATCGGACTACTTTTCATATAGTACGTATACGTACATATATGTAGAGTGTGACGTTCGAGCCACCGGGCCAGCGAGTGACTAGCGGTATTAACAGGAGCGAGAAATGAAGGAAGAAAGTTTGAGCGTGAAGATGGAGGACCACGCGTTGGAGCCCGTGCCGGACGATGCTCGGCAAGGATGGCTGTCCTTGACCTGGAGTACGGCCGGCATCGTCGTATCCCTGGTTCAGCTATTTTTCGGCGCGTTGGTTACGTTCGTAGCCGGTATCAAGATCGGCTTGCTCGCCGGTGTTCTTGTGACCGTTGTCGGTGCGCTGCTTGGCTGGGCGTGCGGCCATGTCGCGTATCGGTCGGGTCTTTCCAGTACCGTCATGTCCCGTTACTTCGGGTTCGGTCGCAGAGGGTCGATCGTCTCTTCGCTGATTTTCGCGTTCATGATCATCGGATTTCTGGCGCTCGAGAATGCGCTGTTGTACAAGGGCTTCATCTTCTACCTAGGGATCGCGGATACGCTCACTGCAAGAATCGTCATTTATGGCTTGATGACGATCCTCTGGGTGTTCCTCACGGCATACGGATTCAAGCTCGTTGCCCGGGTCTCGTCGATTGCTCTGATTCTGTCGCTGATCGTGCTGGCCTACATCATGGAAGTGGTCATTTCCAGTAGTCCGCACACTGCAGACGACCTGTTTTCGTTTGGATCGCAATTTCCGGTCGATACGCTCAAGGCGATGGGTGCAGGCAGCGACATGCACAAGTTCATCTTCGCCGTGAACGTCCTGATCGGGTCCGCGGGCGCGCTTGCATTGTTCGACGCCGATCTCGGCCGGTATGCTTGCCGCTCGCGAGACATTGGAATCGCCGCGTTGCTGGGCAATCTTTCGATGGATGTGCTGATGCTCGTACTCGGCGGTGTGATCATGTACGCGGGTATCCCTTCGCTCGTGGATTTCTACATGCATACGGCCGGTATGACACGGGAGGCCGCGATGCACGCGTCGCTGCAAAGCCCGGACAGCATTACCGCCGCATTCGTGGTCTTCGGTGGTGTGATGGGGGCTTTGCTGATGGTCCTTGCACAGGGCAAGACGCAGGTGCTGAACACGTACAGTGCATCCTTGTCGCTCTCCAATCTTTTCGACGCACTCAACTTCCGTCCCGGCCGACTGACGTTCGTGGTTCTTGCCAATATCGTCGGATTGCTGATGCTCTATGGGCAAATTCTTGCGCTGGTCAATTCCTGGATCACGATCCTCGGGGTGCTGACGACGGCGTTCGCGGGCATCGTCGTCGCTGACTTTTTCATCGTCAGGCGTGTGTCGAAGGAAGAGCTGGATTTGAAGGCGCCGGCGGAGAACGTCAATTGGGCAGGGGTCGTCACACTGATCGTCGCGGTGATCACCTCGCACTATCTGCTCGCACAGATCATTCCCGTGGAAGCCATCACGACCGTTGCGATTTGCATCGTGGTTTATCCCGCATTGCGCCTGACGGTTCTCAAGCCGAGCCGCACGGGTCGCCCAGCAGCAGCGATGCTCTGACCGGCATCGTTCACGAAGCGATAACCCGGCAAGCGCATTGCAGTTGACGCGGTCACCGCGTTTCATGCTCGACGAGACGTTGGGCACACCATCGACGGTTACGTCGAAACCGCTTTTCAAGCCGTAACAAAGAGAGAGCCAAGGAGTACTACGTATGAGCAACATCCTGAAGCAGTTTTCAGA
The DNA here is from genome assembly GCF_001524725.1 of Burkholderia sp. MSMB1072. Taxonomy (NCBI): domain Bacteria; kingdom Pseudomonadati; phylum Pseudomonadota; class Betaproteobacteria; order Burkholderiales; family Burkholderiaceae; genus Burkholderia; species Burkholderia sp. MSMB1072. The sequence continues at coordinate 65,420 of NZ_LOYC01000066.1, forward strand.
AGCGATCGCACAGGGGGCGATCGAGGTCATCGACTTGAGCCATACCTTGCAGGCGCGCACGCCGATCATCGGGCTGCCGCCGCAATACGGTCAGACGGCCCCGTTCCGCCTGGACGAGATCTCGAACTTCGACGAACGGGGGCCGAACTGGTATTGGAACAACTTCTCGTGCGGCGAACACACCGGGACGCACTTCGATGCGCCGGTGCACTGGATCACGGGCAAGGACTATCCGGACGGTGCGACGGACACCATCTCGGTGCAGAAATTCATCGCGCCGGCGTGTGTGATCGATGTGTCGGATCGGGTGAAGGAAAACGAGGATTTCCTGTTGACCGTTGCCGATGTCGAGGCTTGGGAGAAGGACTACGGGCGAATTCCTGCCGGCGCGTGGGTGTTGATGCGCACGGGCTGGTCGTCGCGCAATTTGACCGATGGCTTCTTGAATACGCGGGAGGACGGTGGTCATTCGCCCGGACCGTCGGAGGATCTGCCGGAATTTTTGGCCAAGGAGCGCGATGTGATCGGTTTTGGTACGGAACCCGTCGGCACCGACGCCGGGCAGGCCTACACGTTTGCGAAGCCGTTCCCGTGTCACCATACGATGCACGGCAGCAACAAGTTCGGCCTGTCGAGCCTGGCGAACCTGGACCGTTTGCCGCCCACTGGATCGATGCTGATTACGCCGCCGCTGAAGATCAAGCGCGGTTCGGGTAGCCCGTGCCGGGTACTCGCGCTGGTGGAGCGTTAAGCACTTAGCTGGTTGGGGGGCACGGTTGGCTTGGTGCCCCCGAATTTTTTTGCCGTGCATATACGCCTCGCTCCTGGGATATCTATCCCGGACTCGCAGTCCTCATGCGCTATCGCCTCCTCGGCGTCGATTCCCGGTACGAAGTGGACCCGTCGCCGCAACCGGACATGCACGCGTTCCCTCTCGACTCCTCCGTTCGCGATCTCGAGTCAGATGATATTCCGACATCAAGCATCCCCGATATCTTGCGAGATTGCGGTCTCGCATACCGCGATCACGCTGCGTTGCCCGGCGACCCAATTGCAGCGCCAGGAGCATTCAGTTCGACGTCGATGATGTAGGCGTACTAATCTTCGTCATTCGGATTAATCGTGCAGAAATTGGATGGCTGGACGACTTTTGGACTTTGATGATCGAGTCGTGCCCGGTCATGGACGACACACCATCGGGTGCAGCTATCGAAGTTCAATCTTGATCGGCGAGAGGAGAGCAGGGATGAAAGGGGAGGCAATCAAGTGCAGGACTGCCGCATTGACTGTTGCGGTTGCTGCATCGTTCGGATGCGTGGCGATCGCTGCACATGCGCAAAGCAGCGTCGAAATATACGGGGTAATGGATACAGGCCTCGATTACGTCAGCAACGTCGGAGGGCACAGGCAGTTCTCTTTCGGTAGTGGTGTGATTGCGCCGAACTTGTTCGGATTCCGCGGCAAGGAAGACTTGGGGGGAGGGCTGTCGGCGACATTTGTGATCGAGGGGCAATTCAATGAGGGAACTGGTGCGTCGATCGGAAATACGTTCGGTCGACAGACCTATCTGGCGTTGGCGGACAAAAAATGGGGCCGTGTGACATTGGGTAATCAGTATGACTTCATGTTTACGTCGCTGGCGATTCGCCGCTACGGCCCGGAGTTTCCGGTCATTACGCTTCAGAACCTCCGTCAAGGCCCCTTCAACGCGTTGGATGTTCCCAATCTACCAGCTGGCGGGTTCGATTTCGATCGCGTATCGGGGCAGCGTGTCTCCAACGCGATCAAGTACGAGAGTCCGGATATCAAGGGATTCAGTTTTGGCGCCATGTACGGATTCGGCGGTGTGGCAGGTGCATTTTCGCAAAATAGCTCGCAGAGCTTCGGCATCGACTATGGTAACAGTCTGTTCAATCTCGACGCTGCCTACACGTATGTTCGTTACCCGACCATGAACAACGGGAATTCGGGGATCCGGAACTTTGGCCTCGGTGGCGGTGTGTTTGTCGGCCCCGCCTATGTCGACCTTCTCTATACAAATACGAGAAATACGGCAACCGGCGGAGCCGTGAATGTCTACGAGGTCGGTGGCATGTATCCCGTCAACCCTTTCCTGCGTATCGCCGTGGCTTATCAGTTCATGGACGGAAACGCGGTACTCAATGGAAACAAGGCGCAGCAAGTCAACACAACGTTCGACTATTCTCTTTCGAAGCGTACGGACATATACGCGACCGCCGCATTCCAACGTACGTCCGGCAACGGCGCGCAAGCGCAAATCACGCTGTTCGGTCCATCGTCCGGTCGAAACCAACTCGCGCTGCGGATCGGCATGCGGCACATCTTTTGACGGTACGTGAAGGGCGGCATGAGGCGCTGGGTGTTCACCTGGCGTTGTCCGACGCCGGTGGCGCTTGAGCTCGTTACCGGCCTCACGCCTCGAGCGGTCGCTCGTGTATCGAGCAAGGCACTGAATCGATGTTTTGATGCCAGGATGCCAATTCGCCTATACTTGATATAGTACGCATGCGTTCAAAGATATGGATTTTTCGCCAATGCTCGTGTTGGGAATCGTGACAGCACTCGAGTTCGTTTGCCGATTGACGGGAACATCGACGATCGGGACTGCCGTAGGTTGAACCAAAAAAGCACACAGTTGCCGCGCATGTTGGGAGGGGAGATGCGGAGGAACGTCGATGCGACTCGCGCAAGTGTTTTATCAGGCGCTATCGTCGCAACGACTGCCACGCTTGCGAGTAGAGTGAGCGCCCAACAGAGCTCGCAGGGGGGGGCGAGTCGTGTGGCTGAATTTCGATCAGCCCATGCTTGCATCATTTCACCGCGCTCTGCCAAGTACGTGGCATGGTTGTATGTCGACCGAGTCCGTCCTTATCTTTATGCGACAGTTGCACCTCGACCACTTCGTCCTTCCACCCCATCTCATGTAGGTTCATTGAAGCATTTGTACGAAAGTCGTGACCGGTTATCGGTTCAGTGGTCCCGCTGGGATTGAATCCCACTCGTCTCGAGGAATAGGCCATCACGCATCAGCGGTTGGTCAACGAAGAATGTCAGGTAGTGCGGCCGGTATCCGGGACGAACGCCTACCGCACTTTGCCACGAAGCTACAATTACTTCAGGCAAGCGGAACCGGGGTCACTCCATACTTCGCAGGGACCAGGATGGCTCTGAGCGAAGGCCGATGCTGCAGAGACAGTAATGAATGCGAGTGCCACAATAACCTTCAAGATTTTCATTGATAATACTCCTTGGCTATCTGAGTTTTGACTGAGGCAGACACGCTGCTGGTCCGCCGGTCACTTAATAAGAACCGAAACCACCGTGGTGACCCCTTCTCAACTAAGCGGGTAAGTGATTTGCAGCGTTGATCTGGATGCGTTGTGCTATTCGTTCTGGACTTCGTTCTCCTAAGTACTAATTTAAAAAAATGAAAGGTTCATGTGCGCCACTGGCCGAAATGGCTACTCATATCGCAAAGGCGAGGTGATCCGCTGCCGGATCGAAAAGGTGAGAAGCGTTGATCGAGCGGCGTTTTTTGGAATGTTGACGCGGCATCGATCCAACGATAAGTGCAATTTTTAGAATAATTGATGCAATGTAGTTATCAATCGACGTGACCGGCATCGGTCCGGACCCCGATCGGGTGTATTGCCGCGTGGCCGCACACGCTTGCGTCGCCGGCGCGATGCCGATTTGGTCGATGGGCGGCCATGCCGGCCTCGATCTTTTGTGAACCGTGCCGTTAACCGGGAATTGAATCCGCACCGGCGCAATTGCGGCTGGCATCTCAAAACGAGCGCGAGCACGCCCGCATTCACTTCGATCGAGAAAATCGCCGACGGGCCGGATGCAACCCGTTCGTCGTCGGTGCATTGGGTACGCTGATGTCGCTCGCGGCGCTCGGATCAGCGCGGTGACGCTATGGGCCGCGCACAGCGAAGTCGTCGAGCACGCGCACGAGACGTCGCGCAACGTTGCGGCCGTACTGGCGAGCCAGATGGCGAGGACGGTCGAAACGGCGAACACCGCGCTGATCGCGCTGGTTGCCGATCTCGGCAAGCCGGCCGTGCAGCGCATGGACGTCAGGTTGCGGCACGACCTGCTGTTCGAGCGCACCGCGGCGCAATACGTGACCGGCATGGGCGTGACCGACAGGCACGGCCGGCTGATCGACGGATGCTGCAGCTCGACCCAGCGATGGGACTTCGACGATCGCGACTACTTCAAGGTCCATCGCGATGCGAACGACGTCGGGCTCTACGTATCCCGGCCCTATCGTGCACGCTCGCGCGCTGGCAAGGAATCCATCGCGCTGTCGCGGGGTATCGAGCAGCCGGATCATGCGTTCAACGGGACCGCGGTCGCCGCCGTCGATCTTACCTACTTCGAACAGCTCCTGTCCCGTCTCGATGTCGGGCCGAACGGGGGCAGCGCGATCGTGCGCGACGGCACGATCTTCGCGGGAAACCCGTCGTGGAACGACGGCCAGATGAACCGCCTGCGTCGCTCGAAATCATTCAAGCGGATGGTGGACAGCGACTCGGGCTTTTTCTATCCCGCGCGTTCGAGCATCGACGGCGTCGTGCGGTTGTATACGTTCCAGCGGATACCGGGCGCGCCGCTGATCGCGGTTGTCGCGCTGGCCGAAAGCGACGTGTTGGCGGGCATCCGGAGCCTATCGTGGACGGTCGGCGTGTCGGCGTCCGTCATCGACGCATCGTTCTGTGCGGTGGTCTGGTTGCTTCCCTTCGCCTTCGATCCGCTCTAGGGGGAGCTAAGCGAAGGTCGATGACCCGCGAAAACGTTTCATCACGACACTGTTCTGCATCCGGATGCAATCTCGGTCCGCGCAAACTGCGCGCTCGGTCAAGAATCTGAGCCGCAAGCAGGTCGCGTGGCTGAGACGTTGGGGGGATGAGGGCGGGCCCGGGCTCTCGTAATGAGGCGGGGAGCAAGCGCAGGCTCCCAAGCTGAATGGACGCAGGACAGGCAGAGGCGATAGATAGTCGATTTCAGAATGGGCCAATTTGGTCGGCACCGTCCCAGAGCAGTGGCGGTTGGGTAAACCGCTTCTTCATCGACACTGAGTTCACGCGCTTGGAGGCGCTACAACTCATCAGTGTCGCCGTCGTAGGGGAGAAGGGGGCAGAGTTTTATGGCGAATGCACGGATTATGACGTCGCGGGCCGTAGCGACTTCGTTCGGGCGGTGGCGGTCACTAGGGGAAAGGTCGGCTTGACGGCCAAATGGCGTCCAGCGGCGTCGGTCATGGACTCTTCACCTTGGAAAACCTCTCGGTGTGACCGAGGCCATAGCGCCACTTATTGCCGGATTCGACTCTATTCAACCCGTCATCAAAGGCAAGATGAAGATATCGCTGGCCCCAACGCTTCCGCAGTCCTTTCGACGCCAGAAGATTGCGGGTGCCCTGACGACGAGGGGAAGAAGCGAGAAACGACTAATGAGTTCCCGGTACTCGGACCTGCGCCTCGAGACGCGACGGATGGTGCGTCGAAAGCGCCCCGGACCCCGTTCGATGAGCTTGAGGGGGCGACGAAACGTGCGCAAAGTGTCTTCGCACCGCGGTCGCCGGATGGGGATCCGCCTTCCCCCTCGCCGACCCCGATTCCGCTATTCTGGTGACCATGGACAGAGCAGTACTGATCGAGTGGGCGAAAAATGCCCAAACAGACGCCTTGTTGAAAGGGGGCGTGCTCCTGAGGCCGTTCGTGCGACGATAGTGCGGCGTTTGCAGCGCGGCTTGATGGGGACGGCTGCACCATATTTTGACGCGACCGCCGAAAGCGATGATTGACTGCGCCGATTCGACATCGGCGAGAGCGACGTGCTGGACTACAAGGCGAATCTGCTGAGAATGCCGAAGCTCACTGCGTCGACGGCACTACCTGATCGTCTTTGAAGGAGGAATCGATGGCCGAATTTGTTCCACTGCAGGGTGCTGTCCGGGGGGCGCACCTGCCGAATATCCAGGCCACGTATATTGATTTGCACCGCCTGTTGGCAATCTTTCTCGCAAGTAAGGAATTTGCGGATCGGATCCACGCCGCGCCGAGGCATAACGCTGAGCTGCGCGATCCGCTTTTCATCCTCCAGGAATGCGAGGAGGACGAGATTTCGCGGATATTGTTAAGCCTTGCGGTGACCGCACGCGCAGTCGATGATGCGCACGATCAGGTGCTCGAACTCGTAGCGGACGTTTGCGGAACACTGATCCGTGACATGACGGTGCCTGATGTGGCTATTGAGCTGGAGCTTCGTGAAGCCTGCAACAAGATCATTCACGCCGACTATTGGCATTTCGACATTGAAACCAATGAGCATGGACGATCATACCTCACGCCGACAATGTACATATACGGCAGAAACCAGGGCGGGAGGAACTGGCGGGCGATTTTGGATGTCGTGGCATTCGCCAAAGAGTATGTTAATAACGTCGCGCTCGTACGGAATCGCAAACCTTTCGGTCAGTCGGCGCATTCCTTCTAGATCCGCGCGAGGCAGTGACTGCTCGATCACGGCGATTCCCCCGGCTTCGAGCCGTTCGATCGCCCATGTGGCGGCTGCCTCGTCCTAGCACTGGTTCGCATCAACATGCACGTGGGCGTGATCGCCCAGCGCGGCCTTGATGGCCACGGCGCGCGCCACGTCGTTGCTAAGTTCGCCTTTTCCGAGCCTCACCAGAAAGAGATCGTGTTCTCCGGCCGTAAGCTTTTCTTCGGCTAGTTCGATGTCACGCGCGGTCTCGCAGTTGTCGAGCACGAGCAGCACACGCAGACGGTAGCGCACGGCGCCGCCGAACAACATTCAGAACCGCGTGGTGCCGTAGGGCGCGCGATGCAACCGTTGTTCGGCATTAGGCACCTCATTTGCGGATGCCAGATGACCAAGTTCCCGGATAAAATGTGGCCTGCTGCGATGACATCGCAGAAAACATAAATGGGCGATCTATGAAAACGATAGAAGTCGTCGCCCCTGGGGAAGACGTCGGACGTGAAACGCTGTCGCGTTTCGACATGCAATTTCAAGCGGCCGCCTTTGCGGCACTTGAGATCCTTGAGGGCAATGGTGTTGAGTGCGTCTATTGTGACTACCATGACGATTTTGTAGTTCGTCGGGTTGTCGGTGGACGTACGACCTTCCATTTCTTTCAGGTAAAGACAAAGAAGAAGGCGAACCACCAATGGAGTCTTCTTGAAATCTTCGCGTTCAAGAAGATTAAGCAGGGGGTCGATGCTGAAAGCTTGAGGAAGATCAAAGATAGCTTCGCAGGGAAATTACTAACGCACGGGATCGTGTTTGACGATGCATGTGCCGAGGTGACCCTGCTTTCAAACGTTCATTTTACAGACGACGTGATAACCGTCGTCGACGAATGTCGCGGGAAGTTGCCGAAATCAAAGTGTGCAACCTTCCTCTCGAAGCACTTTGATGCCATCTTCGCAATTGATGCGGGCGATGATGCCGCGAAGGCAGATGAGGTGTTAAGCAAACTCTCGCTCCGGCCAGCTGTCGCGTATATCGACCATGACAGAGACGTGTTCGCATCCGCCGCTCGAACGGCAATCTACAATTATAGTGAAGTCGATCTGACCTATCAGGAAACCAACGAAATAGCGAACAGCCTGCTGGATTTGGTTTTCAAAAAATCGAAAGCTTCGCTTGAAGGCGTAAGGCCGCACGATCTTGCCGATCAGGTCGGTGTCGCACTGGATGACCTTCTTGAGGTACTTAGTATCTCACGGGCGGTCTATGACGCGCTGCGTGCCGGCGAGGACAAAAAGGCCTTGAAGACCGCCTCCATTCTTCAGCGCTGGTTGAAGACGTCAGGAGCAACGGACGACATGATCGAGTTTGCTTCGCGATGCAAGGTGAATTGGGATCTCTGGCATCGGCGAGCTCGACACATCTATACGCCGTTTGATCTAACTTTCTTGATGGACAAGATCAATGCGCTGTACGCTCAATGGATGAAAGGTTCTGGCGATTTTTCTACGCTGTACACGCTCCTAAATGATCTTATAGCCGACCCTATCTGCGAGAAGTTTGAAGCGATGGATCGGGAGCTGTTGTTGGGGGCAGTGTGTTCCGTCGGGGTGAAGCAGCGATGACCATGGACTACGATAACTTCTTCCGTGAGGCCTCACGGCATGGCGTCCGCTTATCGGTAGAGCGGCGGACGACAACATACCATCCGTCCCTGAGTAACGAAGCACTATTTCAGCTCCCGTTGCTTGCAATGGTGATCCTGGTTCTTTCGAAAGGGCGTAGCAAGCCGGCGGCGGCACAGCTCGGGCAACTGGTTGGCGAGTGCCTCGAGAGGACAGTCGCGGGTTTTAAAGGGTCGACACAAGACATAGGGTGGTCTGCAAACCTGAGGATCCGAACGGTTAAAGCGCTTACGTTCCTCGAGAGAGCCGGTCTCGTTGAGGTTGATCCACGTGCTTCGGTCGTCAATGCGACACCGCGAGGACGCGATGTGATCCAGCATGTATTCAAGGGGGAAAGCTCGATGTTGGCCGAGGCCATGCTGATCATTGAGAGAAGTTACGACAACATTCGAGCGGAGCGGCGCATCGGCGCTGAAGTGTAAATGCAGTTAACCACGATCAAGATTCTGCCGCGCGGTGCAAACGGGTGGGAAAGTGCAACGCTGAAATTCGGCAATCCCCTGACGTCGTTGTTTGCCCCCAACGGCAGCGGTAAGACACCGATCGTGCAGGCGATTGCGTTTTGCCTTGGGTTCAAAACGAAATTCAGAGATGACATCTGTGAGCACTGCGAGGCGGCAGTATTAACTTTCCGGCACGACGATATCGAGGTCACTGTCCGGCGCGATATTCAATCGGAGTTTCACGCGATTCTAGAGACAGGTGGGCAGGCCTTTGAGTTTTTTGACGAAGGCGGGTTTTCGCGGCAGCTGTTTAGCACGCTGGGAATGCCAATTCCCGATCTCGTTGGTACAAACAAGCAAAGAACGCAGCCGTACGTATCGACACTGCTGCCGGTGTTCTATGTTCGACAGGACGGTGGCTACAACGAGCCATATCGGGCTCCTGATAGTTTTATTCAGAATCAGTTTGTAGAGATGGTTCGTTTTGCCTTCGGATTGAATCAGCGTCACTCGTATGACGCGAAGCGAGATCTGCTGGAAGCTAGGGAGCAGCTCGAGGCCGTTCAGAGGCGAATTGTCCATCAACAGAAGTTGGTCGCTAATCTAAGTGCGGACCGGGATGACTCAACGGAAGCGTACGAGGCTCTAGTGGCTAGAGCCGCGACACTCACGGAGCAGATTGACCATCTTCGCGAATCAGTCGATGCTCAAGGTGCAGCCGCAGAGGCTCTGACGGAACTTCTTCAGGTAAAGGAGGAGCAGCTCAGAAAGTTGCGTCGTGAACATGGTGAGCTTCGTGCGAGGCTTGCGGGGATCGAATCAATTCGTGCAGAGATTGAGGGTGAAATCAGGACGCTATCGCTCAATGAGGAGTCTAAGCGAGCGTTTGAGACGTTTTTTGACATCTGTGGGAACTCAGAATGTGGCTTGTTTTCGACAAGCAAAGAGTCTTATGGAAAAAACCTTCTATATCTCAAAGATCAGATCAAGGATATCGAAGCAAATACGAATCGAGCGGAGACCCAGATTGCGGTGCTAGAGGCGCGCATTGCAGATCAAGATTCGGAGCGGAAAGCGATTCTTTCGAAGCTCAAGGAGCCAGAGCAAAGAACGCCGACGAGTCAGATTGTCCTTGCGGCTCAGGCGCTGACTCGTCAGTTACTTGACGCCGAGCAACAGCGAGCTACGCTTGATCAAATAAAAGATGAGCGCTGGAAGCAAGTGAGGCTGGATGAGGAGCGTTCGCGGTTGCTGGACCGCATTGACACGTTGAGTGGGAGCGGACAGTCCGATCTCGGCTTCAATCGATTGCGTCTGCGGATAAGGGAGCTAACCGTGAAGTGGATGGACATCCTACACACTCCAAACGCCTCACGTGACGTAGACATCGATTTGGATTTTCGCTTCCGGTTTGGCGGCGAACCGGTGGACATCATTGGGGGAAGTACGAAGAGTCGGCTGATTTTGGCCATTCATGCAGCGATCTTCGAGCACTATCTTGCGGACACCACACGCCCGTTTCGCTTTCTAATTCTTGATACACCTAAGCAACAAGAATTGGATAGCGAAGACCTAAAGCGGTACTTGGACGAGCTGGATGTGGTCTGTCGTGAGCATCGTGGTCAAGTTTTGATTTCGGCGTCGGAGTATCGGCATTCGCTTCGCGATGGCGATCGTGAATGGCTTCCGGAATTTGTAGGTGAGGTTCAGAAGATGTATCTGGGTTCGCTTGGTCGTAATTGAAGCTTGGATACGTACATTTGGTATGTGTGACACGCGCCCCTATCTGCGTATCTATGATGGAGTATCAAAGTAAGAACGGCGAATAGTTGCAGCGAGCGACGGAGTCGATACCAACACACGGGTGAGAAGCGTGGTGCGAATATTCAAGATCGAGATCCAGCACTTCAGATCCATTCAATCCATGAGTTGGCTTCCCGCTCCTGGGTTGAACTGCCTGATTGGCGCGGGCGATAGCGGCAAAACCACCGTCCTTGATGCCATCGACCTCTGCCTAGGTGCGCGTCGAAATGTTTCGTTTGGTGATACGGATTTTTTTGGCCTAGATGTCAGACAACCCATCCAGATCACCCTGACGCTGGGCGCATTACCTGATTCGCTTAAAGACCTGGATACCTATGGTCACTATCTACAGGCCTTCAATGTCGTCACCGGGCTGATTGAGGAAGAGCCCCGACAGGGGTTGGAGACCGTCCTCGTACTGCGCCTAACCGTGGACAGCGAGCTGGAACCGGTATGGTCGCTGGTGTCTCAACGCGCGCAAGCGCTGGGACAGGAGCGCAGTATCGCCTGGAAAGACCGGCTCATGCTTGCACCCGCTCGCCTCGGCGCTTATGCGAACTCCAACCTTTCGTGGACCCGCGGATCCGTACTGAATCGCGTGTCCGACGAGCGTCCCAACCTGGGGGCTGAACTAGCCGATGCGGCTCGAGAGGCTCGGGCTAGATTCGGAGGCCAGGCGGGAGGCCAGCTGGCGGAAACGTTACAAATTGTCGCTAGAACCGCTGGCCAATTAGGGGTTCCTGTAGGTGCGCAGGTCCAAGCGCTACTAGATGCACACTCCGTCTCCATTGGCGATGGTGCTATTGCCTTGCATGACGAGCACGGGGTTCCCTTGCGGTCGTTGGGTACGGGGTCCTCCCGGTTGCTTGTTGCGGGTTTGCAGCGCGCGGCGGCTCCGCGCGCATCCATCGTACTGGTGGACGAGGTGGAGTACGGTTTAGAACCTCACCGGGTTGTGCGATTGCTTGATTCCTTAGGGGCTAAGGAGGATCCTCCGCCACTGCAGGTTTTCCTGACCACTCATTCGCCCGTGGCTGTTCGAGAGATCGACGGCAATCAGATCTTCGTGATGCGAAAAGGCCCTGATGGTGTTCATCAAGTACGCGTTGTGGGTATTGCCGACGATGTGCAGAGTACGATTCGACTGGATCCGGAGGCGTTCCTCGCGCGTAGCGTGATCGTCTGCGAAGGGGCAAGTGAGGTTGGCCTTATTCGTGGCCTGGATCAATACTGGACGGACGCGGGCTTCCGTTCACTTTTGGCGGCAGGTGCGGCCTACGTGAATGTAGGTGGAGGAGAGCCGGACCGATGTTTCGTTCGCGGCTTGGCCATGTTGAGATTGGGCTATCGCGTCATGGTGCTGATCGACGCTGATAAGCCGCTGCCCCAGGAGCTTGCCGACGCCTACCTCGCGGCAGGCGGGGCGTTGACCACGTGGAGGCCGGCGCGCGCCTCGGAGGATGAACTCTTTCTTAGCCTGCCGGATGCGGCGGTAGATACCTTGCTCGAATACGCAATCGAATTTCTGGATGAGGAACTTGTGGCAGCGCATATCGCCACGCAGTCACAAGGAAGGATAACGCTAGCTGCCATTCGGCAGCATCGGCAGCAGCAGCATCCATACCCACCAGATGTTCGTTTGTCGCTGGCCTTGGCGTCAAGAAACAAAAAGAACAGTTGGTACAAGTCGATCACCAAGTTCGAACGCCTGGCGCGCGAGATCGTCGGCCCCAATCTCGAGCACTCTGAGGCTGGATTCGTTGAACGGATCAAGAACGTGTTTCGTTGGTCCCATGCCGCCTGAGTACGATCTTCTAACGTTTCGACTTGGCACGGTGACCGCGCCGGCCGGCTGTGGCAAGACGCAGATCATTGCCGATACTCTAAAGCAGCATGCCGGACCCAAGCCCATCCTCATTCTTACGCACACAAACGCCGGTGTGGCCACCTTGCGGCTCCGCATGCAACGAGGCAATGTGCCACCTTCGGCATATCGCGTGGCCACCATTGATGGCTTTGCCATGCGATTGGTCGGTACCTTTCCGGAGCGTAGCGGTATCCCGGCTACGGTTCTTGAATTGCGAAACCCCAATGTCGATTATCCGGCCATCCGTCAGTCTACCTGCAGACTTGTGCAAGACGGTCATCTGGACGACATCCTTGCCGCAAGCTACGCCCATCTCATCGTCGACGAATACCAGGACTGCAATCTGGTTCAACACGCCTTAGTGACGGCGCTTGCCGCGTCGCTGCCTACTTGTGTGCTAGGTGATCCGATGCAGGCTATCTTTGGGTTTCGAGGGAATCAATTGGTCGACTGGGATGCTCATGTGCTGGCGCAGTTTCCTCTGATCGGTGAACTCGTCCAACCCTGGCGTTGGATCAATGCTGGTACGCCAAGATTGGGCCAGTGGCTTCTTGATTGCCGTAGAGTGTTGCATGGGGGTGGCAATATCGATTTGCGACAAGCGTCCGCCGAGGTCGTCTGGATTCAGCTGCGACCGGAAACAGCTGAGCGGCAGCGTTTGGCCGCAGCGTTAACGGCGGCCGCGACACCAGAGGGGCAGGTCCTAGTGATTGGTGACAGCCGTAATCCCCGAGGACGCAGGCAGATGGCGAGTCAAACACCTGGAGCGACGGCTGTAGAGCCAGTGGATTTGGCTGACCTTACTAGCTTTGGGCAGTCGTTCAACTTGCAAGCGGCGGATGCGTTGACCCGATTGGTCCAATTCGCCGCTGACACGATGACGCAGGTCGGCACTGCTGCCTTGTTGCCGCGGCTAGAAAGCCTTCGCCATGGTAGGGCACGTACACCAGCAACAGCCTCCGAAGCGGCATTGATCGCCTTCGCGGCGACGCCGAACTATTTGCTGGCAGCGGAGGCGCTGCGCGCACTGTCCCATCGGGAAAACGCCCGCGTGTATCGGCCTGATGTTCTGTACGGCTGCTTGCGTGCCATGCACACGGCGGCGGCCGGCCGCTGCACTTTTGCAGAGGCCACGGTGCGCGAGCGCGAGCGGAATCGGCACGAGAGCCGGCCTCTTACCCGGCGCGCGATCGGGAGTACTTTGTTGCTGAAGGGGCTGGAAGCAGAGGTGGCTATTATTCCTAATCCAGAGACCATGGACTCCCGACACTTGTACGTGGCGATGACGCGTGGATCGACGCGGCTGGTCATCTGCTCCGAGGCCCCGGAACTAGTTCCTCGATAGATTTTCGACTGCTCATTTCACTGGAAGTCAGCTGGCGAAGTCGAATATCTCCGTGATGTATTCTTCGCTCGAGTTGCGTGGTTCAAGTTGATGATGGGGTACGCGGTCCGTATGTGAGCGAGATCGACGTGGTTGACTCGTTCTGGGTTCGCTTTAGGCTGGCGAGTGCTCGTGTAAGGTTGGTGATTTCTGCTTTTGCATCGACGAGCTCAGCTTCACGCTGCTGAAGCGCGAGTTCCGTATCCCGGTGAGCTTGCGCGAGACGTTCGTATAAGCAGCGCTGATCTGCTCTAGAAATCCTGGACACAAATGAGTGTTAGTGTTTCGGAGGCATGAACCGCTTGGATTTCTTGGACAGTGCCGAGCGTTAGTGTTCGGTCTTTCTGAACCGCTTGGATTTCTTGGACAGTGCCGAGCGTTAGTGTTCGGTCTTTCATGAACCGCTTGGATTTCTTGGACAGTGCCGAGCGTTAGTGTTCGGTCTTTCATGAGCCTTCGGCCGTAGGCCGAAGGCTGTATTGCCGGGCGAATTCGCCCGGCGTTAGCTCCTTGAGCGCCATGTGAGGTCGAGTCTCATTGTAGTCGCGGCGCCAAGCCTCGATCTCACGTTTGGCTTCCGCCAACGATTCGAACCAATGCAGGTTCAGGCATTCGTCCCTGAACGAGCCGTTGAATGTCTCGATGAAGCTGTTGTCGGTGGGCCTGCCTGGCCGGCTGAAGTCGATCTGCACCTTGTAGTGGTAGGCCCACATGTCCAGCAGGCGACCCGAGAATTCGCTGCCGTTATCGGCAAACAGGAACCGTGGTGCGTGACGTTGAGCCACCAAACGATTCAGCACCGACACGACGTCCTCGGCACGCAGGCGCTTGCCCACTTCAATGGCCAGTGCTTCACGACTAAAGATGTCCACGACCGTCAGGGCTCGCAGGCGGGTACCGTCGGCCAATTGGTCCGCGACAAAGTCCAGGCTCCAGACTTCATTGGGGCGAACCGGCACGCAGCGCTCGCGGCGCGACACCACCATCTTGCGGCGTTTGGGCAGCTTCGAACGCAGTTGAAGCTGCTCTTCGGCGTAGAGCCGATAGACCCGATTCCGGCTCACACGCCAACCTTCACGCTTGAGTAGCACGTGCACGCGCCGGTAGCCATATCGAACGCGCGTCTGTGCGATCTCGCGCATGCGTTGACGCAGTGCCGTCTGCGGGTCCTTGACGCTGCGATAGTAGTGGGTGCTGCGAGCTTGCTTGACTAGCCGGCACGCCCGCTGCGTCGGAAGACCGTAGTGATCCACGATGTAGCTCACTGCCTGTCTCTTCAGCGCGGGCGCGGCCACTTTTTTGTGGCGATATCCTGCAGGATGGCCTTGTCCAGACTCAGTTCCGCAACCAGCTTCTTGAGCCGCTCGTTCTCGTCCTGGAGTTGTTTCAGTTCGCGGACCTGGTTCGACTCCAGGCCCGCGTACTGCTTCTTCCATCGGTAATACGTCTGCTCCGATATCCCGAGCTGCCGAACCAGATCCGCCACCGGCATGCCCAGCTCAGCTTGTTTGAGCGCGGCCACGATCTGCTCCACCGAGTATTGCTTGCGCTTCATCGCCAACCTCCCGTTCCTATTGGGAAAATTGCCTCCGAAACACTAACACTCATTTGTGTCCAGGATTTCTAGAGCAGATCAACTGGCAATGCCGAAAAGCGATGTGCGTTGTTTGCGCACCTTGCTTCGCAGAGGATCGGCAGACGGCGCATAAGGCGACTGACCGTGACGAGTAGAGAAGGCGAACGCCTCGCGCGCGTTCTTGCTACTGCATGTCACACATGGGGAAATGTGCCGGACACACGCCGGTTTCTTGCCACGCCTCACATGCTGCTTAATGGGCGCGCCGCTGGAAGTCGGTTTGGGGGAGTTGGGTGCGCGTCGCGTCGAAGAACTCTTGTGGCGCCTCTTCTACGGACCGCCCGCATGAGATCGGTAGGCGGCACATGATAAGTAGATCGAGCGGATCGCTGCCAGTCGTTGCTGTCTGCACATCAATCGCTTGGCTGGCGACCTCATGTCACGATGTCAGTACTACGGCGAATCACCGATTACATCGCCTGTTTGGCGAAGTACGCAGCTGCCTTTTTCAGCATATCGCGCTCTTCGGTGACTCGGCGTAGTTCCTCCCTCAGACGGTGAATTTCGGCCGACTGCTTGGGGTTATCGAGTGGATTGGCTGGGGGCTGGGACTGCATTCGGAGCCAGCGATGCAAGGTCCACTGAGAAATTCCAAGTTCGGCTGCGACGCTCTTCACGGTACCTCCGAGTTCGATTACCTGCCTCACAGCGGTTGCTTTGAATTCTTCGGTGTAGCGCTTGCCATTCAATACCTTGCCCTTGGCATCATCACGAGATCGATGCGCAATAGTTGGATCACGTGAGTTGAGATCACGATCTCCTTGGGGAGAAGTGAGGACGCGTTCGATTGCAATCCACACTTTTGACGACCCCGAAGCACGAGTGCGTTGGGTTGGGGATGTTGCGCTACCGCTCACCAGATGTGCGATGTCTTTCATAAAGCCAAACAAGAATGAGGTAGCTCCCGAAGACAACAGACCTTGGAGCTAGATTGAGGCACAACATCCTCGGATGGGTCGTAAATGCCGTGGCCAACATGAGATGATAACCGGACGATACCCGGATGGAAAGGGTATCCGGACGAAACGATACGGAAGAGCGGCTCAAGGCGTTGGGCCGCTCAATTCGTGCGCGCCGGGAATTCCTTGCTATCTCCCAAGAGACATTGGCACATTTTGCGCATATCGACCGAAGTCACATGGGGAAGATTGAGCGCGGTGAGCGCAATGTGACTCTTCTCAATCTTGTCAAAATCGCTGGAGCCTTGGACTGCAAGCCTTCCGAGTTATTAAGTGAAGCGGGTTTGTAGTGTGAAAGTGCCAACTTCTTTGCGTTGTCCTAGTGCCAATTGTTCGAGTGCCATATTGGCACTTCCCTGCGTGACCTCCTTCGGCCGATGGCTTTGAAAGTGCCAAGACTTGGCCCTTCAATCTAATTGAGTCGGTCGCGGCTATAACGAGAAACAGCACGCCGAGGTGCGCGAGCGTGATTTCCCCCGGCTGCGGCGGATTGCGGCCGCCGACCAGCGCGGCGGCGCTCGACGAGTGATGCGGCGCGCGGAACGGCCGGCGGCGCCACTGCGCGGGCGAGAAGCCGAGCCGGCTCGCGGACAGCAGCGCGGCCGAGGTCAGCGCCTCGTCGTCGGTCAGCGGCGGCAGCAGGCCGGCCAGCCGTGCCGCCAGCATCGACTTGCCGGCCCCCGGCGGGCCGACCATCAGCATGTGATGGCCGCCCGCGGCGGCGACTTCCAGCGCGCGTCGCGCGCCGCGCTGGCCGATGACGTCCGCGAGATCGGGCGCGGCGGGTGCCGGCAGGCCGTCGAGACAGGGCGCGGCGACCGGCGCGAGCCGCCCGTCCGGCGCATCGGCGAGGTGCGCGCACAGCGCCGGCAGGTCGCGCGCACCGAATACGGTCACGCCCGGTACGAGCGCGGCCTCGGCGGCGCTGTCGAGCGGCAGGTACAGCTCGGGCGGGCGCGATGTCGCGCTCGAATCGCGCGGGGCGCCGGGATCCACGCCTGGGCCGCCGGCCAGGCCCGCGCCGGATTCCTCCGCACGCCGGTCCCGCGCGGCGCCGCACGCCATCGCGAACGCGCCGCGCATCGGCCGCAGCGCGCCCGTCAGCGACAGCTCGCCCGCGAATTCGCGGCCGGCCAGCGCGTCGGCCGGGATCTGGCCGTTCGCGGCGAGAATGCCGAGCGCGATCGGCAGATCGAAGCGGCCCGATTCCTTCGGAAGGTCGGCCGGTGCGAGATTGACGGTGATGCGGCGCACCGGGAATTCGAACCCGCAGTTCTGCAGCGCGGCGCGCACGCGCTCGCGGCTTTCGCGGACTTCGAGATCGGGCAGCCCGACGATCGAGAACGACGGCAACCCGTTGGCGAGATGGACTTCGACGGTGACGTCCGGCGCGCGGCCGGAGGCGGGCGCGCGACTGCGCACCACGGCGAGCGACATGGCGAGGCTCCTGTAAACAGGCGGACGACGGCCGTTCGGGGCCGCATGCCGCGGGACGCGGAGGAATCGGATGCGCGCTTGCCGGCGTGGCGCGGAGAAAGAACGAGGTGCTGCGGAACGACTAACTGCGAAGAGCGACGGACTGCGAAGAGCGACGAACTACGAAGAGCGATGGACTACGAAGAGCGATGGACGACGAAGAGGGGCTGCGAAGAACGACCGACGATGAAGTGCGGCGGAGCGGCTTCGGGGTGGCGGGCGCGAGCTGCACGAGGCGGCCCGCGCCCGGACCTTGCGGCCGGGTGGGGCGTCAGGCCTGCGGGGCGGCGAGCTTCTGCTCGAGTTCCGCGACGCGCTTTTCGAGCTCCTCGAGGCGCACGCGGGTGCGGGCGAGCACCTGTGCCTGCGTATCGAATTCCTCGCGCGTGACGAGATCGAGCTTCGAGAAGCCTTGCGACAGCATGGCCTTCACGTTGCGCTCGACGTCCTTGGCCGGCGAGTTTTTCAGCAAATCGCTGACGCGCGACTGCAGATCGTTGAAAACGTCGCTGGGTTGCTTCATGTGATTCCCCTTCCTTGCACAAAAAATGTGCATCTTCAGTTGCATACGTGCCCATGATGCACGCATGACCGGAAATGGTGCGCGCGGGGCGCGAATTCCGGGCATGGCGCCCGCATGGGTGAATGGCCCGGCGATCCGGGACGTGCGTGCACTCTAGCAACGATCCTTTCGCCGCGCCAGCAAACCGGGCCATGTTGGCCATTCGGCCGGGCTTTCGCGCCTTACGTTGCGGGATGCGACCCCGTTCCGGAGCCCTTCGAGACGGTGCTCGGACCAACATGGCATGCGAGTTGCTGAGAAGAGTCCGTCACAACATTCCAACTCATCCGACGGGACAACCCAGCGAGAGGACTTCATGAAACTCATTACCGCAATCATCAAGCCGTTCAAGCTCGATGAGACGCGCGAAGCGCTGTCGGCGCTCGGCGTCTCGGGCATCACGGTGACGGAGGTCAAAGGGTTCGGGCGCCAGAAGGGGCACACCGAGCTGTACCGCGGCGCCGAGTACGTGGTCGATTTCCTGCCGAAGATGAAGATCGAGGCGGCCGTGTCCGACGATCTCGTCGACCAGGCGGTGGAAGCGATCGAGCGGGCCGCGCGCACGGGCAAGATCGGCGACGGCAAGATCTTCGTCACGCCGATCGAACAAGTGATCCGGATTCGCACCGGGGAGACAGGCGCGGACGCGCTGTAACAGAACAGACAAGACAAGCGACAAGAGGAAACCCAAGATGCGCAAACTTCTGATGTCCCTGCTGATGGCCGGCTCGCTGATCGCGGCTGGCGTCGGCTCCGCGCTCGCCGACGACGCGGCGTCCGCCGCGGCTGGTTCCACCGCGGCTGCTTCCGCGCCCGCTGCCGCCGCTTCCGACGCATCGGCTGCTGCCGCACCGGCCGCTTCGGCGCCGGCCGCCGACGCATCCGCCGCCGCCGCTGCCGCACCCGCTTCGGGCGCGGCCGACGCATCGGCCGCGGCTTCTGCCGCCGCCGCACCGGCGGCGCCCACCGCGCCGTTCTCGGTCGATTCGTCGAAGATCAGCGCGGGCGACACCGCGTGGATGCTCACGTCCACCGCGCTCGTGCTGTTCATGACGATCCCCGGCCTCGCGCTGTTCTACGCGGGTATGGTCCGCAAGAAGAACGTGCTCGCGACCGTGATGCAAAGCTTCGCGATCACCGCGCTGATCACGGTGCTGTGGACGGTGGTCGGCTACAGCCTCGCGTTCACGCCGGGCAACGGCTTCATCGGCGGCCTGTCGCGCGTGTTCCTGCACGGCATGAGCTACATCAAGGGCGACAAGGCGACGACGCTGACGGTCAGCCATCTCGCGTCGACGATTCCGGAATCGGTGTACTTCGTCTACCAGATGACGTTCGCGATCATCACGCCGGCGCTGATCTGCGGTGCATTCGCCGATCGCATGAAGTTCTCGGCGATGCTCGTGTTCATGACGCTCTGGTCGCTGATCGTCTACGTGCCGATCGCGCACATGGTGTGGGAGCCGACCGGCTGGCTGTCGGCGGACGGCGTGCTCGACTTCGCGGGCGGCACCGTGGTGCACATCAACGCCGGTATCGCGGGCCTGATGTCGTGCCTGGTGCTCGGCAAGCGCGTCGGCTACGGCCGTGAATCGATGGCGCCGCACAACCTCGTGCTGACGATGATCGGCGCGTCGATGCTGTGGGTCGGCTGGTTCGGCTTCAACGCGGGTTCCGCGGTCGCGGCCGACGGCCGTGCCGGCTTCGCGATGCTGACGACGCAGGTCGCGACGGCCTGCGCGGCGCTCGGCTGGATGTTTGCCGAATGGATCGCGAAGGGCAAGCCGTCGGTGCTCGGCATCGTGTCGGGCGCGGTCGCGGGTCTGGTGGCGATCACGCCGGCGGCCGGCTTCGTCGGCGTGGCGGGCGCGCTCGTGATCGGTATCGCGGCGGGCGTCGTGTGCTTCTGGTCGGCGACGTGGCTCAAGTCGAAGCTCGGCTACGACGATTCGCTCGACGCGTTCGGCGTGCACGGCGTGGGCGGGATTCTCGGCGCACTGCTGACCGGCGTATTCGCGGTCAAGGACATCGGCGGCATGGACGGCAGCCTGCTGCTGCAGGCGAAGGGCGTGCTGATCACGCTCGTGTACAGCGGCGTGCTGAGCTTCGTGCTGCTGAAGCTGATCGATCTGACGATCGGCTTGCGCGTGTCCGAAGAGGAAGAGCGCGAAGGCCTCGACGTGGTGCTGCACGGCGAGCACGTGGAATAAGTCACACGGAACGACGGCGGGCCGCCGCGACGACGGCGCCCGCCCCGAATGAGCGCAGCGACTTCGGCCCGCCTACCCGGCGGGCTTTTTTTCTCCTGACGCGTGCTGCCGTAGCGGATAACCCTTCACTCTATCGGGTCAATAGCCGAAAACTTCCTCCATATCCTTGTGAAGCCGGGAACAATCCCCAAATGGGCAAGGCAATTGTTCTACAATCTTCATTCTCCCGCTCGCGAGTGATTCATGGTTCCCCACCTCGTTACCGCGTTGAACGGTCCGCTGCTCGAACTCGAGCAGAAGATCCTCGACGCGACGCCTGCGATCGAACGCTGGTTCAGGCTCGAATGGCAGGAACACACCCCGCCGTTCTATTGTTCGGTGGACCTGCGCAATGCCGGCTTCAAGCTGGCGCCCGTCGACGCGAACCTGTTTCCCGGCGCTTTCAACAATCTGCCGTCCGAAGTGCTGCCGCTCGCCGTGCAGGCCGCGATGGCCGCGATCGAGAAGATCTGCCCGGACGCGAAGAATCTGCTCGTGATTCCCGAGCTGCCGACCCGCAACGCGTTCTACCTGGAAAACGTCGCGCGCCTCGCGACGATCATGCGCCAGGCCGGCCTGAACGTGCGTTTCGGCTCGCTCGACCCCAGCATCACCGACATGACGCCGATCACGCTGGCCGACGGCCAGAAGATCGTGCTCGAGCCGCTCGAGCGTTCGCAGCGCCGCCTCGGCCTGAAGAATTTCGATCCGTGCTCGATCCTGCTGAACAACGACCTGTCGGCCGGCATCCCGGCCGTGCTGGAAAACCTGCACGAACAGTACCTGCTGCCGCCGCTGCACGCGGGCTGGGCCGTGCGCCGCAAGTCGACGCACTTCGCGTGCTACGACGACGTCGCGAAGAAGTTCGCGAAGATGGTCGGCGTCGATCCGTGGATGGTGAATCCGTATTTCGCGCACGTGGAAGGCGTCGACTGGCAGGCGCATGAAGGCGAGCAGGCGCTCGCCGACGCGATCGACGGCGTGCTGAAGAAAATCGCGCGCAAGTATCGCGAATACGGGATCAGCGAGAAACCGTACGTCGTCGTGAAGGCCGACGCGGGCACCGCGGGCCGCGGCGTGATGACCGTGCACGACGCGGCCGAGATCGGCCGCATGACGAAGGCCGAGCGCGCGCAGATGGCCGAATCGAAGGCCGGCCTCGCGGTGCGCGACGTGATCGTGCAGGAAGGCGTCTACACGTTCGAGCGCGTCGGCGACGAGGTGGCCGAGCCGGTCGTGTACATGATCGACCGCTACGTGGTCGGCGGCTTCTACCGCACGCACGGCGGCCGCGAGCGCGACCAGAACCTGAACGCGCCCGGCATGCACTACGTGCCGCTCGGCTTCGAGCACACCGCGCTGCCGGATGCCGGCGCGAAGCCGGGCGCCGCGCCGCCGAACCGTTTCTACATGTACGGCGTCGTCGCGCGGCTGTCGCTGATCGCGTCGTCGATCGAACTGGAAAAGACCGACCCCGAAGCCATCCAGGTGTAACGGACCTTCGCTACGTACAGGACCCGCATGGACATTCTTTTTATCGCCGACCCGCTCGAGCATTTCAAGATCTACAAGGATTCGACCTACGCGATGATGGCGGAGGCCGCTCGGCGCGGGCATGCGGTGTACGCGTGCGAACCGCGCCACCTCGCGTGGACGGGCTCGGCCGTCGAGGCCGACGTGCGGCGCATCACGTTCGTCGGCGAACTGGACGACCTGCATCGCGACACGTGGTTCGACGCGGGTCCGGTCGATGCGCGCCGTCTCGAATCGTTCGGCGCGGTGCTGATGCGCAAGGATCCGCCGTTCGACATGGAGTACGTGACGTCGACGTGGCTGCTCGAGCTGGCCGAGCGCGCCGGCGCGCGCGTGTTCAACCGGGCGCAGTCGATCCGCGATCATTCGGAGAAGCTCGCGATCGGCGAATTTCCGCAGTTCGTCGCGCCGACGCTCGTCACGCGCGACGCGAAGCGGCTGCGCGCGTTCCACGCCGAGCACGGCGACGTGATCCTGAAGCCGCTCGACGGAATGGGCGGGATGGGCGTGTTCCGCGTGAAGCCCGACGGCATGAATCTCGGCTCGATCGTCGAGATGCTGAGCCACGACGGCACGCGCTCGGTGATGGCGCAGAAGTTCATCCCCGAGATCAAGGCCGGCGACAAGCGCATCCTGCTGATCGGCGGCGAGCCGGTGCCGTATTCGCTCGCGCGGATTCCGCAGGGCAGCGAGGTGCGCGGCAATCTCGCCGCGGGCGGGCTCGGCGTCGCGCAGCCGTTGACGGCCCGCGACCGCGAGATCGCCGCAACGCTCGGGCCCGTGCTTGCGTCGCGCGGGCTGCTGCTGGTTGGCCTCGACGCGATCGGCGACTGGCTGACCGAGGTGAACGTCACGAGCCCGACGTGCTTCCGCGAGATCATGGAGCAGACGGGCTTCGACGTCGCCGCGATGTTCATCGACGCGCTGGAGCGTGCGGCCGCGTAGGCCGCCTTCCGCGCAACCCCGGCGGCGGCCGCGCAGGCCCCCCGTCGCCGGAGCCGCTTGACCGGCCTGCTACAATGCCCGCTTGCCCGGTGCCGCGATCGGCGCACCGAAGGCCCGGCGGTCGGGCCGACACTGTTGCAAGGCTGAACATGAAACGTTCCCCACACTCGCTACGCTCATTGCCCCGCCGCGGGGTATCGGCCCGCCAGGGGCGGCCGGGAGCGATCTGACATGGCCGGGATTCTGATCATCGCGCACGCGCCGCTCGCCACCGCGCTGCGGGACTGCATCGCGCACATCTACGGCGGCGTGCCCGCCCGCATCGGCTGCATCGACGTGATGGCGGACAGCGATCCGGCCCAGGTGATGGCGTTCGCGCACGCGGAACTCGCGCGGCTCCGGGAAGACAACGGCGTGGTCGTGCTGACCGACATGTACGGCGCGACGCCCGCGAACATCGCGGGCCAGCTCGCGAAGCTCGACAACGTGCGCGTGCTCGCGGGCGTGAACCTGCCGATGCTCGTGCGGGCCGTCTGCTACCGCACCGTGCCGCTCGACAAGCTGGTCGACAAGGCGCTGTCCGGCGGCGCGAAGGGCGTCCACGAGGTGTCGGCCGGCACGCCGCCGCCGCCGTCGGAAACCGGTTGCGGCCAGTGCGCGCCGATTCCGCCCGAACCGCAGCCGCGCACCGAATCGCACTGAGCCTCCGTTTTCCGTTTTAGACCGACCCGCCGGCGTGCGCCGCCGGCGGTCCCGACCGACCCGACCGAGAATCATGCTTCAACAAGAAACCACCATCGTCAATAAATTGGGGCTCCATGCGCGCGCATCGGCCAAGCTTACGCAACTGGCCGGCAACTTCCAGTCGGAAGTCTGGATGACACGCAACGGGCGCAAGATCAACGCGAAGAGCATCATGGGCGTGATGATGTTGGCGGCCGGCATCGGCAGCACCGTGACGATCGAGACCGACGGGCCCGACGAGCGGGAAGCGATGGACGCGCTGCTGAAGCTGATCGCCGACAAGTTCGGCGAAGGCCAGTGAGCGCGACGCGGAATCATTGCCGTTTCCAGTCAGAATGCCGCGGATACCGCGGCATTTTTTTTCGTCGGAAGCATTGATGCGGAATGCGCAATGCTGCGCTGCATGCAGTCAGCGGGGAGTCGCGGAATTTATAATCGCTAACCGGGGTCATAAGCGCATCGCAGCAGTGTGCCGCGGCTTTACTTGTACAGAGGAGGTGCGCGTGTCCTTCACGCTGCATGGCATTCCCGTCTCACGAGGTATCGCGATCGGGCGAGCCTATCTGATCGCGCCGGCGGCGCTCGACGTCGCCCATTACCTGATCGAGGCCAACCAGACCGACGCCGAAGTGGAGCGATTCCGCACGGCGCGCGACGTCGTGCGTCGCGAGCTCGAAGCGCTGCGCGCCGACCTGACCGACGACACGCCGAGCGAAGTCGGCGCATTCATCGACGTCCACACGATGATCCTGAGCGACGAGATGCTCGTGCAGGAAACCATCGACCTGATCCGCACGCGCCGCTACAACGTCGAATGGGCGCTGACCGAGCAACTCGAACTGCTGACGCGCCATTTCGACGACATCGAGGACGAATACCTGCGCGAGCGCAAGGCCGACATCGAGCAGGTGGTCGAGCGCGTGCTGAAGGCGCTCGCCGGTGCGCCGTCCGCGTCGCAGGCGCTCGACGGCGCGGCCAGGAACGGCACGAACGAGATGATCGTCGTCGCGCACGACATCGCGCCGGCCGACATGATGCAGTTCAAGACGCAGTCGTTCCAGGCGTTCGTCACCGATCTCGGCGGCCGCACGTCGCACACGGCGATCGTTGCGCGCAGCCTCGGCATTCCGGCCGCGGTCGGCGTGCAGCATGCGAGTTCGCTGATCCGCCAGGACGACCTGATCATCGTCGACGGCGACCAGGGCATCGTGATCGTCGATCCCGCGCCGATCGTCCTCGAGGAATATTCGTACCGCCAGTCCGAGAAGGTGCTGGAGCAACGCAAGCTGCAGCGCCTGAAGTTCTCGCCGACGCAAACGCTGTGCGGCACGAAGATCGACCTGTACGCGAACATCGAGCTGCCCGACGACGCGAAGGCGGCCGTCGAGGCCGGCGCGGTCGGCGTTGGCCTGTTCCGCTCCGAGTTCCTGTTCATGCATCAGAAGGAGATGCCGGAAGAGGAAGAGCAGTTCGCCGCGTACAAGCGCGCCGTCGAGTGGATGAAGGGCATGCCGGTGACGATCCGCACGATCGACGTCGGCGCGGACAAGCCGCTCGAGGCGCTCGACGAAGGCTACGAAACGGCGCCGAACCCGGCGCTCGGCCTGCGCGCGATCCGCTGGAGCCTGTCCGAGCCGCAGATGTTCCTCACGCAGTTGCGCGCGATCCTGCGCGCGTCCGCGTTCGGCCAGGTGAAGATCCTGATCCCGATGCTCGCGCACGCGCAGGAGATCGACCAGACGCTCGACCTGATCCGCGAGGCGAAGCGCCAGCTCGACGACGCGGGGCTCGCGTACGATCCGAACGTGCGCCTCGGCGCGATGATCGAGATCCCGGCCGCGGCGATCGCGCTGCCGCTGTTCCTGAAGCGCTTCGATTTCCTGTCGATCGGCACGAACGACCTGATCCAGTACACGCTCGCGATCGATCGCGCCGACAACGCGGTCGCGCACCTGTACGACCCGCTGCATCCGGCCGTGCTGCACCTGATCGCGTACACGTTGCGCGAAGCGAAGCGCGCGGGCGTGTCGGTGTCGGTGTGCGGGGAGATGGCGGGCGACCCGGCGCTCACGCGCCTGTTGCTCGGGATGGGGCTCACCGAGTTCTCGATGCACCCGAGCCAGTTGCTCGTCGTGAAGCAGGAGATCCTGCGCGCACACCTGAAGGCGCTCGAGAAGCCGACGGCCGACGTGCTGGCCGCGTTCGAGCCGGAAGAAGTGCAGGCGGCGCTGCAGCGGCTGTCGGTCGCCGAGCCGCGGGCGGATGCGGCTGCCTAGGCGTTCTCGCCGCCGCTAACCATGGCGAAACGTCACGCATGCGCGGCCTGGCGCATGCCCGTCGCGCGTCAGTGCCGGCCCCTGCATACCGGGCAATCGGCCTGGCGCGCGATTTTCATCGTCGTCCATTCCATCCGCAGCGAATCGAGCATCATCAACCGCCCGTTCAGCGTCTTGCCGATGCCGCCGATCACGCGCAGCGCCTCGGCCGCCTGCATCGCGCCGATGATCCCGACGGTCGGCGCGAACACGCCCATCGTCGCGCACGCGACTTCCTCGAACGGCTGGTCTTCCGGGAACACGCACGCATAGCAGGGCGCGGCCGCGTCGCGGAAGTCGAACGTGCTGATCTGGCCGTCGAAGCGCAGCGCGGCGCCCGACACGAGCGGTACGCCGTGCGCGACGCACGCGCGATTGATCGCGTGCCGCGTCGCGAAATTGTCGGTGCAGTCGAGCACGACGCTCGCATGCGGCACGTGGGCATCGAGCCACGCATCGTCGACGCGCGCCGCGACCGCGTTCACCGTCACCTCGGGGTTCAGTTGCACGAGCGCGTCGCGCCCCGATTCGACCTTGCTGCGACCGACCGATGCCGTCACGTGCAGGATCTGCCGCTGCAGGTTCGTGAGATCGACCGTATCGGCGTCGACGAGCGTGAGTGTGCCGACCCCCGATGCCGCGAGATACATCGCGGCCGGCGAGCCGAGGCCGCCCGCGCCGACGACGATCGCATGCGCGTCGAGAAAGCGCTGTTGCGCGTCGATGCCGATTTCGTCGACGAGGATGTGGCGGGAGTAGCGAAGGAGTTGATCGTCGTTCATGGGGGCTCGTGAGCGAGGCGGGCGGACGTTCGTTATTTTAGGCGCGCATGAAAAACGGGCCATCGCGGTCTTCCCGCGATGGCCCGTTGGATGCCGGCCGGCGCTTACTTCGGCGCGGATGCCGGCTTCGGTGCGGAGGCCGGCTTCGCGGCGCTCGCGCCCGATGCCTTCGCGGCCGCGGCGGCCTTGCCGGCCGGGCTCTTCGTCACGCTCTCGGCGAGCAGCGATTTCGATTCCTGGACCGGCTTGCCTTCGAGCTTGTTGAGCGCCTGCTGCATCATGAAGTCGTCGGCGCTGCCGAACTCGATCGGCTTGCGATCGCGATCCTTCTGGCGCTGCTCCGGCGTCTTCTTGTCGTTCTGCTCTTCGAGGACGCGCAGCTGATCCATCCGGCGCTGATCGCGCTCTTCCTGCTCCTTCTTCTCGTTCGGGTCCTGCGTGTTCGCGAGGTGGTTCGAATAGTCGACCTCGCGCGTGACGAGCACGTCGTCCGGATCGCCGTCCGCGTACTGATCGACCGGCACGTCCGGCGTGATGCCCTTGTTCTGGATCGAACGGCCGCTCGGCGTGTAGTAGTACGCGGTGGTCAGGCGCAGCGCGGTGTCGGCCGTCATCGGGCGGACCGTCTGCACCGAGCCCTTGCCGAACGTCGTCTTGCCCATGATCTGCGCGCGCTTCGAATCCTGCAGCGCACCGGCGACGATTTCCGACGCGGACGCCGAATACGCGTTCGTCAGCACGATCATCGGCACGGTCTTGAAGATCGGCGGCAGGTTCTTCAGCGGATCGCCGTCGAAGGACGGCAGGCGATAGTTGTCGTACGTATCGCGGTAGACCTGCTTCGAATCGGGGATCTGGCCGTTGGTCGACACGACGACCGAGTCGGGCGGCAGGAACGCGCCGGCCACGCCGACCGCGCTCTGCAGCAGGCCGCCGCCGTTGTTGCGCAGGTCGAGGATGAGGCCCTTCAGATTCGGTTGCTGGCGCGCGATGTCCTGCAGCTTCTGCGCGAGATCCGGCGTCGTGCGCTCCTGGAAGCTCGTGATGCGGACATACGCGTAGCCCGGATCGAGCATCTTCATCTTCACGCTCTGGACCTTGATGATCGCGCGCGTGACCGTGACCGGGAACGTGCGGTCGTCGCTCTTGCGGAAGATCGTCAGCGTGACCTTGGTACCCGGCTCGCCGCGCATCTGCTTCACGGCCTTGTCGAGCGTCATGCCGCGCACCGGCTTGTCGTTGATGCGCGTGATCAGGTCGCCCGGACGGATGCCGGCGCGGAACGCGGGGGTATCCTCGATCGGCGAGATCACCTTGACGAGGCCGTCTTCCTGCGAGATTTCGATGCCGAGGCCGGCGAAGCGGCCCTTCGTCTGCTCCTGGAGCTCGTCATAGTCGGTCTTGTCGAGGAACGACGAGTGCGGATCGAGGCTCGACACCATGCCCTTGATCGCGGCCGTCAGCAGCTTCTTGTCGTCGACCGGTTCGACGTACTCGCGCTTGATCTGCCCGAATACTTCCGCGAACAGGCGGAGCTGGTCGAGGGGAAGCGGCGCCGTGGCGGTCTGCTCGGCCGATGCGGAAACCTGCAGCGTGGCGAACACGCCCGTGGCGAGGCCCGCGGCAATCAGGCCGATGTTCTTCAAATTCATTCGCATAGAGATCTGGTGCGGTCGGGAAGCGCGTGGCGGTAGCGGGGATGTAGCGGACAAGTATAACTGTTCGTCCGATAACTCAGTGGAACGGCGCGAAAAGCGTCGAAAAGGCCGCAGAGGGCCCGGCGAGGCACCGCCGGGCGCGCTGCGGGGTTCGAAAGCGGATTCGACCGCGGCAGGGCCGCGAAGGTTCGCGCGGCGTGCGGCCCGGGGTTCGAGGCCGGGCGTCAGCCCGCCTTGCCCTGCTTCGCGACGGCGGCCTGCGCCTGCGCGATCGCTTCCTGGTCGCCGAGGTAATAGTGCGTGATCGGCTTCAGGTTCTCGTCGAGTTCGTAGACGAGCGGCACGCCGTTCGGGATGTTCAGGCCGACGATGTCGCTGTCCGAGATGCCGTCGAGATACTTGATCAGCGCGCGCAGCGAATTGCCGTGCGCGGCGATCAGCACCTGCTTGCCGGCGCGCACCGCCGGCGCGATCGATTCGTTCCACAGCGGCAGCACGCGCGCGACCGTGTCCTTCAGGCACTCGGTGAGCGGCAATTGCTCGCGCGGCACCTTCGCATAGCGCGGATCGTCGAACGGCGCGCGCTCGTCGGTCGGCTCGAGCGCGGGCGGCGGCGTGTCGTAGCTGCGGCGCCACACGAGCACCTGCTCGTCGCCGAACTTCGCGGCCGTTTCCGCCTTGTTCAGGCCCGACAGCGCGCCGTAGTGGCGCTCGTTCAGGCGCCACGAGTGGACGACCGGCAGATACATCAGATCCATCTTGTCCTGCACGTGCCACAGCGTGCGGATCGCGCGCTTGAGCACCGACGTATACGCGATGTCGAACGTGTAGCCGGCCTCCTTGAGCAATTCGCCGGCCTGGTAGGCCTCGTTGCGACCCTGTTCGGTCAGGTCGACGTCGACCCAGCCGGTGAAGCGGTTTTCCTTGTTCCACGTCGATTCGCCGTGGCGGATGAGAACGAGTTTGTACATGGATCTTGCGGTCGGTAGTGAAGGGAAGCGGGGCGCGTCGCGCGGCGCCCGGACCGGGCCCGCCATCGCGCAAGGCGGTTATTTTATAATGGCGGGATTGTCCTCATCCGATTTCTCTTCTTTCGGCGGAATTCCGTGACGTTCTTTACCAATTACACCAACCTGGCCCTGATCGCGATCCTGGTGGTTTCCGGTGGCCTGCTCGCATGGCCCGCCCTGCGCCGCGGTCGCGGCGGCCTGTCCGCCGCGGAGGCGACGCAGCTTATCAACCGTCGCAACGCGGTCGTGATCGACCTGCGCGCCGCGTCCGATTTCGCCGCCGGCCACCTGCCGTCGGCGCGTCAGGTCGCGGCGGGCGAGATCGGCGCGAAAATTGCGCAGGTCGCGAAGAACAAGAGCACCCCGGTGCTGCTCGTCTGCCAGAACGGCCAGCAGTCGCAGAAGGCGGCGCGCGAGGTCGAGGCGGCGGGTTATGCCGAGGTGCACGTGCTCGAAGGCGGCGTGGCCGCCTGGCAGCAGGCCGGGATGCCGGTCGTCAAACAAGGAGTGGCGAAGTGAACAAGGTTTTGATGTACAGCACGCAGGTGTGTCCGTATTGCATGCAGGCCGAGCGCCTGCTGAAGCTGCGCGGTGTCGAGCAGATCGAAAAGGTGCTGATCGACCGCGATCCGGCCCGCCGCGAGGAAATGATGACGCGCACGGGGCGCCGCACGGTGCCGCAGATCTATATCGGCGACACGCACGTCGGCGGCTACGACGATCTGTCGAAGCTCGACCGCGAAGGCGGCCTCGTGCCGCTTCTGCAAGCGGCCTGATTAGGGCAGAATGGCCGCCGGCCGCGCCGCGGCTTGGGCGCGCAGGATTCATCCGTGGCGGCCGGCGCACAGCCGGGCCGCCCCGTCACCACTTTTAGGGAAACACCATGTCCGACGTCGAAAACCAACCGTTCTTCAACATCCAGCGCGTCTACCTGAAGGATATGTCGCTCGAGCAGCCGAATTCGCCGGCGATCTTCCTCGAGCAGGACATGCCGTCGGTTGAAGTCGAAGTCGACGTCAAGGCCGACCGCCTCGCGGAAAGCGTCTTCGAAGTCGTCGTGTCGGGTACCGTCACCGCGAAGGTGAAGGACAAGGTCGCGTTCCTGATCGAAGCGAAGCAGGCCGGCATTTTCGACATTCGCAACATTCCGGACGAACAGCTCGACCCGCTCGTCGGCATCGCGTGCCCGACGATCCTGTTCCCGTACCTGCGCTCGAACATTGCCGACGCGATCACGCGTGCCGGCTTCCCGCCGATCCACCTGGCGGAAATCAACTTCCAGGCGCTGTACGAGCAGCGTCTCGCGCAGCTTCAGCAGCAGGCCGGCGGCGCAGCAGGTGCGCCGAACGGCGCGCCGAATGGCACGACGCTGAACTGACGTTTCGTTCGGACCGGTGCTGGGTATGAAAGTAGCCGTTCTCGGCGCCGGTGCCTGGGGCACCGCGCTCGCGGGCCATCTGGCCGCGCGGCACGATACGCTTTTGTGGGCGCGCGACGCCGCGCTCATCGCCGGGCTGCAGGCCCGGCACGAAAATTCCCGCTATCTGGACGGCATCGCGCTGCCTGACGCGCTGCGCTACGACGCCGATCTCGGCGCCGCGCTCGCGCATGGCGCCGCGGACGACGCGCTGTGCGTGATCGCCGCGCCGGTGGCCGGGCTGCGCACGCTGTGTCGCGCGATGCGCGACGCAGGCTGCGTGCCCGCGCACATCGTCTGGGTCTGCAAGGGCTTCGAGGCCGACACGCATCTGCTGCCGCATCGGGTGATCGCGGCCGAGCTGCCCGAACAGCGGAGCAACGGCGTGCTGTCGGGGCCGAGCTTCGCGCGCGAGGTCGGACAGTCGCTGCCCGTCGCGTTGACGGTGGCGAGCACGTCGGTCGAATGCCGCGAGCGCACGCTCGCCGCGTTCCATCACGGCGCGATGCGGATCTATACGGGCGACGACGTGGTCGGTGTCGAGGTCGGCGGCGCAGTGAAGAACGTGCTGGCGATCGCGACCGGCATTTCCGACGGGCTCGGTCTCGGGCTGAACGCGCGCGCCGCGCTGATCACGCGTGGCCTCGCCGAAATGTCGCGGCTCGGCGTGGCGCTCGGCGGCCGCGCGGAAACCTTCACGGGCCTCACGGGCCTCGGCGACCTGATCCTCACCGCGACGGGCGACCTGTCGCGCAACCGCACGGTCGGCCTGCAACTGGCGGCCGGCCGCACGCTGAACGACATCCTCGGCGCGCTCGGCCACGTGGCCGAAGGCGTGCGCTGCGCACAGGCCGTGCTGGCGCTCGCGCGCGCGCAGTCGATCGAAATGCCGATCACGGAAGCGGTGTGCGGTGTGCTGTTCGACGGCATCGCACCGCGCGACGCGGTCAGCGGTCTGCTGCGCCGCGACGCGCGCGCGGAGTAGGCCCGGCGGGATCGCCCGGTACGGGTGCGCCGGGCACGCGGCGCCAAAGCGGACTACGCTTGAAGCGTCTCCTGCGTTCCGCGAGGTCGTCATGCTGCAAATCCATTCCACCACGCTCGATGCGCAGGTCGTCGACATCACGACGCTCGACGTCGATGCGATCGTCAACGCCGCGAACGGCTCGCTGCTCGGCGGGGGCGGCGTCGACGGCGCGATTCACCGCGCGGCCGGCCCCGGCCTGCTCGCCGAGTGCCGCACGCTCGGCGGCTGCGACACCGGCGACGCGAAGCTCACGCGCGGCCACGGGTTGCCCGCGCGCTACGTGATCCATGCGGTCGGCCCGGTATGGTATGGCGGCGCGCGCGGCGAGGCCGAGCTGCTTGCATCGTGCTACCGGCGCGCGATCGAGCTGGCCGAAGAGGTTGCCGCGACGTCGATCGCGTTTCCGGCGATCAGTTGCGGGATTTACCGCTATCCGGCCGAGCAGGCCGTCGACATCGCAGTCGGCACGGTGATCGAAATGCTGCCGCAGGCGCCGACTCTCGCACGCGTGGTGTTCGCGTGCTTCTCGTCCGACATTTACGACCTGTATCGCGCGCGGCTCGCGCGGATCGAGCCGCGCTGAACGTCGCGCGTCATGCGCCGCCTTCGAAGCCGGCCTGACGCCACGCCTCGAACACGACCACCGCGACCGTGTTCGACAGGTTCAGGCTGCGGTTGTCCGGCCGCATCGGCAGGCGCACGCGCTGTTCGTTCGGAAAGCGTTCGAGCAGCTCGGCGGGCAGGCCGCGCGTTTCGGAGCCGAACACGAACCAGTCGCCGGGCAGGAACGCACGATCGTGGAAGCGGCCCGAGCCGCGCGTCGTGAACGCGAACATCCGCGCAGGCTCCGGCGCTTCGGCGGCGACGAACGCGTCCCAGTCGCGGTGCACGCGCATCTGTGCATATTCGTGATAGTCGAGGCCGGCGCGACGCATCCGCGCGTCGTCGAGCGGAAAGCCGAGCGGCTCGATCAGGTGCAGGCGCGCGCCGGTGTTCGCGCACAGGCGGATCACGTTGCCGGTGTTCGGCGGAATTTCGGGGGCGACGAGAACGACGTTGAACATGTTTCGGTTGGGCTGGGGCGGCCGGAGCGGCGCAGCGCGCGCGTGCATCCGGCCGGCCGGTTCGTGACGGCCGCACGCGGGCGGCCGGCTTCTCTATCTAATTAATCCCTGGCGGTGCGCAGCGCAACCAGATTCGTCACGCGCGCGGCGCCCGCCGCCTTCAACGCCTGCGCGGCCGCCGCGAGCGTCGCGCCGGACGTCATCACGTCGTCGACGAGCGCGATGTGGCGACCGGCGACGCTGCCTGCCACCGCGAAAGCCGCCATCACGTTGTCGCGTCGTGCGTGCCGGTCGAGCCGCGACTGCGGCGCGGTGTCGGCGACGCGCGCGAGCAAGGCAGCCTCCGCCCGCACGCCGAGCCTGCGCGCGAGCGGACGCGCGATCGCCCACGCCTGGTTGTAGCCGCGCGCGACGAGCCGCCGGTGCGACAGCGGCACCGGCGCGACGAGATCGAAGCCGCGCGCATCACGCGTATCGTCGACCAGCCGTGCGAGCCGGGCCGCGAATTCGCCGCCGAGCGCGAGCCGCGCATGAAACTTCAGGCCGCGCGCGAGCCCGTCGAGCGGCGCGCGGTAATCGGCGAGCGCGAGCGTCGCGTCGAACGGCGGCGGCGCGGTGCGGCACGCGTCGCACCGGTACGCGGCCGCGCGGCCGGCGCCGGGGCGACTGCCGCCGGACGATCGCGCGTGCCCGACGCCGAGCGGCAGCGCGCAGACGTCGCAGCGCAGCCGCGCTTCATTCCAGTACGCGGCATCGCAGGCGCCGCAAATCACGATGTGTGACAAATTGCCGCATAGCGCGCACCGGTTCGGCAACGCGACCGCGGCAACGCGCGCGACCCATGTTCCGACATGCGACAAAACGACGCGCACCGAGCGTTCGGCGGAACCGCGGACCATCGCAACACTCCTGGCATGCCGCCTCAATGAAGCTTGCGAGGCGAGCGAGTATACTTCGGGCTCTTCGCCAGTGTGCCCGACATGTCCCCAGCTTCGACTTCAACCGGCCGTCCGGCCAATGACGCCAGGCGCCTGCGGCGGATCTTCGACCGCCGTGCCGCCACGTTCGATGCGGTTGCGTTCCTGCCGCGCGAGATCGCGCAGCGGATGAACGAGCGCCTCGAATACATCAAGGTGAGCCCCGCGGCCGTGCTGGATGCGGGCTGCGGCCCGGGCGACGATCTCCCGGCGCTGCGCGCGCGCTTTCCGGAAGCGCCGGTGTTCGGCGTGGACCTGTCCGGCGCAATGCTCGCGCGGGCCGGTCAGCGCGAAGTCGAGCAGACCTCCTGGCGCCGCTGGCTGCCGGCGTCGCTCGGCCGGGCGCTGGGCCAGCGCGGCCCGCGCGTCGCGCAGGCCGACTTCGCCGCGCTGCCGTTCCCGGGCGGCGCGTTCGATCTGATCTGGTCGAATCTCGCGCTCCACTGGCATTCGCGTCCCGATACCGTCTTCCCCGAATGGCAGCGCGTGCTGCGCGTGAACGGGCTCTTGATGTTCAGCACGCTCGGCCCCGACACGCTGCGCGAGCTGCGCGCGGCCTGCGCGGACGCCGAAGCGGCGCTCGGCATCGCGCCGCCCGCCGCGCGTGTGATCGATTTCGTCGACATGCACGACCTCGGCGACATGCTCGTCGAGAGCGGCTTCGAGATTCCCGTGATGGACCAGGAAGTGCTGACCGTCACCTACAAATCCGCCGATTCCCTGCTGGCCGACGTGCGCCGCTGGGGCGCCTATCCGTTCGAGCGCACGGTGCCGCGGCACGCGACGCGGCGCTTTCGCGCGGCGCTCGGCGACGCGCTGGACGCGCGCCGGCGCGAGGACGGCACCATTCCGCTGACCTTCGAGGTGATCTACGGCCACGCGTGGAAGGCCGTGCCGCGCACGACCGCGGAAGGGCACGGGATCGTGCGCATCGAGGACATCGGCAAGGGGCGTCCGAAGAATCGGTAAAGCGGTAAAGAGGGGTTTTGTTATGTCTGAAATTAGCGGCGCAAAGCGGGGTCGAATTGGCGGCTAAAACGGCCGAAAAGCTTGTCGCGCTTGGCTTGGCGGGCGATAGGCGCTTGCTTGTGGATGCCATTGAACCCGCCTATAATGCGTCAGCTTGTCGTCCCGGGGTCCCCGCAATACGGGGCGACGAGTCCGATGCAGGCATGCATCGCATGCCATTCCCGTGAGGCGGCGATGGAAGCAGCGAGGGTTTTGGCGGAGACGGCGGACAGCGAACCGATCCTCGAAGATTGGCTCATGAAACGCAACTGTTCGGTGTCGCCACGCCAGTTCGTGCTGTTTTACGCGTCGCTCGCGGGCTTCTCGCTGGCGATCGCGGCGTTGCTGATGTGGAGAGGGGCCTGGCTCGTCATGCCCTTCACCGGCATCGAGTTGCTGGCGGTGGGTGTCGCATTTGCGATCTATGCTCGCCATGCGGTCGATTACGAGCGCATCAGGCTGTTTCCGCACCGGCTCGTGATCGAGCGGATGGATGCGGAGCGGCTCACGCAGATCGAATTCAACCCGCGCTGGGTGCGGGTCGAGCCGGGTGCGACGCCACGCGATCCGATTCGGCTGGTGTCGCGCGGGCAGACCGTCGTAATCGGGCAGCATCTCGCGCAGTACAAGCGTGCGCAGTTCGCCGACGAACTGCGCGTGTCGCTCAGGCGCTGCGGCTGACGAGGCGCAGCCATCGGCCGGAACGGGCCGGCGGCTTGCGACGGGGGAGGGTTTGAATGGAAATTTTGGGTAAGGATGCTATGAAAACAATCAAGCGAGCCCTCGCGGGCGTGCTGGCATGCAGCGGATTGCTCTTTGCCGGTGCGGCCCTGGCGGTCGGTGATAGCCCGGGCGGCCCCCGTGTCAACGAGATCAACTTTCAGCCGCCGGTCACGAAAATCGCCGAGGAGCTCTACGATCTCCACACGATGATGCTGATCCTGTGTACGGTGATCTTCGTCGGCGTGTTCGGCGTGATGTTCTATTCGATCTTCGCGCACCGCAAATCCAAGGGCCACAAGGCCGCCAATTTCCATGAAAGCACGACCGTCGAGATCATCTGGACGATCGTGCCGTTCGTCATCGTCGTGCTGATGGCGTTGCCGGCGACGAAGGCCGTCGTCGCGATGAAGGACACGACGAACGCCGATCTCACGATCAAGGTCACCGGCTACCAGTGGAAGTGGGGCTACGACTACGTGAAGGGCCCGGGCGAGGGCATCGGTTTCCTGTCGACGCTGACCACCCCGCGCGACGAAGTGATGGGCAAGAAGCCGATCACCGACACCTATCTGCAGGAAGTCGACAATCCGCTCGTCGTGCCGGTCAACAAGAAGATCCGCATCATCACGACCGCGAACGACGTCGTCCACTCGTGGTACGTGCCCGCATTCGGCGTGAAGCAGGATGCGATCCCCGGCTTCGTGCGCGATACGTGGTTCAAGGCCGACAAGGTCGGGACGTTCCGCGGTTTCTGTACCGAGTTGTGCGGCAAGGAACACGCGTACATGCCGGTCGTGGTCGAAGTCCTGTCGGACGACGACTACGCGAAGTGGGTCACCGCGCAGAAGGCGAAGCTCGCCAGCGCGGCGGTCGATCCGAACAAGGTCTACACGATGGCCGAACTCGTCGCGCACGGCGAGGAAGTCTACAAGGCGAACTGCGCGGCCTGCCACCAGGTGAACGGCAAGGGCCTCGGCGCGTTCCCGGCGATGGACGGCAGCCCGATCGTGAACGGCCCGATCGCGGCCCACGTCGAGCGCGTGCTGCACGGCAAGGGCGCGATGCCGTCGTGGGCATCGCTGTCGGACCTCGACATCGCTTCGGTCGTCACGTACGAACGCAACTCGTGGGGCAACCACAAGAACGACCTGCTGCAGCCGAAGCAAGTGGCCGACGCACGCAACGGCAAGATGCCGGAAGACACGGCGGGCGCGGCACCGGCAGAAGCGGCTTCGGCACCGGCGCAAGCCGCGTCGGCCGCCGAGCAGCCGGCGGCAGCGGCATCGGCCGCACTGTCGACGATCTACTTCGAGACGGGCAAGAGCGTGCTGCCGGCCGACGCAAAGGCGGCAATCGCCGCCGCGGTCGACTATGCGAAGGCGCATCCGGACGCGAAGCTCGCGCTGTCGGGCTTCACCGACAAGACCGGCTCGGCCGACGCGAACGCCGAACTGGCGAAGCATCGGGCCCAGGCCGTGCGCGATGCGCTGAAGGCAGCAGGCGTGGCGGAAGACCACATCATTCTCAAAAAGCCGGAAACGATCACGGGCGGGGCTGACGCGAAGGAAGCCCGGCGTGTCGAGATCGGCCCGGCGGCTTGACGTGTCGCTGAGTTAGTCGACGTATTCGCATTAGGAGATTCTCATGTCTAGCATCGGGCACGACGTAGCCGCGGACCACGCGCACGACGACCACGCGCACGAAGCCCCGCACGGCTGGCGTCGCTGGCTGTTCGCCACCAACCACAAGGACATCGGTACGCTGTACCTGTTGTTCTCGTTCATCATGTTCCTGTCGGGCGGCGTGATGGCGCTCGGCATCCGTGCCGAGCTGTTCGAGCCGGGCCTGCAGATCATGCGTCCGGAGTTCTTCAACGAACTCACGACGATGCACGGCCTGATCATGGTGTTCGGCGCGATCATGCCGGCCTTCGTCGGCTTCGCGAACTGGATGATTCCGCTGCAGATCGGCGCATCCGACATGGCGTTCGCGCGGATGAACAACTTCAGCTTCTGGCTGCTGCCGGTCGCGGCCGTGCTGCTGGTCGGTTCGTTCTTCGCGCCGGGCGGCGCGACGGCCGCCGGCTGGACGCTGTACGCACCGCTGTCGACGCAGATGGGCCCGGGCATGGACTTCGCGATCTTCGCGGTCCACATCATGGGCGCGTCGTCGATCATGGGCGGGATCAACATCGTCGTGACGATCCTGAACATGCGCGCACCGGGCATGACGCTGATGAAGATGCCGATGTTCGCGTGGACGTGGCTGATCACCGCGTACCTGCTGATCGCCGTGATGCCGGTTCTGGCAGGCGCGATCACGATGGTGCTGTTCGACCGCCACTTCGGCACGTCGTTCTTCAACGCGGCAGGCGGCGGCGACCCGGTGATGTACCAGCACATCTTCTGGTTCTTCGGCCACCCCGAGGTGTACATCATGATTCTGCCGGCGTTCGGGATCGTGTCGCAGGTGATCCCGGCGTTCGCGCGCAAGACGCTGTTCGGCTACAGCTCGATGGTGTACGCGACGGCGTCGATCGCGATCCTGTCGTTCATGGTCTGGGCGCACCACATGTTCGCCACGGGCATGCCGGTCACCGGCCAGCTGTTCTTCATGTACGCGACGATGCTGATCGCG
Organism: Burkholderia sp. MSMB1072; assembly: GCF_001524725.1. Taxonomy (NCBI): domain Bacteria; kingdom Pseudomonadati; phylum Pseudomonadota; class Betaproteobacteria; order Burkholderiales; family Burkholderiaceae; genus Burkholderia; species Burkholderia sp. MSMB1072. The sequence goes on from NZ_LOYC01000066.1 coordinate 103,849, forward strand.
GTGCCGACGGGCGTGAAGGTGTTCAACTGGCTCGCGACGATGTGGCGCGGCTCGATGACGTTCGAAACGCCGATGCTGTTCGCGATCGGCTTCCTGTTCGTGTTCACGTTCGGCGGCCTGACGGGCCTGATGCTCGCGATGGCGCCGCTCGACATCCAGTATCACGGCACCTACTTCGTGGTCGCGCACTTCCACTACGTGCTGGTGGCCGGCTCGCTGTTCGCGCTGTTCTCGGGCTGGTACTACTGGGCGCCGAAGTGGACGGGCTGGATGTACAACGAGACGCGCGGCAAGATCCACTTCTGGGCGTCGATGATCTTCTTCAACCTGACGTTCTTCCCGATGCACTTCGTCGGTCTCGCGGGCATGCCGCGCCGCTATGCGGACTACCCGGCGCAGTTCACGGACTTCAACCAGGTGGCGACGATCGGCGCATTCGGCTTCGGCCTCGCGCAGGTGTACTTCCTGTTCGCGGTCGCTCTGCCGGCCTACCGCGGCGGCGGCGAGCTGGAAAAGGCGTCGGACAAGCCGTGGGACGGCGCGACCGGCCTCGAGTGGACGGTGCCGAGCCCGGCTCCCTTCCACACGTTCGAGCAACCGCCGCACGTCGAGTAAGTGTCACCCGGCGTTCCGCCGCTGCCTGCCGCACAGGCAGGCAGCGGCGGGCGCCGAATCGATGGATCAGCGAAGTTTCAGCGAAGTTGCAGATGACCCGGAATCCACAAGAAAGACGAACGCCCGAGCAGATCCGCGCGGGCAACAAGCGGCTCGGCCTCACCCTGCTCGTCATCGCCGCCGTTTTTTTCGTGGGTGTCGTGATCAAGCAGTGGTGGCTGTCCACCCACTGATGCAGTAATTGACGCAGTAGCGAGGAAGTCGTCGTATGTCGAAGCCGGAAGAGGGCGCCGTGGATCGTGCGTTCAATCGTTCGATGCTGGTGAAGCTCTTCGTCGTGGCCGGGCTGATGTTCGGTTTCGGCTTCGCGCTGATCCCGATGTATCGGGCGATCTGCCAGATCACCGGCATCAACAACCTGGTGCAGCGCGATGTCAGCGAGCGCGAGGTGAAGAACTCGCAGGTCGACTATAGCCGCACGGTGTCGGTCGAGTTCGACGCGAACGCACGCGGGCCGCTCGGGTTCAAGCCGGAGCACAACAGTCTCGACGTGCATCCGGGCGAACTGACGACGATCGTGTACGACGTGACGAACGGGCAGGGCCGGCCGGTCGTCGCGCAGGCGATTCCGAGCTACGCGCCGAAGCAGGCGACGGAGTTCTTCAAGAAGATCGAGTGCTTTTGCTTCACGCAGCAGACGCTGACCGCGAACGAGTCGCGCAAGATGCCGGTGGTGTTCGTGATCGACCCGAAATTGCCGAAGGACGTAAAGACGATCACGCTGTCGTACACGTTCTTCGAACTGAATACACCGGCCACGCCGGCCCCGGCGCAGCGCAGTACGGCGGCGCAGGGTGCGGCGAAGCCGGACGCATGAAGACGGAGGCGGGGCGATGACGGAGGTCAAGCGGAGCGGAACGTTCGGTCAGGCGCTGAGAGCGGTGCTGTGGTCGTTCTTCGGGGTGCGCAAGCGGCGCGACCTGGAGGCCGATGCGACGCAGCTCAATCCGCTGCACGTGCTGATCGTCGCGTTGATCGCGGCCGGCGTGTTCATCGGCGTGCTGATCCTGATCGTGCGTGCCGTCGTGGGCTGAGGCGAGCGGCGCGCGGCTGGGCGGCCCGCGGCCACGAAAGAATGCAGTGCGCGGCGCCACGGCGCGGCGTGCAGGAAAGAGCGGCGGCAGTCTCGCCGCGCAAGAAATAAAGCCGGAGCGTTTCCGGTACACAAATTGGACTGAAGTGGAGAATCAAGCATGAGCGGTCAAAACCAGACCCCGTACTATTTCGTGCCGCATCCGTCGCAGCATCCGATCAGCGCGGCCATCGGCCTGCTGGTCATGCTCGGGTCGGTAGCGCTGTGGATCAACGGTCACGACTGGGCGCCGTTTACGGCGCTGCTCGGCCTGCTGTGGTTGCTCTTCACGCTGTATCACTGGTTCGGCGACGCGATCGCCGAATCGGAAGGCGGTCATTACGGCAAGAACGTCGACAAGTCGTACCGCTGGAGCATGAGCTGGTTCATCTTCTCGGAAGTCATGTTCTTCGGCGCGTTCTTCGGTGCGCTGTTCTATGCGCGTGAAATCGCGCTGCACCAGCTCGGCAGCCTCGACTACAAGCTGATCTGGCCGGACTTCTCCGCCGTGTGGCCGAACGAAGGCCCCGCCGCGCTCGCCGGTCACTTCAAGACGATGGGCCCGTGGCCGATCCCGACGCTGAACACCGCGCTCCTGCTGTCGTCAGGCGTGACGCTGACGATCTCGCACCACGCGCTGCGCGACGATCATCGCAAGAAGGCGATTGCGTGGCTGGCCGCGACGCTCGTGTTCGGGATCTGCTTCCTGTTCCTGCAGGGCTTCGAGTACTACCACGCGTACAACGAACTGAACCTGACGCTGAACTCGGGCGTGTACGGTTCGACGTTCTTCCTGCTGACCGGCTTCCACGGCTTCCACGTGTTCCTCGGCGGCACGATGCTCGCGGTGGTGCTGGTGCGGATGATCCGCGGCCACTTCAAGCCCGATCATCACTTCGCGTTCGAAGGCGCCGCGTGGTACTGGCACTTCGTCGACGTCGTCTGGCTCGGCCTGTACGTCGTCGTCTACTGGCTGTAAATGGAAAAACGGCCCGCGCAGTGATGCGCGGGCCGTTTTCATTGGTGTGCGGGCGCGGCGGCGAAGCCGCGGCCGACACCGCCCCGGCGCCGCCGCGACTCAGTCAGGCGGCGCTTTTGCTTGGTGGCGCGGCCGTGCGGCGAAATGTCACAGCGGTCGCGGCAGCCGGCGCGGCAACGGCATCAACGTCCGATCGGCAGGCCGGTCGAATGGATCCAGCCCATCCAGTTCGCGAACAGGATGAACAGGAACAGCGACACCGACAACCCGACGCGGGTGGCGAGCGACCAGACCATGCGCTTCGTATGGCCGCGGTCGTGCATCATGAAGTAGAGCGCCGAGCCCATGCTGGCAATGATGAGGACGAAGGCGATGGGAACGAGTATGTGCATGACACGAACCGGACGACGGCAATTCGAAAGGAAGAGGATAATTATCGCACTTCGCTTTCGCGCACGTGCCGGGCGGGCCGCACGATGAAGATTCGCTGGCTGCCTGCGCTGCTGATCCTCGTCGTCGTCGCCGTCACGATCCGTCTCGGTTTCTGGCAACGCGACCGTGCGCACCAGAAGGAGGCGCTGCAGGCGAGCATCGCGCGCTACGAGCAGGCGGCGCCGGTCGATCTCGGCGCGCAGCCGGTTCCGCTCGCGTCGATCGAGTTTCATCGCGTGCGGGCGAAAGGCCGTTTCATGCCCGAGCAAGCGGTGTTCCTCGACAATCGGCCGTATAACGACCAGCCGGGTTTTTACGTCGTGATGCCGTTTAAACTCACGGGCGGCGGCGTCGTGCTCGTGAATCGCGGCTGGTTGCCGCGCAACATCGCCGATCGCACGGCGATCGAGCCGTTCGCGACGCCGGCGGGCGAGGTCGAGATCGTCGGCATCGCGCGCGCCGATGCGTCGCGCGCGTTCGAGCTCGGCGAAGGCGGGTCGGCCGCGCACCAGAAGATCCGCCAGAACCTCGACGTCGCCGCGTATGCGAAGGAAACCGGGCTGCCGTTGCAGCCGTTCGTGATCCAGCAGACGAGCGACGACGGCGACAAGCTCGTGCGCGACTGGCCGGCGGCGACGACCGGCGTCGAGCGCAATTACGGTTATATGTTTCAGTGGTGGGCGATGGCGGCGGCCGCGCTCGGCTTCGGCCTGTACGCCGCGCGGCGTGCGGCGAAGAAGTCGACCGGCGCGTGAGCGTCATGCCAGGACGCGGCGCCGGCGCCGCGGGTTCGTTTCGAGAGGTCTGATTTGTCCATGCAATCTTCCCGTCAAGGTCCGGCCGCAGCGCCGATGTCGCCCGCGGCCCGCAAGCGCGGCCGCTGGATGCTCGTGCTGCTGGGTCTCGTGTGCGCCGCACCGATGATCGCGTCGTACTTCACCTATTACGTGATCAAGCCGAAGGGTGGATCGACGAATTACGGCACGCTGATCGAGCCGCAGCGCCCGATCCCGGCGGATCTGCAGGTCACCGACGAAACCGGCAAGACGGTGCCGCTGTCGTCGCTGCGCGGTGTCTGGCTGTTCGTGATGACCGACCGCAGCGCGTGCGACGACGCCTGCGCGCGCAAGCTCTATTTCATGCGCCAGATCCGCGTCACGCAGGCGGGCGAACGGCACCGGATCACGATGGTATGGCTGCGCAGCGATGCGGGCGCGACGCCGCAAAAGGTGCTGGACGCGTATCCGGACACGCGCCGGCTCGTCGCGGATCCGGCCGCGGTGGCCGCGTGGCTGCCGGCCGATGCCGGCACGAAGGCCAGCGACCACATCTACATGGTCGACCCGAACGGCAACCTGATGATGCGTTTCCCGAAAGACCCGAATCCCAGCAAGATCAAGTCGGACGTGACGAAGCTGCTGAAGTGGTCGAGTATCGGTTGAGGCAAGAGGACGAGGCACCATTCCGATGTCGTATCTACTGCAACTCGGCCTGATCGGCCTGTGCATCGCACTGCTGCCGCTGTCGTACGTGTGGGTGAAGGCCGACGACGACAAGTTCCGCAAGCTCGTGTGGATCACCACGTTCCTGACCCTCGACCTCGTGATGTTCGGCGGCTTCACGCGGCTGACCGATTCGGGGCTCGGCTGCCCCGACTGGCCCGGCTGCTACGGCACGTCGTCGCCGTTCATCGCGCATGCGGCGATCACGGTCGCGCACCAGGCGATGCCGACCGGGCCGGTCAGCATGACGAAGGCGTGGATCGAGATGATCCACCGCTATTTCGCGATGGCGATCGGCGTGCTGATCATCGCGCAGGTGGCGATCGCGTGGGCCGCGCGGCTGCGCCGCCGCCCGCTGCACGTGTCGCCGTGGTGGCCGACGAGCCTGCTGCTGCTGATCCTCGTGCAGGGCGCGTTCGGCGCATGGACGGTCACGATGAAGCTGCAGCCGGTGATCGTCACGATCCACCTGCTGCTCGGCCTCACGCTGCTCGGCACGCTGGGCTGGCTCGCGGCGCGGCAGACGCCGCTGCCGTCGCATGACCCGGAGGCCGGGCGTTACCGGGCGGCCGCGCTCGCGGCGCTCGTGCTGCTGGTCGTGCAGATCGCGCTCGGCGGCTGGGTCAGCACCAACTACGCGGTGCTCGCGTGCACCGACTTCCCGACCTGCAACGGCCAGTGGATTCCGCCGATGGATTTCCAGCACGGCTTTCACCTGTGGCGCGCGCTCGGGATGACGAAGGACGGCGACGCGATCACGCAGGACGCGCTGGTCTCGATCCACTGGACGCACCGCACGTTCGCGTTCGTCGTGGTCGCTTATCTGGTCGCGTTCGCGCTGAAGATGCGCCGCTTCGAATCGCTGCGGCGGCCCGCGAACGGCGTGCTGCTGGTCGTCCTGCTGCAGTTCGTGACGGGCCTGACCAACATCGTGCTGCAGTGGCCGCTGCCGGTCGCGGTCGCGCACAACGGCGGGGCCGCGATCCTGTTGCTGCTCGTCGTCATGTTAAACTTTCGCATCCTTTCAAGCCGCCCCGGCCGTGTCGCGCAGCCTGCGCGCGACGCCGCCCCGGCGTGACCGCCCCCATGCAAAGCACCCTCTCCCAATCGCCCGGTAGCCGCTTTTCCCAGTACATGGCGCTGACGAAGCCGCGTGTCACGCAGCTCGCGGTGTTCTGCGCGGTGATCGGCATGTTCCTCGCGACACCGGGCATGGTGCCGTGGCATGTGCTGATCGGCGGCACCGTCGGCATCTGGCTGCTGGCCGGCGCCGCGTTCGCGATCAACTGCCTCGTCGAGCAGAAGATCGACGCGATGATGCGCCGCACCGCGTGGCGCCCGTCCGCGCGCGGCGAGATCACGACGCCGCAGATCCTGCTGTTCTCGGCCGTGCTCGGCAGCGTCGGCGCATGGACGCTCTATACGTTCACGAACCCGCTGACGATGTGGCTGACGATCGCGACGTTCGTCGGCTACGCGGTGATCTACACGCTGCTGCTCAAGCCGATGACGCCGCAGAACATCGTGATCGGCGGCGCGTCGGGCGCGATGCCGCCGGCGCTTGGCTGGGCGGCGGTCACCGGCGCGGTGCCGGGCGACGCGTGGATCCTCGTGCTGATCATCTTCGTCTGGACGCCGCCGCATTTCTGGGTGCTCGCGCTCTATCGCCGCAAGGATTACGAGAACGCCGGGCTGCCGATGCTGCCCGTCACGCACGGCGAGAAGTTCACGCGCCTGCACATCCTGCTGTATACGGTGATCCTGTTCGCGGTCGCGCTGATGCCGTTCATTTCCGGGATGAGCGGGGCCGTCTACCTGACGAGCGCGGTGCTGCTCGGCGCGGTGTTTCTCGCGTATGCGTGGAAGATCCATCGCGACTATTCGGACGAGCTCGCCCGCAAGGCCTTCCGCTACTCGATCGTCTATCTGTCGCTGCTGTTCGCGGCGCTGCTCGTCGATCACTATGCACGCCCGCTGCTCGGCGTGTAACCGCACGGTTTGAACGCAATGCTCCAATCACGGTTCGGGCGCCGCGCGCGCCAAGGCTGGATGCTCGCGTGCGCATTCACGGCAGCGCTGCTGCTCGCCGGATGCGACAACGCGCCGAAATTCCAGAATCTCGACATCACCGGCAACACGCAGTTCGGCAGCGACTTCTCGCTGCCCGATACGACCGGCAAGATCCGCACGCTCGCCGACTTCAAGGGCCGTGCGGTCGTGATGTTCTTCGGCTATACGCATTGCCCGGACGTGTGCCCGACCACGATGGCCGAATTGTCCGAAGCGCTGAAGCAGCTCGGGCCGGATGCCGCGAAACGCGTGCAGGTGCTGTTCGTCACCGTCGATCCGGAGCGCGACACGCCGGCGCTGCTCGGCCAGTACGTGCCCGCGTTCGATCCGTCGTTCATCGGCCTGCGGCCGGCCGACGAAGCGCAGCTCAAGAAGGTCACGAAGGATTTCCGCGTGTACTACGCGAAGGTGCCCGGCAAGACGCCCGGCAGCTACACGATGGATCACACGGCCGCGAGCTACGTGTTCGACCGCGACGGCAAGCTGCGCCTGTTCGTGCGCGACGGCCAGGGCCCGGCTCCGTGGGTCCACGACCTGAAGCTGCTGGTCGACTGACCGGCGGCCGCCGGGCGCCCGGCCCGGCGTTTCGCGTGACGGCCGTCCTGCGTCGTCGCGCTTTCCCTTTCTCATCGTGGCGCGCATGCGCTGTCCGCCGGGCGGCGCGTCGGCATGCGCGCGTTGCGCGGAAGTCGCGTTACGGCAGCGCCGGCACGTTGAAGCCGGAGGCGGCGCGCGTGACCCGGAATTCCGTCACGCGATACGTGGCGAGTCCCTCGGTGACGAACGGGTCGGTCTCGAGGATCGCGTCGAGCGCGTCGCGATCGATGCGGGCCGCGAGGATCATGCCGCCTTCGCGCGGCACCTTCGGCCCCGCCGCGATGAAGATGCCCTTGTCGAACTGCGGCTGCAGGTACGCGCGGTGGCGTTCGAGCGCGTCGTCGATGCGCTCGAGCGACGCGGTGTAGTGGATGTCGATGACGTACATGGATGGCCCTGGAATGATGCCGGCGCTTCGCGCGCCGGCCGGCCGGTCTTTTTAGCACAGCGGACGCGGTCTGTCGCGCCGGCGCGGCCTCGCGACGGGCGCCGTGCCCGTCGATCGCCGGTTCGCCGCGGCCGCGCGTATTCAAGATGCAAGCCTCGTTGCCGTAAATGAAAGGGCAACCGTTTGCGCGCGGCAGGCCGTTCGCGCGCCGGATGCATCGACATCGACAGAGGCACGCAGATGAGCAGAATGAGTTTGAATCGCAAGCTGTGGCTCGCGCTTGCGCTGGTATGGATCGGTCTCCTGGGCGTCGGCGCATGGAGCGCCTACGAGACCCGCGCGACGATGCTCGCCGAACGCAAGGCCGGCATCGCGAATCTCGTCGACTCGGCGGCGGGCATCGTGAAGGCCTATTACACGCTCGCGCAGAACGGCGCGCTGCCCGAGGCCGACGCGAAGCGCGACGCGCTCGCGCGCCTCGCCGCGATGCGCTACGGCGATTCGGGCTACGTGTTCGTGATGGATTCGAAGCCGGTCGTGCTGATGCATCCGACGCTGCCGAAGCTCGTCGACACGCAGGTCGGCGACTATCTCGATCCGGACGGCAAGCCGCTGTTCGTGACGATCCTGAACGCGGCGAAGGCGACCGGCAGCGGTTTCGCCGAATATCGCGGGCGGCTGCCGCACAGCGAGACGGCCGTACCGAAGATCAGCTACGTCACGCGGTTCGCGCCGTGGGACTGGAACATCTCGAGCGGCGTGTTCCTCAAGGACATCGACACCGTCTACTACCGGACGCTGCTCGGCCATCTGGCCGTGGTGTTCGTGATCGGCCTCGTGATCAGCGCGGCGATGCTGGTGATCATCCGCAACGTGCGCGGCAGCCTCGGCGGCGAGCCTGACGAAGCGGCCGCGCTCGCGACGCGCATCGCGCAGGGCGACCTGACGCAGCCGGTGCCGGTGCGCGCGGGCGACCGCACGAGCATGATGGCCGCGATGCACGACATGCAGGCGCGGCTGCAGGCGACGATTGGCGGGATTCGCCAGTCGGCCGAAGCGATCGCGTCGGCGAGCCGCCAGATCTCGGCCGGCAACGACGACCTGTCGCAGCGTACCGAGGAGCAGGCCGCGTCGCTCGAGGAAACGGCCGCAAGCATGGAGCAACTGACCGCGACGGTGAAGCAGAATGCCGACAACGCGCGGCAGGCGAGCGGGCTCGCGAACAACGCGTCGGACATCGCGCGCACGGGCAGCGACGTCGTGAACCGCGTGATCGGCACGATGGGCGAGATCGACGACAGCTCGCGCAAGATCGCCGACATCATCGGCGTGATCGAGGGCATCGCATTCCAGACCAACATCCTCGCGCTGAACGCGGCGGTCGAGGCTGCGCGCGCGGGCGAGCAGGGCCGCGGCTTCGCGGTGGTCGCAGGCGAGGTGCGCTCGCTCGCGCAGCGCAGCGCGACGGCCGCGAAGGAGATCCGCGCGCTGATCGTCGATTCGGTCGAGCGCGTGCGCAACGGCTCGACGCTGGTCGGCCAGGCCGGTACGACGATGGGCGAGATCCTGCAGGCGGTCGCGCGCGTGACCGACATCATGGGCGAGATCGCGGCGGCATCCGAGGAGCAGGCGAGCGGCATCACGCAGGTCGGGCGCGCGGTCACGCAGATGGACCAGGTGACCCAGCAGAACGCGGCGCTGGTCGAGGAAGCCGCCGCGGCGGCCGCGTCGCTGCAGGAACAGGCCGCGCGGCTGCGCGATGCGGTCGGCGCGTTCCGGGTCGGCGATGCCGGCGGCCCGTCGCCGCGCGGGGCCGGTGCGCGGGCGGCCGAACCGGCCTTCGGCGCGAAGGTTGCCGACGAGACGGTGGCGGCGTGACGCGTGTCGGCCGATGGACCGATGCGTCGAGAAAAACTGCAACTAACGGCCGAGTCGTGCGTCGGCCGCCGGCACGGCGCGGGTGCATACCCATATGAGCGGGATGTATTTCACTTCCCGCCGATCCTGTGACACCATTTGGCCCTTCCTGCGAGTCGGGGCATACCCGTATCGCGCCCCATTTCAAGTAAGCAAGAAAGCGAGAAACAGATGAAGCGTCGCAGTCTCCTGAAGGTATTTTCCGTGCTGGCCACCGGTGCCGCGCTGACGCTGTCGGCAGGCGCGCACGCCGAAGACAAGGTGATCAAGGTCGGCACGGTCGCCGGCCCGGATTCGGAAGTGTGGCAAGTCGTGCAGAAGGTCGCGAAAGAGAAGGAAGGCCTGAACGTGAAGGTCGTCGAGTTCAACGACTACGTGCAGCCGAACGCGGCGCTCGATTCGGGCGACCTCGATGCGAACAGCTTCCAGCACCAGCCCTACCTCGACAGCCAGGTGAAGCAGCGCGGCTACAAGATCGTCAGCGCGGGCCTGACCTACATCTCGCCGATCGGCGTGTACTCGAAGAAGTTCAAGTCGCTGAAGGATCTGCCGCAGGGCGCGAAGCTCGCGGTGCCGAACGATCCGTCGAACGAAAACCGCGCGCTGCTGCTGCTGCAGACGCAAGGCGTGATCAAGCTGAAATCGGGCGCCGGCACGGGCGGCAACAACGCGACGGTGCTCGACATCGCCGAGAACCCGAAGAAGCTGAAGATCTCCGAACTCGACGCCGCGCAACTGCCGCGCGTGCTGTCGGACGTCGACGCGGCCGTGATCAACACGAACTACGCGCTGGCCGCGAACCTGCAGCCGACCAAGGACGCGATCGCGCTCGAATCGCTGACGAGCCCGTACGCGAACCTGATCGCCGTGCGCGCGAAGGACAAGGATCAGCCGTGGGTGAAGAAGCTGGTCAAGGCGTACCAGTCGCCGGAAGTGAAGGAATTCATCAAGAAGCAGTTCAAGGGCTCGATGGTCGCGTCGTTCTGAACGCCGCTCACCGGTCGGACCGCTGAACGAAAAGGGCCTGCTCGCGCAGGCCCTTTGTTCATTGGTGCGGCAGGCGCGCGCCGACCCTACATCTCGCCGCGCCGCGAGCAGATCGCCATGATCTGCTGGATCGCGTAGTTGTCGCGCACGCCGGGCAGCGACTGCACGATGCACTCGTGAACGCGCCGCTCGCGCGGCAGCAGCATCGCGTTGTTGCGGTACAGCGCGTCGCACGAGCGCTGGATCAACTGCGCGGCGGCGCCGTTGCGGCTTTCGCGCAGCGCATTGAGCATGCAGTCGTCATATTGCGCGCTGCCGTCGGTCAGCGCGAATGCCGCGCCCGGCAGCGCCTGCGCGACGGCCGCGAAGGCGATCGCACGAATCGTTCGTTTCATGTCCCCTCCGATGGTGTGGATCGGGTCGGCGGACAGCATAACGTAAAGCCGCGAGCGCGGCTGGCGCGTTGCGCCGGGACCGGCGCGGAGCGCCGCCAGCCGGGCTTTCCAGGCATTTCATGGGGGCGCGGCGGCGCCGCGCATCGGCCGCTCGCGCGAAAGCGCGGAGTCAGGCGGTGGTCTGCGGAAATGGTATCCTCGTGCGTTCGCCGCCGCACGCTTTCCCGGAGCGTGCGCGGGCCGATCGCCCGCGTCTCGCACGTGCGGCGGACGCCCGCCCGACGGCGGCGGGAATCCATCATCCAGAACCGACACAATACGGGGGAGACTCACCCATGAATCGTTTCAAGACTTTCGCGATCCGTTCGATCACGGCCGGCGTCGCAGCACTCGCGCTGGCCGGCGCCGCGCACGCGCAGACGGTCAAGGTGCTGTCGATCGTCGACCATCCGGCGCTCGATGCGATCCGCGACGGCGTGCGCGCCGAACTGAAGGCGCAAGGTTACGGCGACGACAAGCTCAAGTGGGAATACCAGAGCGCGCAGGGCAACACGGGCACGGCCGCGCAGATCGCACGCAAGTTCGTCGGCGACAAGCCCGACGTGATCGTCGCGATCGCGACACCGGCCGCGCAGTCGGTCGTCGCGGCGACGAAGAGCGTGCCGGTCGTCTACTCGGGCGTGACCGACCCGGTCGCCGCGCAGCTCGTGAAGGGCTGGGGGCCGTCGGGCACCAACGTGACGGGCGTATCCGACAAGCTGCCGCTCGACCGCCAGGTCGCGCTGATCAAGCGCGTCGTGCCGAATGCGAAGACGGTCGGCATGGTCTACAACCCGGGCGAGGCGAATTCGGTCGTCGTCGTGAAGGAGCTCAAGGAGCTCCTCGCGAAGCAGGGAATGGCGCTGAAGGAAGCGGCCGCACCGCGCACCGTCGACATCGGCCCGGCCGCGAAGAGCCTGATCGGCAAGGTCGACGTGATCTACACGAACACCGACAACAACGTCGTGTCCGCGTACGAAGCGCTGGTGAAGGTCGCGAACGAAGCGAAGATTCCGCTCGTCGCGGGCGACACCGACAGCGTGAAGCGCGGCGGCATCGCGGCGCTCGGCATCAATTACGGCGATCTGGGCCGGCAGACCGGCAAGGTCGTCGCGCGCATCCTGAAGGGCGAGAAGCCGGGCGCGATCGCGTCGGAGACGAGCAGCAACCTCGAACTGTTCGTCAATACGGGCGCGGCCGCGAAGCAGGGCGTCACGCTGGCGCCGGATCTCGTGAAGGAAGCGAAGACGGTCATCAAGTAAGCCCGCGGCCCGACCGCCGCGCTTGCCGGCCCGATCCGGGCCGCGACGACATCGCCGGACGGGCGGCTCCCACCCGGGCCGCCCGTTCGCTTCGCCCGGCCGTACACGTCCGGCCGGGAAGCAACAGGATTTTCCCATCATGTCTCTGTTCTCGTTTCTGGGCGCACTGGAGATCGGCCTGATCTTCAGCCTCGTCGCCCTCGGGGTGCTGATCTCGTTTCGCATCCTCAACTTCCCCGACCTCACCGTCGACGGCAGCTTTCCGCTCGGCGGCGCCGTCGCCGCGACGCTGATCTCGGCCGGCTACGACCCGTTTTCCGCGACCGCGCTCGCGATCGTCGCGGGCGCGCTGGCCGGCTTCGTCACCGGCTGGCTGAACGTGCGCCTGAAGATCATGGATCTGCTCGCCAGCATCCTGATGATGATCGCGCTCTACTCGGTGAACCTGCGGATCATGGGCCGGCCGAACGTGCCGCTGATCACCGAGCCGACGCTGTTCACCGTGCTGCAGCCCGACTGGATGCCCGATTACGTGCTGCGCCCGGCGCTGCTCGCGATCGTCGTCGTGGTCGCGAAGCTCGGCCTCGACTGGTTCTTCTCGTCGCAGCTCGGCCTCGCGATGCGCGCGACCGGCGCGAATCCGCGAATGGCGCGTGCGCAAGGCATCGCGACCGGTCGCGCGACACTCGCCGGCATGGCGCTGTCGAACGCGCTCGTCGCGCTCGCGGGCGCCCTGTTCGCGCAGACGCAGGGTGGCTCGGACATCTCGATGGGGATCGGCACGATCGTGATCGGGCTGGCCGCGGTGATCATCGGCGAGACGCTGCTGCCCGCACGCCGGCTGGTGCTGACGACGCTCGCCGTCGTGCTCGGCGCGATCGTCTACCGCTTCTTCATCGCGCTCGCGCTGAACAGCGAATTCATCGGTCTGAAGGCGCAGGACCTGAACCTCGTGACGGCCGCACTCGTCACGATTGCGCTGGTGCTGCCGGCGACGCGCAAGAAGCTGTTCGCGCGCAAGAACGGAGGGGCATGACATGCTGTCTGCACAAGACCTGAAACTCACGTTCAATCCCGGCACGCCGATCGAGACGCGCGCGCTGCGCGGGCTGTCGCTCGAGATTCCCGACGGCCAGTTCGTCGCGGTGATCGGCTCGAACGGCGCCGGCAAGTCGACCTTCCTCAATGCGGTCAGCGGCGATCAGCGCGTCGATGCGGGGCGCATCGCGATCGACGGCGCGGATGTGACGCGCAAGGCCGCGTGGGACCGCGCGCACCTCGTCGCGCGCGTGTTCCAGGATCCGATGGCCGGCACCTGCGAGGCGCTGACGATCGAGGAGAACATGGCGCTCGCGATGGCGCGCGGCGTGCGGCGCGGTTTCCGGGCCGCGCTCGATCGCCCGTCGCGCGAGCTGTTCCGCGACAAGCTGCGGCTCCTGAACCTCGGGCTGGAAAACCGGCTGACCGACCGGATCGGGCTGCTGTCGGGCGGGCAGCGGCAGGCCGTGAGCCTGCTGATGGCGTCGCTGCGGCCGTCGCGCATCCTGCTGCTCGACGAGCACACGGCCGCGCTCGACCCGAAGACGGCCGCGTTCGTGCTGGAGCTGACCGCGCGCATCGTCGCCGAGAGCAAGCTGACGACGATGATGGTCACGCACAGCATGCGTCAGGCGCTCGACTACGGCGATCGCACGGTAATGCTGCACCAGGGGCAGGTCGTGCTCGACGTGTCGGGCGACCAGCGCAAGGGACTCGACGTGCCGGACCTGCTGCAGATGTTCGAGAAGGTGCGGCACGAGCAGCTCGACGACGACGCGTTGTTGCTGGGGTGATTGGGGCTGCTTTCGGCTGTTTTGGCTGGTCTCTCGGGTGTTCCCGGCTGCTTTCGCCGGATCCCGGCTGATTCAGGCTGATCCGGGCTGATCGACCGGACGGCTGTTCGGGCCGCCCGGCCGGCGCGCAGGTTTGGCGTCGGTCGAGCGGTCCGTTTTCGTATGCGGAATACGGCCGTTCCGTCGCGTCGGCACGACCTTCGATTTCGCAGCGGCGGACGCGTGCGTTCCGGCCCTCCCGGGCCTTCCGACGATCTGCATGTCCCTTTTTGTTGAGACCTGACAGCGCCCGGCACGATCCTCTATACTGTATATCCATACAGCATCGAGCCGCATGATGTCCGCGTCATCCCTGTCCCCCGAAACCCTTCATCCGTCGCTGTGGCGCGGCTCGCAGCTTGCGCGCGGCGGTCTGCGCACGATCGATACGGGCTTCGCGGCGCTGTCCGCCGAGCTGCCGGGCGGCGGTTGGCCGGTCGGCGGCCTCGTCGAACTGCTGGCCGCGCAGCCGGGTTGCGGCGAGATGCGGTTGCTCGCGCCCGCGCTTGCCCGCAGCGTCAGCACCCGGCGGCCGCTCGCGCTCGTCGCGCCGCCGCAGTCGCCGCATGCCACCGCGCTCGCCAGTCTCGGCGTGCCGGCCGACACGCTGCTGTGGCTGCGCGCCGGCAGTCGCACCGATGCGCTGTGGGCCGCCGAGCAGGCGCTCAAGACCGGCTGTTGCGGCGCACTGCTGCTCTGGCAGGACGCGCGGCCCGATGCGCTGCGGCGCCTGCATCTCGCGGCCGCGCGCACGGGCGACACGCTGTTCGTGATGCTGCGCCCGATGTCGGCCGCGCGGCAGCCGTCGCCGGCCGTGCTGCGCGTCGCGCTGTATCCGGTGCCGGGCGGCGTGTCGCTCGACATCGTCAAGCGTCGCGGGCCTGCGCGTAGCGAGCCGCTCGTGCTCGATTTGCCGTCGCCCATCGTGGAGAGCCGCTATGCGCGTCTTGCTCGGCATCCATCTGCCGCGCCTGCCGCTCGACGTGTGCGTCCCGCCGCCGTCTGACGCAGCCGCCGGCGAGGCCGGCAGTGCGGTGCTCGAGCAGGGTGTCGTGCTGATTGCCGATGCGGCCGCGCGCCGGCAGGGCGTGCGTGCGGGCATGAAGCGCGGCGGCGTGCTCACGCTTGCGCCCGACACGCAGCTCGTCGAACGCGATCCCGCCCGCGAAGCCGATGCGCTGCGCGCGGTCGCGCTCGCGTTGCTGCGCTTTTCGCCGTGCGTTGCGTTCGACGACGAAGCCACGCTGATCGTCGACGTCGGTCCGAGCCTGCGCCTGTTCGGCGGCTTGCCGTCGCTGTGCCGCCAGGTGCGCGCGACGCTCGCGGCGCTCGGCTATGCGGCGCGCCTGTCCGCCGCGCCGACCGGGCGCGGCGCGTGGCTGCTCGCACGCACGTCGGCGCGAGCGCGCATCCGGCGCCGCGTCGCGCGCCAGGCCTCGCTCGTCCGCACGCTCGACCGGCTGCCCTGTGTGCTGCTGCCCGATGCGCGTCCGTATGCGGGCTGGTTCGACGGCCTCGGCTGCCGCACGCTCGCCGATCTGCGCCGCCTGCCGCGCGCGGGGCTGCAGCGGCGCTGCGGTCCCGCGCTGCTGGCCGCGCTCGATCGTGCGTACGGCGAAGCGGTCGAGCCGCTCGCGTGGATGGCGGTGCCGCCCGTGTTCGACGTGCGGCTCGAATTGCCGGAGCGCGTCGAATACGCGGAAGCCGTGCTGTTCGCCGCGCGGCGGCTCGTCGTGCAGCTGTGCGGCTGGCTGGCCGCGCGGCAATTGTCGTTGGCCGCGATGACGTTCGAGCTCGAGCACGAGCGCGGCCGTCAGGCCGTGCCGCCGACGCCGCTCGAGCTCGCGTTTGCCGCACCCGTGCGCGACGACGCGCATTTCATGCGGCTGCTCGGCGAGCGGCTCGCACGCGTCGAGTTGCCGGCCGCGGTGATCGCGGTGCGCCTGAAGGCCACGCGCGTCGAATCGGTCGCGCCGCCGGCCGACGATCTCTTTCCCGAGCCGGGCGGGACGCGGGAAACCCGCGAGCGGTTGTTCGAACTGCTGGTCGCCCGGCTCGGCGCGGAGAACGTATTGCGCGCGGCGCCCGTCGCCGATTACCGGCCCGAGGTGGCGAACCGCTGGCTGCCGCTCGATGCGCAGGCGGGCAAGCCGGCCGGCGGGCCGCCGGCCGTGCCGCCGCGTCCCGCGTGGCTGCTCGCCGAACCGCTGCCGTTGCTGATGCGCGGCGAGCGGCCGGTATTTCATACACCGCTGCGGATGATGTCGTCGCCGGAGCGGATCGAGGCCGGGTGGTTCGACGGTCAGCTCGCTGCACGCGATTACCACGTCGCGCAGGACGAAGCCGGTGCGTGCTATTGGGTGTTCAGGGAGCGAGCTGGAAGCGAGTCCGAACCGCACTGGTTCCTGCACGGCCTGTTCGGGTGAACGAAGATGGTTGCGGATTTCAGCGGGCTGCCCGATTACGCGGAGTTGTTCTGCCGCTCGAACTTTTCGTTCCTGCATGGCGCGTCGCATGCGGAAGAACTGGTCGAGCGTGCGGCGGAACTCGGCTATCGCGGGATTGCGATCACCGACGAATGCTCGCTCGCGGGTGCGCCGCGCATGCATGTCGCGGCGAAGGCGGCCGGGCTGCCGCTGATCGTCGGTTCGTACTTCGAGGTGACACCGGATGACGTCGCGCCCGGCCACGATCCGGGCCCCGGTTCGTTCGGGCTCGTGCTGCTCGCGCAGAACCGCGAGGGGTACGGCAATCTTGCCGAGCTGATTTCGTGGCGGCGGATGGCGGCGCCGAAGGGGACGTACACGCTGACGCCGCGCATGCTGTCGGCGCCGCCGGCGGCGTTCGCCCACTTGCGCGGCATGCCCGATTGCTTCGCGATTCTCGTGCCGGTGTATCCCGTTCGCGCGAATGTGCTCGATGCGCAGGTCGCGTGGTTCCGCGCGACGTTCGGTGAGCGGGCGCGGCTCGGGCTCGTGCAATTGCAGCGCGCGCTGGATGGTGTGCAGCGCGACGAGATTCGCGAGGCCGGCGAGCGACGCGGCGTGCGCGTCGTCGCGCTGGGCGACGTGACGATGCACCGGCGCTCGTGCAAGCCGCTGCAGGACGTGATGACGGCGATCCGCGTCGGGATGCCGGTGTCGGAATGCGGCCATGCGCTCGCACCGAACGCGGAACAGCATCTGCGTTCGCGCGGGCGGATCGCGAAGCTGTTTTCGTCGGCGGAGATCGCGGAGACGTGTGCGATTCTCGATGCATGCGATTTCGAACTCGACGATCTGAAGTATGAATATCCACTCGAACTCGTGCCGCGCGGTCACACACCGACCAGTTACCTGAAGCAGGAGACGTGGGCAGGTGTCGCTCGACG
Organism: Burkholderia sp. MSMB1072; assembly: GCF_001524725.1. NCBI lineage: Bacteria > Pseudomonadati > Pseudomonadota > Betaproteobacteria > Burkholderiales > Burkholderiaceae > Burkholderia > Burkholderia sp. MSMB1072. The sequence goes on from NZ_LOYC01000066.1 coordinate 121,405, forward strand.
CTATTGGAATGGTGTGCCGGCGAAAGTGGCGAAGCAGATTCGATATGAGCTTGCCCTGATCGCAAAGCTGGAGTACGAACCGTTCTTCCTGACCGTCTACGACATCGTCAAATACGCGCGCAGCCGGAACATCTTGTGCCAAGGGCGCGGGTCGGCCGCGAACTCGGTGGTCTGTTATTGCCTCGGCATCACCGAAGTCAATCCGGATCAAAGCACGATGCTGTTCGAGCGCTTCATCAGCGTGGAGCGCGGCGAGCCGCCGGATATCGACGTCGACTTCGAGCATCAGCGTCGGGAAGAAGTGATTCAGCACATCTACCAGAAATACGGACACGACCGCGCGGCGCTCGCGGCCGCCGTCTCGACGTATCGTCCGCGCGGCGTGCTGCGCGAAACCGGCAAGGCGCTCGGCGTCGATCCGATGCTGGTCGACCGTGTCGCGAAGGGGCATCGCTGGTTCGACGGCAGCCGCGATCTGCTGCAGCAATTCGCGTCGGTCGGGCTCGATCCGGCGACGCCGATCATTCGCGCATGGGCCGAACTGGCGGGGCGCCTGCTCAACTTTCCGCGTCATCTGTCGCAGCACTCGGGCGGCTTCGTGATCAGCCGCGGCAAGCTCACGCGGCTCGTGCCGGTCGAGAACGCGGCGATGGACGGGCGGCGCGTGATCCAGTGGGACAAGGACGATCTCGAAGCACTCGGGCTGATGAAGGTCGACGTGCTCGCGCTCGGCATGCTGTCGGCGTTGCATCGCGCGTTCGACCTGCGCACCGCGTGGCGCGGCCCGGCGAAGGACGGCAAGCCGTTCACGCTGAAGCACATTCCGCAGGACGACGAAGCGACCTACGACATGATCTGCCGCGCCGATACGGTCGGCGTGTTCCAGATCGAATCGCGCGCGCAGATGTCGATGCTGCCGCGGCTGCGGCCGCGCGACTATTACGATCTGGTGATCGAGGTTTCGATCGTGCGCCCCGGGCCGATCCAGGGCGGCGCCGTGCATCCGTATCTGAAGCGGCGCAGGATCAAGGCGGGGGAGGAGAAAGGGAAGATCACCTATCCGAGCGACGCGCTGAAGGAAGTGCTCGAACGCACGCTCGGCATCCCGATCTTTCAGGAACAGGTGATGCAGATCGCGATCGTCGCGGCCGGCTTTACACCCGGCGAAGCCGACAAGCTGCGTCGTGCGATGGCCGCGTGGAAGCGCCGGGGCGATCTTGGCCCTTACCACGACAAGATCGTCGACGGCATGCTGGCCCGCGGCTACACGCGCGAATTCGCCGAACAGATCTTCGAGCAGATCAAGGGCTTCGGCGAATACGGCTTCCCCGAGAGCCACGCGGCCAGTTTCGCGAAACTGGCTTATGCGAGCAGTTGGCTCAAATGCCACGAACCGGCGATCTTCCTCGCCGCGCTGCTGAACAGCCAGCCGATGGGTTTCTATCCGCCGTCGCAACTCGTGCAGGACGCAAAGCGCCACGGCGTGCAGGTCCTGCCGATCGACGTGACGCAAAGCGGTTGGGAGGCATCGCTCGAAGCGCTGCCCGGCCAGCCGCCGCCACACGGCCAGCCGGCCGTGCGGCTTGGCCTGTCGCTCGTGAGCGGCTTCGGCGAAGCCGCCGCGCGCCGCATCGAAGCCGCGCGCGTAGTGGGCCCGTTCATGAGCGTCGACGAACTCGCCCGCCGCGCGCAGCTCGAACGGCGCGACCTCGAAGCGCTCGCCGCCGCGAACGCTCTCGCGACGCTCGCCGGCCATCGCCGCGATGCGCTATGGCAAGCGGTCGCCGCGGCGCCGGAGCGCGACCTGCTCGCCGCCGCGCCGATCGACGAACCGGACAAGCCCGCGCTCGGCGCGCCGTCCGAAGCCGACGAGATCCTCGCCGATTACGACACCACCGGCCTCACGCTGAACCGCCACCCCGTCGCGTTGCTGCGGCCGGCGCTGCGCGCGCGGCGGCTGTCGTCCGCGGCCGAACTGCGCGATCGCCCCGACGGCCGGCTCGCCCGCGCGTGCGGGCTCGTGACCGCGCGGCAGATGCCGGGCACCGCGAAAGGCGTGATGTTCATGACGCTCGAAGACGAAACGGGCTGCGTGAACGTGATCGTCCGGCCCGAACTGCTCGCGCGGCAGCGTCGCGAAACACTCGATTCGAAACTGCTTGCGGCGTCCGGCGTGTGGCAGGTCGTGAGCGATGTAAGACACCTCGTCGCGCAGCATTTCGAGGATCTGACGCCGCTGCTCGGCGGCCTGCGCACGTCGAGCCGCGAATTCCACTGACATTCCGCCGCCGCCCACGGCCCCCGAACGACTCCCCTGACGCGAACCGCCGGCCCGGCGGCACATCGCCACGATGCATACCAGTTGGCTCAATTGGTTCTATTCCGGTCTCATATCCACTCTCGAAACACGCCTGAATCCCACCCGGTAACTGTCCCCTTGCATACCACCCCGGGTAAATCCCTATCCTGCGCCGCGTTGTAAACAAAGGCTTTTCCGGCGCTAAAACGCTTGCCGTGCAAGGCTTTCGGCGATTTTCGCGGTGCTAATACCAGTTCGTTGACTGGTATTATGGTGGTTATATAATGCGTTCACTTTCGACGGTCTGAGATCGTCGTCCGACACGCGGAGGCACATGGAAACCGGCTGGTCCGAACTGGCGCCCGATCCCCTCGACGATACGCCGCTCTATCTGCAGCTCGCCCGCAAGCTGGCGAGCGCGATCCACGCCGGCGCGTGGCGGGCCGGCGAGGCGCTGCCGTCGGAGCGGCTGCTGTCGGTGTCGGTCGGCGTGTCGCGGATCACCGCGCGTCGGGCGCTCGCGCTGCTGGTCGAGCAGGGACTGATCAAGCGGGCGCGCGGCGCGGGCAGCTTCATCACGCCGCGTGTCGCCGATCCGCTGTCGCATCTCGTCGGCTTCACCGCGAAGATGCGGCAGCGCGGCTTCGTGCCCGATTCGGTGTGGCTGTCGCGCACGCTGCGCGCCGCGAGCCGCGACGAGACCACGCATCTCGGCCTCGCGCCCGGCGCGACGGTGGCGCGGCTCGAACGGCTGCGCCGCGCGGACGGCATCGTGATGGCCGTCGAGCATTCGACGCTGCCCGCCGCGGTGGTGCCCGATCCGCAGGCGCTCGGCGCGTCGCTGTACGAATATCTCGACGCGCGCGGCATGGCCGTCGTGCGCGCGCTGCAGCACTTTCGCGCAGCGAACGCGACGCACGCGATCGCGAAATGGATGGCGGTGAAGCCGGGCTCGGCCCTGCTGGTGATCACGCGGATCGGCTACGGCGCCGACCAGCGCGCGATCGAAATGAGCGAAACGTATTGCCGCGACGACTACTACGACTTCGTCGCCGAACTGAAACGCTGACGCGGGAGACTGCCGGCGCACCACGCGCGATGGAACGCAATCGCGCGCGATGAATCGCAACGAATTGGCAAATCACGACGCGGATGCCCGCGTCACCGGATCATCAAGAGAACGTCATGCTGACTGGCAACATCCTCACCCCCGACGGCTGGATTCACGGTTCGCTCGATAGCGAGAACGGTCGCATCACCACGCTCGACGGCGTGCCCGTCGATCCTGCGCAGAACGACGCACCGTACATCCTGCCCGGCTTCATCGACCTGCACGTGCACGGCGGCGGCGGCGCCGACGTGATGGAAGGCGGCGACGCGATCGAAACGATCGTCCGCACGCACGCGCAATTCGGCACGACGAGCCTGCTCGCGACGACGATGACCGCGCCGCGCGACGAGCTGATGGAGGTCGTCGCGAACCTCGGCGCCGTCGCGCGCACCCGCACGCCGGGCGGCGCGCGCGTGCTCGGCGTGCATCTCGAAGGGCCGTACATCAACCCCGGCAAGCTCGGCGCGCAGCCCGACGCGGCCGTATCGGCCGCGCTCGACGAGGTGCTGAAGTACCTGTCGATCGCGCCGATCCGCGTCGTCACGCTCGCACCGGAAATCGCGGGCCACATCGAGATCATCGGCGAGATGGCCGCGCGCGGCGTGCGCGTGCAGCTCGGCCACTCGCTCGCGACCTACGACGACGCGGTCGCCGCGCTCAAGCACGGCGCATGCGGCTTCACGCATCTGTTCAACGCGATGTCGCCGCTGCATCACCGCAACCCGGGCCTCGTCGGCGCGGCGCTCGCGCACGCCGAATACGCGGAAATCATTCCCGACCTGCTGCACGTCCATCCGGGCGCGATTCGCGCGGCGCTGCGCGCGATCCCGCGCCTGTACGTCGTGACCGACAGCACATCCGCCACCGGCATGCCCGACGGCGAATACCGGCTCGGCAGCCAGCACGTGACGAAGTGCCTCGGCGGCGTGCGGCTCGCCGACGGCACGCTCGCCGGCAGCACGCTGACGATGGACCAGGCGCTGCGCAACCTCGTGTCGCTCGGCCTGCCGATCGCCGACGTGTCGAACCGGATGTCGCGCTACGCGGCCGACTACCTCGGCGTCGCCGATCGAGGCCGCCTCGAGCGCGGCGCATGGGCCGACCTCGCGGTGTTCGATCGCGACCTGAACCTCACCGCGACCTACGTCGAAGGAGAATCGATTGTCGAATATGCTTAAGGAAGCGCGCGAGTCCGCCCGGGTCGTCGCCGCGCAGATCGCCGACACCGCGCGCGTCGAAGCGCTCGCCGGCCAATTGCTCGATCACCCGCCGGCCGTCGCGCTGACGGTCGCGCGCGGCAGCTCGGATCACGCCGCCAGCTATTTCGCGAGCCTGACGATGAGCCGCCTCGGCGTGCCGGTCGCGTCGCTGCCGATGTCGGTCGCGACGCTGCAGCAGGCGCCGCTGAAGGTGCAGGACCAGCTCGCGATCGCCTTTTCCCAGTCGGGCAAGAGCCCCGACCTCGTCAATACGATGGCCGCGCTGCGCGAAGCCGGCGCACGCACCGTCGCCGCCGTGAACGTGCTGCCGTCGCCGCTCGCCGACGCGTGCGAGCACCAGTTGCCGCTGCTTGCCGGCCCCGAGCTGTCGGTCGCCGCGACCAAGAGCTATATCGCGATGCTGTCGCTGTCCGCGCAGATCGTCGCGTACTGGCAGCGCGACGCCGCGCTGATGACCGCGCTGCGCGGCCTGCCCGACGTGCTCGCGCAGGCCGGCCGGCTCGACTGGTCGCAGGCCGTCGGGGCGCTCGCGGGCGTCGAGCGGATGATCGTCATCGGCCGCGGCCTGGGCCTCGCGATCGCGCAGGAAGCCGCGCTGAAGCTGAAGGAAACGTCCGGCATCCAGGCCGAGGCGTTCTCGAGCGCCGAAGTCCGTCACGGTCCGATGGAGCTGATCGACCGCGACTATCCGCTGCTCGTGTTCGCGCCGCCCGGGCCCGAGCAGGCCGGCCTGCTGCAGCTTGCCGCGGACATGCGCGCACGCGGCGCCGCCGTGCTGCTCGCGGCGCCCGCCGGCACGCCCGGCGTATCGGGCACCGTGCTGCCGCTCGCGCAGTCCGCCCATTCGGCGCTCGACCCGATCGCCGCCATTCTTTCGTTCTACGTGATGGCGGCGGATCTCGCCGTCGCGCGCGGCCGCAATCCCGACACGCCGCGCCACCTGAACAAAGTGACAGAAACGCACTGATAGCCGAGAAAGCCGATGAGACGCGCCGAGGAATCCCAGTTGAAGAGCCCCACCCACGATCAGATCGTTCTGCTCAGCCCGTTGACGGGGCCGATCGTCGCATTGGCCGACGTGCCCGATCCGGTGTTCTCCGGCGGGATGTTCGGCGACGGCATCGGCGTCGACCCGCTCGCGGGCCGGCTCGTCGCGCCGTGCGCGGGCGTCGTGTCGCATTTGGCGCGCACCGGCCACGCGGTGACGATCACGACGCCGCAAGGCGCGGAAGTGCTGCTGCACATCGGCATCGACACCGTCGAGCTGAACGGGCAGGGCTTCATCGCGCACGTCGAAGCCGGCGCGCGCGTCGAAGCGGGTGCGCTGTTGATCGAGTTCGACCAGGACGCGGTGGCGCGCCACGCGCATTCGCTCGTGTCGGTGATCGCGATCGCGAATTCCGACGCGTTCGAGGTCGTCGATCGCGCGAGCGGTTTCGCGACCGCCGGCGAGACGCCGTTGCTCGCGCTGCGCGGCAAGGGCGACGCCGCCGCGCAGGCGGCGCAGGCTGGTGCTGCCGCGCACAACGAAGTGCGCCGCGAGATCGTGCTCGCGCAGCCGGGCGGCCTGCATGCGCGGCCGGCCGCACGGGCGCGTGAAGCCGTGCGCGGGTTCGACGCGACCATCGATGTGCTGTTCGACGGCCGCAAGGCGTCGATCGCGAGCGTCGTCGGCCTGCTCGGCCTCGGCGCCGGCGAAGGTGCGACGGTCGAACTGGTCGGCCGCGGCGCGCACGCACAACAGGCCGTCGATGCGGTCGAGCACGAGCTGCTGCGCGAAGCGCACGGCGAAGTGGAGGAACAGCCGGCGCGGCTGAAATCGCCCGCGCCGCAGACGGTCGCACGCCACACCGGCGCACCGCGCGATGGCGCGCCCATCGATCCGAACACGCTCGCCGGCGTATGCGCGTCGCCCGGCATCGCGGTCGGCACGCTGGTGCGTCTCGACGATGCGGACATCGTGCCGCCCGAACAGGCGACCGGCACGCCAGCCGCGGAAAGCCGCCGGCTCGACCAGGCACTGAAGGCGGTCGACGCCGAACTCGGCGAAACGGTGCGCAACGCCTCGGCGCGCGGCGCGGTCGGCGAAGCGGGCATCTTCGCGGTGCATCGCGTGCTGCTCGAGGACCCGACGCTGCTCGACGCGGCGCGCGACCTGATCAGTCTCGGCAAGGGCGCGGGCTTCGCATGGCGCGCGACGATCCGCACGCAGATCGACACGCTGTCGAAGCTCGACGACGCGCTGCTCGCCGAACGCGCGGCCGACCTGCGCGACATCGAGAAACGCGTGCTGCGCGCGCTCGGCCACACGACCGGCGCCGCGCGTGCGCTGCCCGACGAGGCCGTGCTCGCGGCCGACGAGTTCACGCCGTCCGACCTGTCGTCGCTCGATCGCGAGCGCGTGACCGCGCTCGTGATGGCGCGCGGCGGCGCGACGTCGCATGCGGCGATCATCGCGCGGCAGCTCGGCATCCCGGCGCTGGTGGCGGTCGGCGACGCGCTGTACGCGATTCCGGACGGCACGCAGGTCGTCGTCGATGCGAGCGCGGGCCGGCTCGAACACGCGCCGACCGCGCTCGACGTCGAGCGCGCGCGGCACGAGCGCCAGCGCCTGGACGGCGTGCGCGAGGCGAACCGGCAACAGGCCGGCGAGGTGGCCGCGACGGTCGACGGCCGCGCGATCGAAGTCGCCGCGAACATCGCGACGCTCGACGACGCGAACACCGCGGTCGACAACGGCGCGGACGCGGTCGGCCTGCTGCGCACCGAGCTGATGTTCATCCATCGCCAGGCCGCGCCGACGGCGGTCGAACACCGGCAGAGCTACCAGTCGATCGTCGACGCGCTGCAGGGCCGCACGGCGATCATCCGCACGCTCGACGTCGGCGCGGACAAGGAAGTCGACTACCTGACGCTGCCGCCCGAACCGAACCCGGCGCTCGGCCTGCGCGGCATCCGTCTCGCGCAGGTGCGCCCCGATCTGCTCGACGATCAATTGCAGGGCCTGCTCGCGGTGAAGCCGTTCGGCGCGGTGCGCATCCTGCTGCCGATGGTGACCGACGCGGGCGAACTCGTGCGGTTGAGAAAGCGCATCGACGAATTCGCGCGCGCGCAGGGCCGTACCGAGCCGATCGAGGTCGGCGTGATGATCGAGGTGCCGTCGGCCGCGCTGCTGGCCGACCAGCTCGCGCAGCACGCGGATTTCCTGTCGATCGGCACCAACGACCTGACCCAGTACACGCTCGCGATGGACCGCTGCCAGGCCGACCTGGCCGCGCAGTCCGACGGCCTGCATCCGGCCGTGCTGCGCCTGATCGACATCGCGGTGCGCGGCGCGGCAAAGCACGGCAAGTGGGTCGGCGTGTGCGGTGCGCTCGGCGGCGATCCGCTCGCGGTGCCGGTCCTGGTGGGCCTCGGCGTGACCGAACTGTCGGTCGACCCGGTGTCGGTGCCGGGCATCAAGGCGCGTGTGCGCCGTCTCGATTACCAGTTGTGCCGTCAGCGCGCGCAGGATCTGCTCGCGCTCGATTCGGCACAGGCGGTAAGGGCAGCAAGCCGCGAGGTCTGGCCGCTCGACTGACGTCGACGGGGGGCGCGCGACCCGTTTTACTACGAAAGCAATTAGATCAACGACGCTTAATGACGAGACATGGATTGGAGGACTGAATGGACGGGAACCCGTTTCTGAAGATACAGGGCCTGGGTCGGGCGCTGATGCTGCCGATCGCGGTATTGCCGGTCGCCGGAATCCTGCTGCGGCTCGGCCAGCCGGATGTGTTCAACATCAAGATGATCGCCGACGCCGGCGGCGCGATCTTCGACAACCTGCCGTTGCTGTTCGCGATCGGCGTGGCGGTCGGCTTCGCGAAGGACAACAACGGCGTGGCGGCGCTTGCGGGCGCGATCGGTTACCTGATCGAAACCGCGATCATGAAGGACATCGATCCCAAGCTGAACATGGGCGTGCTGTCCGGGATCATCGCGGGTGTCGTCGCGGGCCTGCTGTACAACCGCTACAAGGACATCAAGCTGCCGGACTACCTCGCGTTCTTCGGCGGCAAGCGGTTCGTGCCGATCATCACGGGGCTGGCCTGCGTGATATTGGGCATCGCGTTCGGGTACGTGTGGCAGCCGATCCAGCATGCGATCGATGCGGCCGGCCAGTGGCTGACGACGGCGGGCGCGATCGGTGCGTTCGTATTCGGCTTCCTGAACCGTCTGCTGCTCGTCACCGGCCTGCACCACATCATCAACTCGCTCGCGTGGTTCGTGTTCGGCAACTTCACGCCGCCCGCCGGCGGCGAGATCGTGCACGGCGACCTGCACCGCTTCTTTGCGGGCGACCCGACCGCGGGCACCTTCATGGCCGGCTTCTTCCCGATCATGATGTTCGGCCTGCCGGCGGCGTGTCTCGCGATGCTGCACGAAGCGCCGAAGGAGCGCCGCGCGATGGTGGGCGGCCTGCTGTTCTCGATGGCGCTGACGTCGTTCCTGACCGGCGTGACCGAGCCGATCGAGTTCAGCTTCATGTTCCTCGCGCCGGTGCTGTACGTGATCCACGCGGTGCTGACGGGGTTGTCGCTCGCGATCTGCCAGATCCTCGGCGTGAAGCTCGGCTTCACGTTCTCGGCCGGCGCGATCGACTACGTGCTGAACTACGGGCTGTCGACGAAGGGCTGGATCGCGATTCCGCTCGGCATCGCGTATGGCGCCGCGTACTACGGGCTGTTCCGCTTTTTCATCCGCAAGTTCAACATGGCCACGCCGGGCCGTGAGCCGGCATCGACCGACGCAGCCGCGCAATCGTACGCTTCGGGCGGCTTCGTCGCGCCGGGCGTGGCTGCAACGGCTGCCGCACCGCGCGCGCAACGCTACATCGCCGCGCTCGGCGGGGCGGCCAACCTGTCGGTCGTCGATGCGTGCACGACGCGCCTGCGCCTGACCGTCGTCGATCCGGAGAAGGTATCGGAGCCGGAACTGAAGTTGATCGGCGCACGCGGCGTGCTCAAGCGCGGCGGCAACAGCGTGCAGGTGATCATCGGGCCCGAGGCCGACATCATCGCCGACGAGATGCGTGCCGCGATCGGCGGCGGCGCGGCCGGTGCCGCATCGGCGGCAACCGGCGCTGCCGCGCAGCCCGTCACGGGCGCGGCCGCCGGGCCGCTCGATCCGGAGCCGGCCCGCTGGCTCGCGGTGTTCGGCGGGGCGACCAACGTCGCGTCGCTCGAGGCGGTGGCCGCCACGCGCCTGCGTGTGGTCGTGCGCGATCCGTCGGCGGTCGATCGCGAGCGTCTCGGCACGCTCGACGTTGCATGGGTGTCGCTCGACACGTTCCACATCGTCTGCGGCAACGCGGCGGCGCGCTATGCCGAACAGCTCGGCGCGCGCCTGCCGCCGTCGGGCGGCGGCACGGCCGCACAACCGGCGTGATGCGGTGAAGCCGGCCTGATCGATCCGCGCGGCGGACTCGGGCAGGCGGTCAAAAGAAAACGGCTTGCGACGTACGCGTCGCAAGCCGTTTTTTCTTTTTGGGGCGGGCGATGCGTGATGCGTTTGCCCGCATCGCGCATCGCCGGATGCCTTCAGCCGTTCACGGATTCGTCAGCGTGAAGGTCGGCTTCCGGTAGCCGACGCCGGCGCGGTCGAGCTTCGGCAATTCGCGTTGCGTGAGCAGCGTCGCGAAGCCGGCCCAGTCGCGCTGCAGCGCGGCGATGTCGACATGGTGCGTGTCGCCGCGCTTGAAGCGCACGCCGGCCGCATACGGCAGCTCCCAGTCGGCCCGGTGCCACGCGCGCTCCGCGAGCGCGAGCAGCCGCGGATAGGCCATGTATTCGAGGAAGGTGTCGTTGCGCATCACTTCGCCCCACGCCTGGCCCTGCATGCCTTCGATGCGCGGCGCGGCCCCCGTGCCCGTCACCTCGAACGGGTTGCCGTCACGGTCGCCCATCACTTCGGCGTTCTGCGGCAGGTTCTCCGGCGCGAACGAGAACACCTTGTACTCGTCGGTTGCGTGCGAGCCCCAGTAGTAGCCGCGCTCGCGCGGATTGAGCGTGTACGGGAAGTCGAAGTACAGATAGTCGGGCAGCGCGAGCACCGTCAGGTAGCCCTTGCCGCTCAGGTCGCGCGCGCTGTCCGACGCACCCCAGAAGATCGTGTCCCATAGCGACACCATCACGTGGCGCGTGCTGAAATCCTGCGGCCCGTTCGCATGCTTGATGCCGTCTTGCCACGCGGCCATCGTGCCGATCCCGTTCGCGTTGACCGCCGCGCTCACCTGTTTCGCGAAACGCGTCGGCAGTTCGTCGATCGACTTGATCTCGCCGCGCTGGAGCAGCGCCGTGCACGCGGGCGACCGCGCCCACGGCTTGTCCTGCGCGGCCAGATCGATGCGCCCCTTGTTCGGATCGGTGCCGTTCAGCGGCTGGAAGCCGCCGCCGAGGAAGATGTTCTTCGCTTCGTCGCCGCCGTAGTGCCAGGTCTGCAGCGGCGCCTGCGCGTCCGCGTGCATCGCCGCGATCTCGCGGATCACCTTCGACGCGAAGTTGAGCGCGCCCGGCACGCACGGGTTCAGGTCGCTGCGCCGGTCGTAGAACTGCACCGTCGTCAGGTTCGTCGTGTCCTGCGGGTCGAGCAGCCGATACGCGTTCGCCTCCTGCTCGCGGCCGGCCGCATGCAGCCGCCGGTAGCGCGCCTCCATCGTCACGACGGCCGCCCGTGCATGCGCGGGCATATCGATCTCGGGGATGATCTGCACGAAGCGCGCGGCCGCGTAGCGCACGAGCGCCACGTAGTCGTCGCGCGTCAGGTAGCCGCCGCCGGAGCGGTTGTCGGGGCCGGAGCCGAGCTGCGGCAGCAGGCAGCGCGTCTCGCTCGGGTCGTGGCAGCGGCGTGCACCGATCTCGGTCAGCTCGGGCAGGCCGGGAATCTCGATGCGCCAGCCTTCGTCGTCGGACAGATGCAGGTGCAGGCGGTTGAGCTTGTACGCGCTCATCTGGTCGATCAGGCGGCGCAGCGTGGCCGGATGCTTGAAATTGCGCGCGAGATCGACGTGCATGCCGCGATGCGTGAAGCGCGGCGCGTCCTCGACGAGCATCGCCGGGATCGGGCCGCCGCCGGCCGGCGCGAGCGAGAAGAGCGTCTGCACGCCGTAGTAGAGGCCCGCGCGATCGTAGCCTTCGATCAGCACGCCGCGCGGCCCGATCGCGAGCCGGTAGCTGCCCGGTGTCGCGAGGTCGGCCGGCAGCCGGCGCGGCGCGAGTGCGCCGCGAACCGGCACGCGCGCGCCGTCGAGCCCGAGGGTCGTCGCGCGCTCGCGCAGCGCCGCGACCTGGGCGTCCGGCAGGTCCGGCAGCGAGAGTTCGACACCGCGCAGATCGAGCGTGCCGGGCAGCGGCTGTTCGCGCTTCACGCTCGGCAGCGCGCGGCCCGGATCGGGGCGGGCGGCCACCGGCGGCGCGTTGCCGGTCGAGTTGTTCTGCGCGTCGGCCGGCAGCGATTCGACGTAGCGCAGTTCGTTGTCGGTGTCGTCGTAGCGCAGCACGGCCGGGGGCGCGCCGTCGACGACGACATAGGGGCGCGGAATCACGTCGCTGTAACGCAGCAGCCAGTATTCGGCGACGAACGGCAGCTCGATGCGCTCGCCGGGCGCGAGCCGCACCGAGCCCGGCTGCGGCGTCAGTTCGTACAGGTCGCCGGTGAGCCGCCGCAGCGCGAAGCCCGGACGATCGATCCGCAGCAGGCGGCGGATGCTGTGCAGGTAGAGCTTCCAGCCGCCGTCGGCGATCGCCTGGTGGCCGCGGTTCTGCAGGATCAGGCGGCCCGTCGCGCAGGCGGCACCGTCGGCGCCGAGATCGGCGCACGGCACGCCGGCCGCGGCCGCGTGGTTGTTGTCGACCGCCACGCGCAACGCGAGGCCGTTCGACAGCAGCGCCGCGAGACCGGCCGCCTGGGCGGCGCCGGCGCTCGCGCCAGCAGCGGCCGACACCGGCGCTGATGCCGCCGAGATCGCGGCCGGCGACAGCACCGCGATCAGCAGACCGGCAATGAGGGAGGGCAAGGTAGGTTTCATTCGAACTCCTGAGAAAAAGGGGGCGTAGCGGCGTCGTGACGCGACGTCGCTGCGAGCGGGTCTTTCAGTGGAGCTGCGGGCGATACCAGCACGCGGGGCGATGCGGGTGCCCCGCGCGCATTCGGCACGCGGAAGCGTGCGTTACGGAACGGGTGGCGGGCATGCGTGCCGATCGGACCGGCGCGGCGGCGGGCGCGGATTCATCGGCGGCAGCCGGCGGCATTCGTCCGGCCGCGCACGGTCGCGACGACGGCGCGCGCTCTCGCACACGGACGTCGACACGGCGCGCAGGCGCACGCCATATATGGAATTCGCATGTCTCCCCCACCCGGAAGGAATCGGCCTGTTAGCGGCCGTGTCCAACGATCTTATGAAACCTTTTATTGGTATTCAAGTGGTATCAATCTGGCGCTAAATTGGCATCGACGTACGGCACCTGCCCGCGCGGCCGGGACGAAAAAAAACCTCGCGCGAAGCGAGGTTCTTTCCTTTCCTGACGGCGGCGGCGCGCGCGCTCGGCCGCGCGCGTATCGCGCGTCGATGCCGTCAGTCGCGGCGCGCGCGCACCGGCGCTTCCTGCGGCTTCTGCCGCGCTTCGAGCCACATCGCGTTGACGATGCCGAACGACAGCGCGACGCCGATACCGAGAATCCAGCTGAAATACCACATGATTCGACTCCTTGCGAAACGGTGGACGAGGACGTGTGCGCCCCGCCCGGTTCAATGCATCAATACATCGAGTGCTTGTTCTCTTCGAGCGTCTGGTGCGTGACCTTGCCGCGCATCACGCGATACACCCAGCTCGTGTAGAGCAGGATGATCGGCAGGAACACGATCACCGCGAACAGCATCACCTGCAGCGTCATGTGGCTCGACGTCGAATCCCACACGGTCAGGCTGCTGCGCGGGTCGAGCGACGACGGCATGATGAACGGGAACATCGAGAAGCCCGCGGTCAGGATCACGCCGACGATCATCAGGCCGGTGCAGAAGAACGCCGTCTTCTCCTGCTTCGAGCCGGCGAGCAGCAGCGCGAGCACGCCGCCGGCGATGCCGACGACGGGCGCCGCGATCATCCACGGATATTCGCCGTAGTTCGCGAGCCAGAGGCCCGAACCGGCGGCGACGTCCTTGAGCAGCGGGTTCGCGACGGTGTCGGTCGGCGCGGCGTGGGTGATGTGGAAGCCGCCGATGTAAGACGCCACCAGCACGCCGGCCAGCACGAACAGCACGACCGCGAGGAACGACGCGACGCGCAGCGCGATCGACGCGCGGCGCGCGATCGCGCCGTCGGTCTTCATCTTGATGAACGCGGCGCCGTGCGCGACGAGCATCGTGAGGCTGACGAGCCCGCACAGCAGCGCGAACGGGTTCAGCAGCGCCCAGAAGCCGCCGTAGTAGGTCACGCGCAGGTCGCTGTCGAACTTGAACGGCACGCCCTGCAGCAGGTTGCCGAACGCGACGCCGAACACCAGCGCCGGCACGAAGCCGCCGACGAACAGGCCCCAGTCCCAGCCCGCGCGCCAGCGCGGGTCGGGCCGCTTGCTGCGGTAGTCGAAGCCCACCGGCCGGAAGAACAGCGCGAACAGCACCAGCAGCATCGCGAAGTAGAAGCCGGAGAACGACGCCGCGTAGACGAGCGGCCACGCGGCGAACATCGCGCCGCCGGCCGTGATCAGCCACACCTGGTTGCCCTCCCACGTCGCGCCGACGGTGTTGATGATGATGCGGCGCTCCTCGTCGGTCTTGCCGAGGAACGGCAGCAGCGCGGTCGCGCCCATGTCGAAGCCGTCGGTGACGGCAAAGCCGATCAGCAGCACGCCGACGAGCAGCCACCAGATCAGCTTGAGAGTTGCATAGTCCATAGCGATTCCTTGTTCGGTTGCGAGGGCGTGCTCAGACTGCGGCCCGCTCGCCGGCTGCGGCGAGTTCGTGGTGATAGCGGCCGGTATGCAGCGACGACGGGCCGAGGCGCGCGTACTTGAACATCAGCTTGATCTCGATGACGAACAGCGCGGTGTAGAACGCGATGAAGCCGGCGAGGCTCAGGTACAGGTCGCTCGGCTGCAGGCTCGACGCGGACAGGTGCGTCGGCAGGATGCCGGCGATGGTCCACGGCTGGCGGCCGAGTTCGGCGACGACCCAGCCGAATTCCGCGGCGAGCCACGGCAGCGGGATCGCCCACACCGCGTAGCGGAGGAACCAGCGGCGGTTGTCCTGCAGCAGTTCGCGGCGCGCGCAGAACCAGAACGCGGCGGCGAAGGTCGCGAGGAACAGGAAGCCGAGGAACACCATGATCCGGAACGAGAAGAACACGGGCGCGACCGGCGGGATCGTCTTCTGCGCGGCGGCCTTGATCTGCTCGGGCGTCGCGTCGACCACGTTCGGCGTGAACTGCTTGAGCATCAACCCGTAGCCGAGATACTGCTTGTGCTGGTCGAACAGTGCGCGGGTCGCGTCGCTCGTGTCGCCTTCCTTGATCTTCTGCAGCGCGCCATACGCGACCATCCCGCTCTGGATGTGCTCCTCGCTGTGCTTCGCGAGCTCGCGCAGGCCGATCACCGGCTCGTCGATCGAGCGCGTCGCGATCAGGCCGAGCGCATACGGGATCTTGATCGCGTAGTCGGTGCGCTGTTCCTCCTGGTTCGGAATGCCGATCAGCGTGAACGAGGCGGGCGCCGGCTGCGTTTCCCATTCGGATTCGATCGCGGCGAGCTTCATCTTCTGCACTTCGCCGGTCGTATAGCCCGATTCGTCGCCGAGCACGATCACGCACAGCGTCGCCGCGAGGCCGAAGCCGGCCGCAACCGCGAACGAGCGCAGCGCGAAGTCGACGTCGCGCTTCTTCAGCAGGTACCACGACGACACGCCGAGCACGAACATCGCGGCCGTCACGTAGCCGGCCGACACCGTATGCACGAACTTCACCTGCGCGACCGGGTTGAACAGCACGTCGAACAGGCTCGTCAGCTCCATGCGCATCGTCTGGTAGTTGAACTCGGCGCCGACCGGGTTGTTCATCCAGCCGTTCGCGACGAGGATCCACAGAGCCGACAGGTTCGAGCCCAGCGCGACGAGGAACGTGACGATCAGGTGCTTGACCTTCGACAGGCGGTTCCAGCCGAAGAAGAACAGGCCGACGAACGTCGATTCGAGGAAGAACGCCATCAGGCCTTCGACCGCGAGCGGCACGCCGAAGATGTCGCCGACGTAGTGCGAGTAGTACGACCAGTTCGTGCCGAACTGGAATTCGAGCGTGATGCCGGTCGTCACGCCCATCGCGAAATTGATCCCGAACAGCTTGCCCCAGAACTGGGTCATGTCCTTGTAGACCTGTTTGCCGGTCATCACGTAGACCGCTTCCATGATGACGAGCAGCCAGGACAGGCCGAGCGTCAGCGGCACGAACAGGAAGTGGTAGAGCGCCGTGATGCCGAACTGCAGACGCGACAGATCGACGACTTCGCTACTTATCATGGTGGTCTCCCTCGGTGGATGCAGGCGCCGGCACCGAGAGCAGCTTCTCGGCCACGGCGGCAGGCGGCAACGACATGTGCTCGGCCTGCGGATGATTGAAGAATGCGTATTTGAGCGACATCAGGAGGATCAGCTTGACGATCAGCACCAGGGTGATGTCGCGGGCGAGGGTCGGCCCGCGTGCCCACGCGGCGATGCGCGCGCGCCAGCCGATCGTGCCGGCCGGCCGGGAAGGCGGCGGCGCAGGCTCTTTATTGATCGAGATCAAGGCGATTATCCTGAATCGATTTAGGTCGGATTGGGGGCGACTTTACGTCGGATTTATGACGGCCGTGAAGCTGTTTTAATCCTTTTGCGCCTGACATGCCAATTTTAAAAGGACGGCTTTCCGATGCCGAGTGCTGCGCTGCGGCAGACCGTCGCGAAACATGGGGTAAAAATTGAGGCAGATCAAGGTTATGCGGAAGGGCGCCGCAAATGACGTAATACCAGATGAATCAGGTCAATTAATCGGCGAAGAAGCGGAGCGCGAAAGGCGCTGAAAAGCGGATGAAAAGCAGTGGAAAACGGATGAAAAAAACCGCTGCCGGTCGGGCAGCGGTTTTCGATGAAGCGCTCTGAATCGTCGGGGATTTACGCGTATTCGGCGAGCGCGGTGCGCATTTTTTTCATCGCGCTCGCTTCGATCTGGCGGATACGTTCCGCCGACACGCCGAACTCCGCGGCGAGATCGTGCAGCGTCGAGCCGCCCGAGCCGTCGTCGTCGACGTGCAGCCAGCGCGCCTCGATGATGCGGCGGCTGCGCGCGTCGAGCGCGTCGAGCGCCTGCGCGATGCCGTCCGTCTGCAGCATGTCGCGCTGGCGCGCGGCGAGCACGGCGGTGGGCTCGTTGTGCGAGTCGGCCAGGTAGGCGATCGGCGCGTACGATTCTTCGCCGTCTTCCACCTGCCCTTCGAGCGCGATGTCGCCGCCCGACAGGCGCGTTTCCATCTCGGTCACTTCCTCGCGCTTGACGTTGAGCTCCTGCGCGAGGCCGTCGATTTCCTCGGGCGTCATCGCCTGCATGCTCTTCTTGTGGCTGCGCAGGTTGAAGAACAGCTTGCGCTGCGCCTTCGTCGTCGCGACCTTCACCATGCGCCAGTTGCGCAGGATGTACTCGTGGATCTCGGCCTTGATCCAGTGAATCGCATACGACACCAGGCGCACGTTTTGCGCCGGGTCGAACCGCTTCACGGCTTTCATCAGGCCGATGTTGCCTTCCTGGATCAGGTCGCCGTGCGGCAGGCCGTAGCCGAGATAGTTGCGCGCGATCGACACGACGAGACGCAGGTGCGACAGCACGAGGCGGCGCGCCGCGTCGAGGTTGTTGTCTTCGCGGAATTCGGTTGCGTACCGGCGTTCCTCCTCGGCGGTCAGCAGCGGAATACGGTTGACGGCCTGGATGTACGCGTCGATGTTGCCGAGCTGGCCGGGCAACATCGAGTGGGCTGCGAGCGCCAGCGAGCCTGCCGATTCGGCCTTGGCCGGCGTCGGGCTCAGGGTGTTCGGGAGGGTCAGGGCGTTGCTCACTAAAAACTCCTTTGGAATCAGGGACAAACCCCGGTCTCGGATGAGATTCCGGAAGTCATCTTAGCACTCCCGCAAGGTGAGTGCTAATTCCTTAGAGCAGGCGGGGGCATCCGAGTTCCCCATTTTTCTATCGAATCGGTCGAGTCGATAGTCTATCTTCCGACAAGGGGCGTGGCACGAAGTTCCGTAAGCCATTGTTTTCGATGGGAATCGGTAGACGATTTCGATTTTTGTCTTTTTGGAAGCAAGCTATTTCGCTTCGTGATGCCGATCCGAAAAGTCCTTTACCATACCATTCAGTTCGCTCGGGCCCGGCCGTTGCGGCAGGCTCCATTCAACCCACAAAGTTGGAGTGTCAGATGAACAATAAGAAGAATCGCCGGCCCCGCAGCCGGCTGGTGCTGCATGCGATGCTGGCAGCATCTCTTCTGGGTGGATCGGGTGCGGCTTTCGCGGATCGATGGGGGATCCAGGCGGGCGGCGGGTTTTCGGATCGTCGCGGGATCGACAAGGCCGATATCGGCGTGGTGTGGGATCCGGGCTGGAACTGGTGGGAAATCGGCGGGTGGCACTTCGCGTTCGTCGTCGAAGGGCACGCCGGCTACTGGCACACGGGCGGCAACGTCCATGGCAGCATCGGCGAGTTCGGCGTCACGCCGATGTTCCGTTTCATCAAGAGTAGCGGGGAGATTCGCCCGTTCATCGAGGCGGGCGGCGGCGTCCGGCTTCTGACGCACCCGACGATCTCGAACAATTTCTCGCTGTCGACCGCGTTCCAGTTCGCGCCGACCGGCGGCGTGGGCGTGCAGTTCGGGCAACGGCAACAATATCAGGTCGGCTACCGTTTCGAACATGTGTCTAACGCGGGTATCAAAGAGCCGAATCCTGGTATAAATTTCCACCAGTTCTACTTGCAGTACAACTTCTGATCCGTACGCCCGTGCAAGGCGGGCGCGTTGCCGAGGAGTCAGGCGATGGCGAAGGTGGTCGATGCGATCCGCGCGCTCGAGCGCGACCGGTTCCGGGCGATGGTGGACGGCGACGGCGAGGCGCTCGACGCGCTGTTGTCGGACAAGGTGTTTTTCGTCCACACCAACGGCAAACGCGAAACCAAGCAGCAGTTCATCGACGCCATCGTCGCCGGCCGCCGCCGCTATCGCCAGATCGAAATCCAGTCGCAGGACGTGCTGCCGGTCGGCGACGAGACCTGCGTCGTCACCGGGCGCGCGTTGATCGAGATGGAAACGAACAACGGCGGCCTCGTCTTCCCGATTGCCTATACGTCCGTCCACACGCACGCCCAGGGCCGCTGGTCCCTGTTCGCGTGGCAGGCGACGCGGTGCGCGACCGAGACGTGAGCGCGGGTGGCGCTCCTTTTCATGCCTCGACCGAAGCGGCCTTGTGAGCCGCTTTTTGCTGCCTCGTGCGGCGCGGATCGCGCGGCGCACGGGCGGTCACGCACCGCTCGCTGACGTTTCAACCCTGCATCGAAGCCCGCGCTCAGGCCGCCGCGCGGCGGTCCGCGCAGTGCCACGCCGAGCGGTTGATCGCGCTGACGACCGCATCGAGCGCTGCGCTCGCCGCATCGGCGTGCATGCCGACACCGTGCCGCAGCGGCGCCTCGCCGACCCGACAGCCGACCGATACCGCGATCCGGCCGTCCGCGGCGCGCGTGTATTCGCACGATGCGACGTCGATCGCGACGCCGGCGGCCGCCGCAAATGCCGCGGCGAAATGCCGCACGGCGTCGTCGGGCGTCGCCTCGGCGGCAGGCGCCGCCGCGATCTCGCGGTTCTGCCAGCGCGCGCCGTTGCCGTGGCGCGCGGCCGGGCCGTCGGTCTCGAAGAATTCGCGTGCGAACAGCGCGCAGATCGCGTCGCCCGTCACTTCCTCGCCCGACGCATCGGCGAGCGTCTGCACCGCATGGCTGAACTCGATCTGGACGCGGCGGGTCGGCGTGAAGCCCATCCCGCGTTCGAGCAGGAACGTCGCGCCGCCCTTGCCGGACTGGCTGTTCACGCGGATCACCGCGTCATAGCTGCGGCCGAGATCGGCCGGGTCGATCGGCAGGTACGGCACCTCCCACATCGCGTCGGGGCGCTGCTGCGCGAAGCCCTTGCGGATCGCGTCCTGGTGCGAGCCCGAGAACGCGGTGAACACGAGGTCGCCCGCGTACGGATGGCGCGGATGCACGGGGATCTGGTTGCAGCGCTCGACGACGCGGCGCACGGCGTCGATGTCGGAGAAGTCGAGGCCCGGGTCGATACCTTGCGTGTAGAGGTTCAACGCGAGCGTGACGAGATCGACGTTGCCGGTGCGCTCGCCGTTGCCGAACAGGCAGCCTTCGATGCGGTCGGCGCCCGCGAGCAGCGCGAGTTCGGCCGCCGCGACCGCGGTGCCGCGATCGTTGTGCGGATGCACGGACAGCACGATGCTGTCGCGATACGCGAGATTGCGGTCCATCCATTCGATCTGGTCGGCGAACACGTTCGGGCTCGCGGCCTCGACGGTGGCCGGCAGGTTGACGATCATCTTGTGGTCGCGGGTCGGGCGCCACGTCTGCGCGACCGCGTCGCAGATCTCGCGCGCGAACGTCAGCTCGGTCATGCTGAAGGTTTCCGGCGAGTACTGGAAAGTCCACTGCGTATCGGGGCGCGCGGCCGCGTGTTCCTTGATGATGCGCGTGCCGTCGATCGCGAGCGCCTTCACGTCGTCCTTCGACATCCCGAACACGATGCGGCGGAACGACGGGCAGACGGCGTTGTACAGGTGCACGATCGCGCGCGGTACGCCTTCGAGCGCCTCGAACGTGCGCGCGATCAGGTCCTCGCGCGACTGCACGAGCACTTCGATGGTCACGTCGTCGGGAATCCGCTCGTCGTCGATCAGCTTGCGGACGAAATCGAAGTCGGTTTGCGACGCCGACGGAAAGCCGACTTCGATCTCCTTGAACCCGATGGCGACCAGCATTTCGAAGAACTCGAGCTTCTGCTCGATGCTCATCGGCTCGATCAGCGACTGGTTGCCGTCGCGCAGGTCGGTGCTCATCCATACGGGCGCGCGCTCGATGGTGCGGGCGGGCCAGCGGCGGCCATTGAGGCGGACGGGCTCGAACGGACGGTACTTGTCTTGCGGATTGCGCATCATCTTCTGGACCTCGGGTCTCAAGTCGCGAGCGAAGACGGGCGGCAGGGCGGCGGTGGGCGCTGCCTCGCATCCGGCGCGCGATGGCGCCGCGGATGCGGATGATCTTCGCGAATCGGCCGACGGATGGACGGACGAATGCTGACGACTTCGGGTTGTAAAAATTACGAGAGGGGTACTGCGAGGAACTGCTGGGAGGACCGTGCGGACGGCACACGGCGCTACGACAGCCTTAGGCTAGTCGTAGCGATAGCGGCCGCGCTAGGCGGCCGGAGGTAATTCGGAGGGTGTTCGGAAAGGAACGCATGACGGCCACTCTATGCCAGGATGCGCTCGCGTGTCAAATGTCGGGATAAAGGGGCGGGTCGCCGCGGCGCCCTCAGCGCGCGACGCGGGCGATCCGGACGATCGTCGCGACCTGTCGCGCCACCGTGTCGGGCACCGGCACCTCGCCGCGCAGCACGGCGTCCGTCCACGCGGCCGTGGTCGCCGCATCGCGCGACTCGGGTAGGGCGACGGGCGGTGCATCGCTCGACGAACGCTCGGCGTCGATCAGCGTGTCGCACACGCCGTCGTGCAGCCAGTCGACCTGCACCTGGCGGCGCGTGTCGGCCACCGCTTCGCCTTCGGTGCCGCGCGCGAGCAGCGCGCCGCCCAGCGCGGCGTCCGGATGGTCGCGGAACAACTGCGCGAGGCTGTCGCGGTACGGCGGATGCGTGTAGTTGACGAGCCGCAGCCCGGCCGGCGCGAACGGCTGCAGGATCTTCACGAGCGTATGCGTCGAATTGCGCACGCCGAGCACGCGGCGCATCGACAGCAGGTGCGCGATGCGCGGCGCCAGCACGTCGATCGGGGCGAACGCGACCCGGCGTTCGGCGAGCGTGTCCTCGATCGCATCGTGCGACGTCGACGGCGCGAGCGACAGTGCCGAGAAAATCTCGGCGCTCGTCACGCGGCCCGGATCGCATTCCACTCCATGCACCAGCACCGGCACGCCTTCGCGCGCGAGCAGCAGCGCGAGCAGCGGTACGAGGTTCGGCTGTTTGCGCGCGCCGTTGTAGCTCGGGATCGACACCGGCCGGAACGCGGCGTCCTGCACGTGCACGGGCTCGAACGATGCCTGCGCGGCGGCGAGCATCGCGGCCAGTTCGTCGGCGGATTCGCCCTTCAGCCGATAGGCGATCAGGATCGCGCCGAGTTCGACATCCGACACGCGCGCATCGAGCATCGCGCGATAGAGCTCGAACGTGTCCTCGGCGGATAGGGCGCGTGCGCCGTGCGGGCCGCGGCCGATTTCCTTGATGAAGCGGGCGCAAGGGAACGGCGCGGCGGCGGGATCGTGGGGAGCGGTCATCGGGGCGTGGGGCGGGCGGCCGGCATCGGGCCGCGCGGCAAGCGATCAGGAATGCCCCGAGTATCGCACGGGCGCGGCCGCGCATCGCGCCGCGCTACACTCTGGTTCCCGGCGACGCGTGCACCGGCTGCGCCGCGCCCATGCCGTTGCCGGCCGAATACGACTACGAGAGACATCCCATGAAGCTCTACAGCTATTTCCGCAGTTCCGCGTCGTACCGCGTGCGGATTGCCCTGAACCTCAAGCAGTTGCCGTTCGACTACGCACCCGTGCACATGCTGCGCGACGGCGGCGAGCAACTGAAGGACGCGTACCGCGCGCTGAATCCGGATGCGGTCGTGCCGACGCTGATCGATGGCGACGCGACGCTGCAGCAGTCGCTCGCGATCATCGAATATCTCGACGAAACCCATCCCGAGCCCGCGCTGCTGCCGAAGCAGCCGGTCGATCGCGCGTACGTGCGCGCGGTGGCGCTGCAGATCGCATGCGAAATCCACCCGCTCAACAATCTGCGCGTGCTCAAGTACCTGAAGCACACGCTGAAGGTGCCCGAGGACGCCAAGAACGCGTGGTACCGGCACTGGATCGAGGCCGGCTTCGAAACGCTCGAGACGCGTCTCGCGAACGATCCGCGCACCGGCACGCTGTGCTTCGGCGACACGCCGACGCTCGCCGACATATGCCTCGTGCCGCAGGTGTTCAACGCGAACCGCTTCTCGATCGACACGACGCGTTTCCCGACGATTCAGCGGATCGTCGATCATGCGGCGACGATCGATGCGTTCAAGGCCGCCGAGCCCGGCGTGCAACCCGACGCGGAATGAGCGCGGCGCGCCCGTGGCGCATGAAAAAGGGCGCCCGAAGGCGCCCTGTGCGAGGTGCGACGCGAGCCGGCGGCGTTCAGCCGAGCAGCGCGTCCGCGAATTCCGCCGCGCTGAACGGCTGCAGGTCCTCGACCTTCTCGCCGACGCCGATGAAGTAGACGGGCACCGGGCGTTGCCGCGCGATCGCCGCGAGAATCCCGCCCTTCGCGGTGCCGTCGAGCTTCGTGACGATCAGGCCGGTGAGGCCCAGCGCGTCGTCGAATGCCTTCACCTGCGTGAGCGCGTTCTGGCCGGTGTTCGCGTCGATCACCAGCAGCACTTCGTGCGGCGCGCCATCGTGCGCCTTCGCGATCACGCGCTTCACCTTCTTCAGCTCTTCCATCAGATGGAGCTGCGTCGGCAGGCGGCCGGCCGTGTCGGCCATCATCACGTCGATCTTGCGCGCGCGCGCGGCGCTGACCGCGTCGAAGATCACCGCGGCCGGATCGCCGCTTTCCTGCTGCACGACCGTCACGTTGTTGCGTTCGCCCCAGACCGCGAGCTGTTCGCGCGCGGCCGCGCGGAACGTGTCGCCGGCGGCCAGCAGCACCGACTGGTCGAAGCTCTGCAGATGCTTCGCGAGCTTGCCGATGCTGGTCGTCTTGCCCGCGCCGTTCACGCCGGCGATCATCATCACGAGCGGCTGCGCGCGGCCGAGCATCAGCGATTTCTCGAGCGGCGTCAGCAACTCGACGAGCAGGTCGCGCAGTGCATTCTTCACCTGCTGCGGATCGGTCAGCCGGCCCGCGCGCACCTTCTCGCGCAGCGCGCCGAGCAGGTATTCGGTCGCGTCGACGCCCGCGTCGGACATCAGCAGCGCGGTTTCGAGCTCCTCGTACAGATCCTCGTCGATCTTCGTGTTGACGAAGACGCCGGTGATGTTCGAGCCCGTCTTCGCGAGACCTGTTTTCAGGCGCGCGAGCCACGACTTCTTCGCGGACGCGTCCTGCTGCGGCGGCGGGACGATCTCGACCGTCTCGACGACTTCGTCGCGGCCGTCGTTGGTCGGCGTGACCGTCATCACGACGGCTGGCGCGGCCGGTTGCGCGGGCGCCTGCGGCACGTCGGCCGCGGGCGGCGTCGCGCGCGCGTCGGCGTCGGACGCTTCGTCCGCTTGCTGCGCGTCGGCCGATTGCGATTCCGCCGGATCGGGCTCCTGCGTTTTCTTGAATCGTTTGAAGAAACTGAACATGGTCTGGCGTCGGGAAGAGGGCGGGCCGCCGCCGAGGGCGGGGGCGCCGGACGGGCCGTTCTGCGTTCGCGCGGGCGCGGCGCACGGCGGCCGAAACCGTGCATTTTATCAGTGCGGCGTGGCGCTCGCGCCAGTGCGCGTCGCCGCTGTGGTAACGTGCGCCTGTTTGGCGGCGCCCCCTGCGCGCGCCCGGTCCCTCCGTTGTCGATATCCCGTATGTCCCGTTCCTCTTCCGGCCGCCCGGCGGCCACCCCTGGCCGCGGCAAGCCGCACACGATCCGCATCATCGGCGGCGACTGGAAACGCACGCCGCTCGCGGTGCTCGATCTCGACGGCCTGCGCCCGACCCCCGATCGCGTCCGCGAGACGCTGTTCAACTGGCTCGGCCAGGATCTCGACGGGTGGCGCTGCCTCGACCTGTTCGCGGGCACCGGCGCGCTCGGCTTCGAGGCCGCGTCGCGCGGCGCGGCGAGCGTCGTGATGGTCGAGCGCCATCCGCGCGCCGCGCAGCAGCTTCGTGCGATCAAGGACAAGCTCGGCGCCCGCTCGGTCGAGATCGCCGAGGCCGACGCGCTGCGGCTCGCGGCCGGGCTCACGCCGGGCGCGTTCGACGTCGTGTTCCTCGATCCGCCGTTCGACGACCTGGCCGCGCTCGAGCGCGCGATCGCGTTGTCGGCGCCGCTCGTCGCGGCCGGCGGCGCGCTGTACGTCGAAACGGGGGCGGAACTCGATCCGGCCGCGCACGACGCGCTCTCGGGCTGGCAGGTGGCGAAGCACGGCAAGGCCGGTGCGGTTCACTATCATTTGCTGCGGCGCGAAAATGATGAATAATGCGCGTTCCATACGAGGCGGCGCGCCGCAAAGGCGACGCATGCCCATCTCGGCAGCGGCGTGCGCATCGCACGGCTGCCATCCCGTTTGCGTGATGACAGGAGGAGCGACATGGTAGTCGCCGTGTATCCCGGTACGTTCGATCCGCTGACGCGCGGGCACGAAGACCTCGTGCGGCGTGCGTCGAGCATTTTTGATACGCTGGTGGTGGGTGTCGCCGACAGCCGCGCGAAAAAGCCGTTTTTCTCGCTCGAAGAACGTCTGACGATTGCGAACGAGGTGCTCGGTCATTATCCGAACGTGAAGGTGATGAGTTTCACCGGCCTCCTGAAGGATTTCGTCCGCGTCAACAATGCGCGCGTGATCGTGCGCGGGCTGCGCGCCGTGTCCGATTTCGAATACGAGTTCCAGATGGCGGGCATGAACCGCTATCTGCTGCCCGACGTCGAGACGATGTTCATGACGCCGTCCGACCAGTACCAGTTCATCTCGGGAACGATCGTGCGTGAAATCGCGCAATTGGGCGGCGATGTCAGCAAGTTCGTGTTCCCGTCCGTCGAGAAGTGGCTGACCGAGAAGGTCGCCGCGATCGGAGGCCCTGCCGCGTGACGCGGCGCCGGCCGGTTTCGTTGCGAAGCCGGCCGGCGGCCTGAAGAAGTGAGATCAGTATGTCCTTGATGATTACCGACGAGTGCATCAATTGCGACGTGTGCGAGCCCGAGTGCCCGAACGGCGCGATTTCGATGGGCCCGGAGATCTACGTGATCGACCCGAACAAGTGCACCGAGTGCGTCGGCCATTTCGACGAACCGCAGTGCCAGCAGGTGTGTCCGGTCGAATGCATTCCGCGCGATCCGCAGCATGACGAATCGCACGCGCAATTGATGGAGAAGTATCACGCGTTGATCGCCGC
The DNA here is from genome assembly GCF_001524725.1 of Burkholderia sp. MSMB1072. Lineage (NCBI taxonomy): Bacteria > Pseudomonadati > Pseudomonadota > Betaproteobacteria > Burkholderiales > Burkholderiaceae > Burkholderia > Burkholderia sp. MSMB1072. The sequence continues at coordinate 147,446 of NZ_LOYC01000066.1, forward strand.
CAAGGGCGACGACGCATCGTGATCCTGCGCTGACGCGCGCGCCTCGATGGGCTCGCGCGCGTCGCGCTTTCGGATCGGCGCCGCCCGGCGCCGGTTCTTTCGTGTCAGGCCAGCAGCTCGTGCAACGCCGCGACGAGCGCATCGCATTCGGCATCGGTGCCGACGGTGATGCGCAGGTGCTGGTCGATTCGCGGCAGCCGGAAGTGCCGCACGAAAATTTCCCGTTCCTTCAGCTTCGCCGCGATCGTGCCCGCATCGTGCGCGGGATGGCGCGCGAACACGAAATTCGCGGCCGACGGCACGATCTCGAAGCCGAGTGCGTCAAGCGCATGCGTGAGCCGCGCCCGGCTATCGATCACGCGCCGGCAGGTGGCGTGGAAATAATCGGCGTCCTCGTAGGCGGCCTGCGCGGCCACCTGCGCGAGCCGGTCGAGCGGATACGAGTTGAAGCTGTCCTTCACGCGGTTCAGCGCGTCGATCAGCGCCGCATCGCCGAACGCGAAGCCGACGCGCATGCCCGCGAGCGAGCGTGCCTTCGACGTCGTATGCACGACGAGCAGGTTCGGATGACGGTCGATCAGCGTGATGGCCGACTGCGCGCCGAAATCGACGTACGCCTCGTCGATCACGACGACCGACGACGGATTCGCGGCCGCGATCCGCTCGACGTCAGCGAGCGGCAACGCGCGCCCGGTCGGCGCATTCGGGTTCGGAAACAGTACGCCGCCGGCGTCGTCGAGATAGTCGTCGACGCGGATCGAGAAATCGTCCGCGAGCGGCACGACCGTGGTCTCGACGCCGTACAGGCGCGCGTAGGTCGGATAGAAGCTGTACGTGATGTCGGGAAAGCGTAGCGGCCGGTCGTGCTTGAGCAACGCCTGGAACGCGTGCGCGAGCACCTCGTCGGAGCCGTTGCCGACGAACACCTGCTCGGGCGCGATGCGGTGATGGGCCGCGACCGTCTCGCGCAGCGCGCGCGCGACCGGGTCCGGATAGCGGCGCAGCGTGTCGCCGGTGTCGCCGAGTTCGCGCGCGATCGCCGCGACGACGCGCGGCGACGGCGGATAGGGATTCTCGTTGGTGTTCAGCTTGACGGGATGCGCGAGTGCGGGCTGTTCGCCCGGCACGTAAGGCACGAGTTGCTGAACGACGTCGCTCCAGTAACGGCTCACCGCATGGCTCCTGTCGGGCAAAACGTCGAGAGTACCGCATGTGCGCGCCGCGGGGGGGCGAGCGAGGCCGCCCGGTTGCGCCGAACGGCCGATGCACCGGGCCGGTGCGACGGGCGGTCAGTTGCGATGCAGTTGCATCGTCGCGCGATCGAGTTCGCCCTTGACGACCATCGGCATCACGGCGAGCGCGCGCTCGATCGATGCGTCGATCACGTCCTGTTCCTCGCGGCGCGGCGGTTTCAGCACGAAGTTCGCAACGTCGGGCTTCGCGCCGGCGCGCGCACTTTCCGGAATCAGGTCGCGCGGATGGCCGATGCCGATCCGCAGCCGCCAGTACTGCTGCGACGACAGGTGCGCGGAGATGTCCTTCAGGCCGTTGTGGCCGCCGCTGCCGCCGCCGAGCTTCAGCTTCACGGTGCCGGGCGGCAGGTCGAGTTCGTCGTGCGCGACGAGGATCTGGTCGGGCAGGATCTTGAAGAATTGCGCGAGCGCGACGACCGATTGGCCGGAACGGTTCATGTAGGTTTGCGGCTCGAGCAGGTGGACTTCCTCGCCGTGCAGGCGCGCTTTCGCATAGAAGCCGTGGAAGCGGCGCTCGTCGCGCAGCGTCGTGCCGGCTTCGCGGGCGAGCTGGTCGATCAGCCAGAAGCCGGCGTTGTGGCGTGTCGCGGTGTATTCCGCCCCGGGATTGCCGAGGCCGACGATCAGTTTGATCATGACGTTTCGAAGGCGGCGCTGCCGCCTGGGCGCAGAAAAAGAAAAACCCGCCGGGCAGGCCGCGGCGGGTTGCGTCGACCGTTTCGTGAAACGGATCGATTGGGCGCGTGAGCGGCCGCTTAGGCAGCCGGCGTTTCGCCTTCGTCTGCTGCGTCCGACACGGCGCCAGCCGGGATCGTTGCCGATGCGACGACCGGGTTTTCCGCGTCGACGTGCGCGACCAGCGCGACGCCCTTCGGCAGCGCGATGTCCTTCGCGTGCAGCGATTGACCGGCTTCGATCTTCGACAGGTCGACTTCGAGGAATTCCGGCAGGGCAGCCGGCAGGCACTCGACTTCGATTTCCGTCGCAACGTGCGAAACGACTGCGCTCGACAGCTTCACGGCCGGGCTGACTTCAGCGTTCAGGAAGTGCAGCGGCACCTTCGTGTGCAGCTTCTTCTTCGCGTCGACGCGCTGGAAGTCCACGTGCAGCACCAGTTGCTTGAACGGGTGGTATTGCACATCGCGCAGCAGAACCTGTTGCGACTGGCCGGCCACTTCGAGGTCGAGGATCGACGAGTGGAAGGCTTCCTTCTTCAGGGCGTGCCACAGGGCGTTGTGATCGAGTTCGATCTTTTGCGGGGCGGCTTCGCCACCGTAGACGATACCCGTGGTCTTACCGGCGTTGCGCAGGCGGCGGCTCGCACCCGTACCTTGCTGTTGGCGCTCGAAAGCGACGACTTTCATGTGATTCTCCAATGGCTGCCCGCGACCAGGCAGTGAAACGGGGCCATCAAGCGGCCCCCGATGAAACGGCCGGGGTTTCGTCTATCCCGTCCGATTGTGCAAAAAGCGAAGCGTTGCCGCTTCGCTTTCCGCGCATACTTTGTTCCGTCGTTTCGCGATCAGGATTCCGCGAACAGCGACATCACCGAATCGCCGCGGCGAATCCGCGAGAACGTTTCGGCCAGCAGGCTCGCGCTCGTCAGCGAGCGGATCTTCGAGCACGCCAGCGATTCGGCCGACAGCGGAATCGTGTCGGTCACGACCAGCTCGTCGAGTGCCGATGCGGCGATGCGATCTGCGGCGCCGCCCGACAGCACCGGGTGCGTCGCGTACGCGAACACCTGTTTCGCACCGCGGTCCTTCAGCACTTGCGCGGCCTTGCAGAGCGTGCCGGCCGTATCGACCATGTCGTCCATGATCACGCAGGTGCGGCCTTCGACTTCACCGATGATGTTCATCACTTCGGCGACGTTCGCCTTCGGGCGACGCTTGTCGATGATCGCGAGATCGCAGTTGAGCTGCTTCGCGAGTGCCCGGGCACGCACCACGCCGCCGACGTCCGGCGACACGACGAGCAGATCCGAGTAGTTCTGCTTGCGCAGGTCGCCCAGCAGGATCGGCGTGGCGTAGATGTTGTCGACCGGAATGTCGAAGAAGCCTTGAATCTGGTCGGCGTGCAGATCCATCGTGATGATCCGCTCGACGCCGGCGATTTCCAGCATGTTCGCGATGACCTTCGCCGAGATCGCGACGCGCGCCGAACGCGGGCGGCGATCCTGACGCGCATAGCCGAAGTAGGGGATGGCTGCAGTGATCCGGCCGGCGGATGCGCGCTTGAGCGCATCGACCATGATCATCAGTTCCATCAGGTTGTCGTTCGTCGGTGCGCACGTGGATTGCAGGACGAAGACGTCCTTGCCGCGCACGTTTTCCTGGATCTCGACCTGGATCTCGCCGTCGGAGAAACGGCTGACCATCGCTTTGCCGAGGGGGATACCAAGGATATTGACGACTTCCTGGGCGAGCGCGGGATTCGCGTTGCCAGTAAAGACCATCAGGCCATCATGGCTGTGGCTGCTCATCGTGCACCTGCTTCAGGCTTGGGCGGGAAATGCGGGAAAATTTTTGGCAGGGGAGGAAGGACTCGAACCCTCGCATGCCGGAATCAAAATCCGGTGCCTTGACCAACTTGGCGACTCCCCTACACTTAACTGATAACTTCACCGAACTCGTGTAGGCCGTTCGGCAAAGTAAAACTTCATGACGCGAAAGCGAAGAGCGGATGCTCGTTCAGGCTCTCGGCAACTGCGCCATTCCAACTGGCGGGCAGTCTGGCTTTCGCCGCTTCTGCCTCGTGCTTGCTGTGAAACGCTGCAAACACGCTTGCTCCGGAGCCGGTCATCCTCGCGGGGGTCACATCATACAACCATTTGACCACCTGCGCAACTTCCGCGTACTTCCTTGTTACAACTTCCTGCATATCGTTCCGGCCGAAGCTATCTGGCCATCCCGCATCGCTGGTTTGCTGTGCAAGAAAGTCAGCAATTGTGACGGGCTTCGTATCTCTTGTCAACAACTCATCTGAAAATATTTCAGCGGTCGGGACATGAACGCGTGGCGTCACAACCAGGAACCAGCGAGTCGGCAATTCTACCTCAGCTAATTCTTCTCCGATACCCTCTGCGAACGCATTTTTTCCAAAAATAAAAAACGGGACGTCGGCGCCGAGTTTGACCGCGAGCGACTGGAGTTCGGCGCGCGGCAAATCGAGTTGCCACAGGCGGTTCAGCGCGAGCAGCGTCGTCGCCGCGTCGGAGCTGCCGCCGCCGAGACCGGCGCCCATCGGCAGGATCTTGTCGATCTCGATGTCGACGCCGTGCGCGGTGCCCGTATGCGCTTTCAGCAGGTTGGCCGCGCGTACGACGAGATCGCTTTCCTCGGGCACGCCGGGCACGTCGGTGACGCGTGCGACGCGGCCGTCGTCGCGCCGCGTGAAGTGCAGCGTGTCGCCCCAGTTCAGCAGCTGGAATACGCTCTGCAGATCGTGATAGCCGTTCGGGCGGCGACCGGTGATGTGCAGGAACAGGTTGAGTTTCGCGGGCGCCAGGCAGTTGCGCAGCGAGCGGGTCGAATCGGTCATGCGGGTATCGGGGGCTAGGCGCGCGTGCTCACTGATCGAGCACGAGCTTGATGTCGAGCGGCGGCGTCGCGCGCACGAGGTTGACGCGTTTGACGCCCGTGGCCGGGGCATCCGCGTAGGCGAGGTAGTCGATCGTCCAGCCGTCCTGGCGGAGCTGCTTGATGCGCGTGCCGTCGGCCGGGTCGCGCACGGTTTCCGCGGGCGTCGCGGGCGCGGCGGTCGGCAGCAGCCAGTAGCGCAGGCCCGCGAGCGGCAGCTCGAAGCCGAGCGTCTTCTGCATCAGGTCGCCGACGTCCGGCGCATATTGGGTCGGACGGTTCGGCAATTCGAGCGACGCCGCGTGCGGCGTCGCTTTCACGACCGCGAGCGTCTGGCCGAGCGGGCTGCGCAGTTCGAGCGACACGTCGTCGCCGTGTTCCTGCCAGTCGAAGTTGCCGTACACGTTCTGCGGGTTGCCGAGACGATCGTCGTACCGCACCGCGAAGCGGCCGTGGTACGCATGCGTCGCCGCCGTCTGCAGTGCGGCGCCCGCCGGCGTGCCGGCCGACGGCGGCGTGCTCGCGCAGCCGGCGAGCGCGAGCGCCGCGCCGGCCGCGGCGAGCGTGCGCCACGCGCGGGAGGACAGGGAAAACATCGGGAACATCCGCATCAGAGGCCGTTGATCTGCAGGCGCTTCAGCGTCTGCACGAGCGTTTCGTTGTCGGGCTCGAGCTTCTGCGCGGCACGCCACGCATTGCGCGCGTCTTCCTGCGCGCCGCTCTTCCAAAGCACCTCGCCGAGATGCGCGCCGATTTCGGCGTTCGGCTGCAGTTCATATGCACGCTGCAGCACCTTCGTCGCGCCGGCCGTGTCGCCCATCCGGTACTTCACCCAGCCGAGGCTGTCCATGATGTAGGCGTCGTTCGGCGCGAGCGCCATCGCCTTGTCGATCAGCTTGCTGGCCTCGGGCAGGCGCTGGTTGCGGTCGGCGAGCGAATAGCCGAGCGCGTTGTAGGCCTGCGGGTTGTCGGGCTGCGTACGGATCAGCTCGCGCAACTGCTTTTCCATCGTCGCATAGTGGCCCGTCTTTTCGGCCGCCATCGCGTAGTCGTAGCGCAGGTCGGGATCGTCCGGGAAGTCCTGGACGGCCTGCCCGAGCCGCGCCTCCGCTTCCGGATAGCGCTTCGCCGTGAACAGGATCGACGCATCGGTGCGCGCCACCACGGCCGCGTCGCGCGGATCCGTGATCGGCAGGTTGTCGAGCACCTTGCGCGCCTCGTCGGTCTTGCCCTGTTTCTGCAGCAGTTGCGCGCGGGTGATCTGCGCGGGCAGGTAGTGCTGGCTCGTCTGGTCGACCTTGTCGAGCCATTGCGACGCCTGCGCGTCGTTGTTCTGGTCGATCGCGATCTGCGCGAGGTAGATGTAGCCTTGGCCGACGTCGAGATTCGGCTGCTTGTCGCCGAGCTGCACGTACTGCTTCAGGTAGCCGGTCGCCTCGTCGAGCTTCTTCTGCTGGATCTTGATCAGCGCGAGCGCCATCAGCGGCGTCGGATCCTTCGAGTCGAGCTTGCGCATCGTCTCGAACTGCTTCTGTGCGTCGTCGAGGCGATCGTCGGCGAGATAGAGCTGCGACAGCGCGAGCCGTGCGTCGCGCGACTTCGGATTCTGCTGAACATACTTCTCGAACGACGCGATGCCCGCCGCGCGTTCCGCCGGCCCCATTTGCGACAGCATCAGCGCCGCCGGCAGGTAATCGGGGCGAATCTGCAGCGCCTGCTTCAGCGACTGCGCGGCGCCGTCCTTGTCGTCGACCGCGAGCTGCTGCCGCGCGATCGCGAGCTGCGCCTCGGGGCGATTCATGTCGTTCTTCAACATGTCCTTCAGCACCGCGAGGCCGCCGACGCGGTCGGGGCCGCGCACGAGCAGCGCCTGCAGCGCGAGGATCGCCGGGCCGCGCGTGTCGCCGGTCGCGCGGGCCAGCTCGCGCGCGAGCATCGGTTGCGCGTCGGCCGGCTTGCCGGCGAGCACCAGCAGCGCGGCGTCGACCTGCGACGCGCGGTTCGAATCCGGTGCGTACTGGCGCCACAGATTCGCGGCGGACAGCGCGTCGGCCGGGCTCTGCGCGCCGAGCGCGATTTCGGTCGCGCGCTGCGCCATGCGCGGATCGCGCGTGTCGCGGGCAAGCGCGAGGTAGGTCTGGTAGGCCGGTGCCGGCTGGTTGCGCTGGAGCGCGACCTCGGCGGCGAGCACCTGGTAGACGATCTGGCTCGTCAGCGGCACGCCGGGGAGATTCTTCTGCTCGTCCGGCATCACATGCTCGAACGCGCCCTGCGGCTCCGCGTCGTCCGAGGCCGGATCCTGCGCGTGGGCCGGAAAGGCGGTGAGGGTCCAGGCGGCAAGCAGCGCGGCACCGATTGCACGGCGGACCGGGAAGGCGCGCGCGCCGCGCACGGCGGCGGGGCGCTTCTGAAGCAGCTTCGAGGGCAGGGTCATGGAAATCCGTTCGATGTTTCAACCGATTGTAACGCGCTCGCTACAATACACGCACGATCGTGATAGGGTCCGCTTACCTGTGGAATCCCCATGCGAATGCCCGAAATCGCCCGTCTCGCGTGCTGCCGGGCGGGCGATTTCGGGCATTCCCGCGTCTCGTTCGGGGGCGCCGCGAGCGCGGCCGTTCTCGTGGCAGCGCTCGCGTTCCTATGTAAACAGACCGTAGCCTCAGACCCGCAAAACATGCCAGAGTTGCCAGAAGTCGAAGTCACGCGCCGGGGTATCGAGCCCTTTGTCGCGGGCCGCCGCGTCGAGCGTGTCGACGTCCGTACCGCGATGTTGCGCTGGCCCGTGCCGGCGGGGCTCGCCGAACAGTTGCGCGCGCGCGAGGTGCTCGCCGTCGAGCGCCGCGGCAAGTACCTGCTGTTCGAGGTCGATGCAGGCTGGTTCATCGTCCATCTCGGGATGACCGGCACGCTGCGCGTGCTGCCCGCAACTGGCGTGCCGGTCGCGGCGAAGCACGACCACATCGACTGGATCTTCGACGAATTCGTGCTGCGGTTCCGCGATCCCCGCCGCTTCGGCGCCGTACTCTGGCATCCGCGCGACGCAGGCGACGTGCATGCGCATCCGCTACTCGCGAGCCTCGGCGTCGAGCCGTTCTCGCCGGCGTTCACCGGCGCGTTGCTGCATGCGCGTACACGCGGCCGCACGGTATCGGTCAAGCAGGCGCTGCTCGCGGGCGACATGGTTGTCGGCGTCGGCAACATCTACGCGTCGGAGAGCCTGTTTCGCGCCGGCATCCGGCCGACGACGGCCGCCGGCAAGGTGTCGCTGCCGCGCTACGAGCGGCTGGCCGATGCGGTACGCGCGACGCTCGCCGACGCGATCGAGCGCGGCGGCAGCACGTTGCGCGATTTCGTCGGCAGCAACGGCGAAAGCGGCTACTTCCAGCTCGACTGCTTCGTCTACGATCGCGCCGGCCAGCCGTGCCGCGTATGCGGCACATCGATCCGCCAGATCGTGCAGGGCCAGCGATCGACCTATTTCTGCCCGACGTGCCAGCGTTGAAACCCTTTTCCGCCATCAGACAAACTTGAAGCCGCCCCGCATCACCCCCGCTCCGTTCCCCGTCACGCCGCTGCACCGCACGTTCGCCACGCGTCTCGTCGCGTGGCAGCGCGAGCATGGCCGCCATGATCTGCCATGGCAGAACACCCGCGATCCGTACCGGATCTGGCTGTCGGAAATCATGCTGCAGCAGACGCAGGTATCGACCGTCATTCCGTATTACACGCGTTTTCTCGACCGCTACCCCGACGTCGCCGCGCTCGCGGCCGCGCCGAGCGACGACGTGATGGCGCTGTGGGCCGGGCTCGGCTACTACTCGCGCGCGCGCAACCTGCACCGCTGCGCGCAGGTCGTCGTCGCCGAGCACGGCGGCGCGTTTCCGGCGACCCCCGACGCATTGGCCGAACTGCCGGGCATCGGTCGCTCGACGGCCGCCGCGATCGCGTCGTTTGCGTACGGCGCGCGCGCGACGATCCTCGACGGCAACGTGAAGCGCGTGCTCGCGCGGGTATTCGGCGTCGAGGGCTTTCCGGGCGAGAAGCGCGTCGAGAACGACATGTGGGCGCTCGCCGAATCGCTGCTGCCCGACGCCGCGAACGCGGCCGACGTGAGCGCGTATACGCAGGGGCTGATGGATCTGGGCGCGACGCTGTGCGTGCGCGGCAAACCCGACTGCGCCCGCTGCCCGTTCGCGGGCGACTGCGTCGCGCAATCGACCGGCCGTCAGCGCGAACTGCCGGCCGCGCGGCCGAAGAAGGCCGTGCCGACGCGCAAGACCTGGATGCTCGTGCTGCGCGACGGCGACGCCGTGCTGCTCGAGCGCCGGCCGCCGACCGGCATCTGGGGCGGACTGTGGAGCCTGCCGCAAGCGGACGGCGATGCCGCGCTCGCGGATCTCGCGCGCGGCTTCGGCGGCGGCGGCACGGTGCCGCTCGCGCCGCTCACGCACACGTTCACGCATTTCCGGCTCGAAATCGAGCCGCGGCTGAGCGATCTGACGGAGGGCAAGGGCCTACCGTCGCCGGCGCGGGACGCGGACACCGCATGGGTGCCGCTGAGCCGGCTCGACGCGTACGGCGTGCCGGCGCCGGTGCGCAAGCTGCTCGATGCGCTGAGCGGGCCGCTGCTGTAACGAACGGCGTAGGGCGCGGCGCGGGCCGCGTTCGGGAAGGCGCCTGACTGCCGCGGCTGTGCCGTCGCGCAGGCAGGCGTGCGCCGGGCAGGTGCGCTGCGCGACGGAGCCTGCGGCGTTACAGCCAGCCGTGCCGGTCGAGCACGTGGTGCACGGCGTCGATGCGCGCGCCGACGTCCGGAAACTCCATCAGCTTCTGCCGCGCGCGCAGGTCGAGCGGCAGCAGTTCCGCGAGGCGATTCGATACCCAGCTCGGATCGTCGAGGCGGAACGGTTCGCCGAACGGCATTTTCTCCGGATCGGACTTCTTCAGCGCGTCGATGATGCGCTCGAGCACCTCGGCGCACGAGCCGAACTGCGCGAGCGCCTGTTCGCCTTCGAGCGGGATGTCGTCGGGCAGCGGCTCCGCGATGCCGACCAGCAGCCCGTTGCTTTCGACGCGATACGACAGCAGCTCGAAACGCTGCGTGCCGACCGCCTGCAGATACAGCATCCCGAACTCGCCGGTATCGCACTCGGTGATGCGCGCCATGCAGCCGATGGTTTCGGGCACCGACACCGCGCCGTCCTGCGCGACTTCGGGCCCGCTCTTGAGCAGGCACACGCCGAACGGCGCATCGTCGCGCAGGCATGCGCGCGACATGTCGAGATAGCGCGCCTCGAACACCTTGAGCGGGAGCAGCCCTCCCGGAAACAGCACCGTGTGCAGCGGAAACAGCGGCAGGTCGATCAGGGTGGTCGAGAGGGAGGACATGGCGCGCGGGCGTGGGGGCGGGTGTCGCTAGGGTCGATCGACCTCGGAGACGAGCCGCGACGACGCGTCGACATCCACTGGCGCGTCACGATGCCGCACGATCACGTTCGCGTCGCGCGCGAGGCGCGCGGCGAGCGTTTCCGCGATGAACACCGAGCGATGCTGGCCGCCCGTGCAGCCGATGGCGACGGTCAGGTAGCTGCGGTTGTCATCGCGGAAGTGCGGTAGCCATTTCATCAGGAACGCATGGATGTCGTCGATCATCTGATGGACGATCGGCAGTGCGTCGAGAAAGGCGATGACCGGCTGGTCGAGCCCGGTGAGCGGGCGCAACTGGTGGTCGTAGTACGGGTTCGGCAACGCGCGCACGTCGAACATCAGGTCGGCGTCGAGCGGCACGCCGCGCTTGAAGCCGAACGATTCGAACATCACCATCAGGTCGTTGTTCTTCTGCTCGATGAAGCGCTTGACCCAGGTGCGCAGCGCGTTCGCGCGCAGCGTGCTGGTATCGATCTGGTGGCCGAATTCGGCGAGCGGCGCGACGAGCTCGCGCTCGCGCTCGATCGCTTCCTCGAGCGACGACAGCAAGCCGACGTCCGCATCGTGCGACCGCGAGCCGGACAACGGATGGCGGCGGCGCGTTTCGGAGAAGCGCTGGATCAGCGCCTGGGTGCTCGCGTTGAGGAACAGCACGCGCACGTCGTGCTCGCGGGACAGCTCGCGGATCAGGCCGGGCATTTCATCGAGCGACGCGCTGGAGCGCGCGTCGATCGCGACCGCAAGCCGGCGCTGGCCGTCCTGGGCGAGGTAGCGGGCGAGTTCGGGGAGCACGTGCGGCGGCAGGTTGTCGACGCAGTAATAGCCTGCGTCTTCGAGCGCGTTCAGCGCGACGGACTTGCCTGAGCCGGAGATGCCGGTAATGAGGACGATGCGCATGGGAACGGAGAATCCTGACGTTTCATCATAGCACCGGCTCGACGCGTCGGCGTTGCGCGGCCGGGCGCGTGCGGGTTACACCAGTTTGCCGGGGAACTGACTGTCGGGATCCTGCATCGCGAGTCGTTGTCGATCCATGAAATCGCGCAACGTGTCGATTCCGCGCAACTGCAGGATCGTGTTCCGGACGGCCGCCTCGACGAGCACCGCGAGGTTGCGGCCGGCCGCGACCTGGATCGTGACCTTGCTGATCGGCAAACCGAGCACGTCGACGGTCTGACTTTCGAGCGGCAGGCGCTGGAATTCGCCGTCGGGGCGCCGCACGAGCTGGACGATCAGCTTCAGCTTCATTTTCCGTCGCACCGCGGTTTCACCGAAGATCGTCTTGATGTCGAGCAGGCCGAGGCCACGCACTTCGAGCAGATTCTGCAGCAGCGGCGGGCAGCGCCCTTCGACGAAATCGGGGCCAAGACGGACGAAGTCGACCGCGTCGTCGGCGACGAGGCCGTGTCCGCGGCTGATCAGCTCGAGGCCGAGCTCGCTCTTGCCGAGGCCCGAATCGCCGGTCAGCAGCACGCCCATCCCGAGGATGTCGAGGAACACGCCGTGCAGCGTCGCGCGCGGCGCGAGGATGCGCGACATGTAGAGCCGCAGGCTGTCGATCACCGCGGCCGCCGACATCGGCGTCGTGAACAGCGGCGTGGACGAGCGCGTGCAGCGCAGCACCAGTTCGGGCGGCGCAGCGGCGCCACCGGCGACGACGAGGAACGGCGGTTCGAGCGCGATCAGCTCGGCCATGTGGCGCGAGCGGTCTTCGTCGGTCTGTCGCTGGTAGTAGTCGATTTCGGCTTCGCCGAGCACCTGGATCCGGTTCGGATGGATCAGGTTCAGGTGGCCGACGAGGTCGGCGCTCGACGTTGCGTTGCCGACCGTGTCGGCCGAAAAGCCGCGTTCCCAGCCTTCATGCCCCGTCAGCCAGCTCAGTTTCAGCGTGGCTGCGTTGTCGTCGAAGATGCTCTGGGCGTTGATGCTGGACGTATCCATGACTCTCGTCACTCCAATGGGCCGGTGCGGGCGCGCGGCGACGGACGTCGCCATGCCGGGCCGGCGCCGGGCGGCCCTGGACGGCGGCGCGTGCCGCCTGGTACGGGGAAATATTCCGCCCGGAACAACTCAAGGTTGCCACTGAGTGAGCAGGCGATGCAACTCGGCGATATCCGTTTCGTTGTGCAGACGCTCGCGTGCGTCGCGATCGGACAGCAGTTGCGCGATTTCCGACAGGATCTCGAGGTGCTGCTGGGTAGCTTGCTCGGGGACGAGCAGGAAGATCAGAAGGCCGACCGGCTGGCCGTCGGGCGCTTCGAACGGGATCGCATCGGCGAGGCGGACGAACGCGGCGAGCGGGTGCTTGAGGCCCTTGATGCGGCCGTGCGGAATCGCGACACCTTCGCCGAGCCCGGTCGAACCGAGGCGCTCGCGTGCGAACAGGTTGTCCGTGACGGTGCTGCGGCCGATGCCGTTCTGATTCTCGAACATCAGCCCGGCTTGTTCGAAGACGCGTTTCTTGCTGGTGACCGAGAGGTCGATGACGACGTTCTCTATGGGCAGGATTTTGGCTAGGCGATTCATGTTGGCAGGCGATTGGGCGGCCTGGGGTCTCCTTGCGGCGGCGGACTGATTTTCCATGTTCGGCGATATCAAGGTATGTGGCATGGCAACCTGCAACGCCGCTACCGCATCCAACACCCCCCGGCGATAACCGGAACATTATAGAGCACAGCCGCGTGCGTGGCGCAGCACGGACCGACCGGTTGCACCTTCGCGCGGAGTCGCAAAAAAAACGCCCGGCGAACCGGGCGGCGTGCGTGTTGCAGTGACGGTTATTGCGGCGGCAGTTCGATCTGGTCGATCGACGGCTGCAGCTTGATCGGGTCGTGCGCGTGCGTTTGCAGGCGCTCCATGTGCTTGACGACCTGGCGATCCAGCTTGTCGATCAGCAGATCGATCGCGGCGTACAGGTTGCCGTTCGCGCTTTCGACGAAGATGTCCTTGCCCTTCAGGTGCAGATTGATTTCCGCGCGCTGCTGCTTGTCCTTTTCCTTGTGGTTGTCGACCGAGAGGATCACAGTGCCATCGATCACCTGATCGCTATGCCGTAGCACCCGGTCCAGCTTGGTGATCACGTATTCGCGAATTGCAGGCGTGACTTCGAGATGATGTCCACTGATCTTCAGGTTCATAGTGCTTCTCCAAGCGAGTGACCACCCGGCCGCATCGAGGCGGCGCTCCGGTCGACTTGCCCGTGCCGCACGAGGCGGCGTATCGCGGACAGGTCGCCCGGCCTGTTCCCCGTGTGCGCGGTGGCCGGAACACGCCTGCCGCCGGGCAGGCAGCAGGCTTAAAGAGACTTGCGCAGATTCACTGCCGGGATCTTGAGGGCTTCGCGATATTTCGCAACCGTGCGGCGCGCGACCACGAAACCCTGTTCTGCCAGCAGCTCGGCAATGCGGCTGTCCGAAAGTGGCGATTTTGGGTCTTCAGCTCCTATCAGTTGCTTGATGAGGGCTCGGATGGCGGTCGACGAGGCGGCGCCACCGGTGTCGGTCGAAACGTGAGATCCGAAGAAGTACTTAAATTCGAGCGTCCCGAACGGGGTCAGCATGTACTTCCCGGTTGTCACACGGCTGACAGTCGACTCGTGTAGGCCCAGCGTATCAGCTATTTCCCGCAAAACCAAGGGGCGCATGGCAATTTCACCGTGCGCAAAGAAATTCTTCTGACGCTCGACAATAGCCTGCGCGACACGCAGGATCGTGTCGAAACGCTGCTGGATGTTTTTGATCAGCCAGCGCGCTTCCTGAAGCTGCTGCTTCAGCGATCCGGCCGACGGATCGCCACGGCTGTTGCGCAGGATGTTCGCGTACAGGTTGTTGATCCGCAGGCGCGGCACGACCTCCGGATTGAGCTCCGCGAGCCATCCCTGGCCGGCCTTCTTCACGATGATGTCGGGCACGACGTAGTCGGCCTCGGCCTTGCCGTATGCGGCGCCGGGGAACGGCTCGAGCGAGCGGATCAGCGCGTGCGCGTCGCGCAGCGCGTCGTCGCTCGCCTTCAGGTGCTTGCGCAACCGTGTGAAGTCGCGGGCGGCGAGCAGTTCGAGATGCTGCGACACGATGTCGAGCGCGAGCGTGCGCGTCGGGGACGGATCGAGACGCAGCAACTGCAGCTTCAGGCATTCGGAGGCCGAGCGCGCGCCGACGCCGGCCGGGTCGAAGCTGTGCAGCAACGCGAGCGCCGCGTTCAGTTCGTCGCAGTCGATTTCCAGTTCGGGCGGCAGGTCGGCGAGCACTTCGTCGAGCGTGGCGGTCAGGTAGCCGTCGTCGTCGAGCGATTCGATCAGGAACATCACGAGCGCGCGATCGCGCGGGCCGGCCTGCGTGACGCGCAACTGCGCGGACAGGTGGTCGCGCAGCGACGTCGCGGCTTCCTGCACCTGCAGCGGCGGCAGGTCGTCGTCGTCGGACGCGCCGCCCGAGCGGCCGTATTCGTCGAGGTTCCACTGCGGGCCGTCGTTGCCGTCGCTGGACCCGTAACCGTCGTATTCGTCGGCGCCGGCCGGCTCGTCGCGCTCCGCGCGATCGCTGGACGTGCCGCTGCCGTTCGTCGCGGCGGGCTCGGTGTTCTGTGCGGGCGGCGTCTGCGCGATCAGCGATCCGTCCGCCGCGACGCGCAGCGGGCTCGCGATCCATTCGTCGTCGTTCTCGAGCAGCGGGTTTTGCGCGACGGCCATCGCGACTTCCTGCTGCAATTCGAGCGTCGACAACTGCAGGAGCCGGATCGACTGCTGCAGCTGCGGCGTCAGCGCCAGATGTTGCGACAGGCGAAGTTGGAGGCTGGCTTTCATGGCAAGGAGGGAGTCATACCGGCAGTTTGCCACGACCCAGGCGCATTGAGCCATCCGCGATTACGCGCGGCGCGCCGCCTGGCCGCGGGCATGGCCGCGGGCGTGGATGCAAGCGGGGCGCGGCTCCGCGCGGCGATGCCGGGCGGGGTGCAGCCAGCCACGAGGAGAAAGTTACATGCGGAAGTGTTCGCCGAGGTACACGCGGCGCACGCTTTCGTTTTCGATGATTTCGCTCGGCGCGCCGGCGGCCAGCACCGAACCGTCGCTGATGATGTACGCGTGGTCGCAGATGCCGAGCGTTTCGCGGACGTTGTGGTCCGTGATCAGCACGCCGATGTTGCGCTGCTTCAGGAACTTGACGATCTTCTGGATCTCGAGCACCGCGATCGGGTCGACGCCGGCGAACGGTTCGTCGAGCAGGATGAAGCTCGGGTTGGTCGCGAGCGCGCGCGCGATTTCGACGCGGCGCCGTTCGCCGCCCGACAGCGACAGCGCGGGGTTCTCGCGCAGATGGCCGATCTGCAGCTCGTCGAGCAGCGCTTCGGTGCGCGACGAGATCGCGTCCTTCGACAGCCGCTTGCCGTCTTCGCCGTGCTGCAGCTCGAGCACCGCGCGGATGTTCTCCTCGACGGTCAGCTTGCGGAACACGGACGCCTCTTGCGGCAGGTACGACAGGCCGAGCGACGCGCGCTTGTGGATCGGCAGCAGGCCGATCGAGCTGCCGTTCAGCGAGATCTCGCCCGCATCCGTCGGCACGAGGCCGACGATCATGTAGAACGACGTGGTCTTGCCGGCGCCGTTCGGGCCGAGCAGGCCGACGACCTCGCCGCTCTTCACGTCGAGCGACACGTCCTTGACGACCGTGCGCGAGCCGTAGCGCTTCTTCAGGTTGCGGACGACGAGCGAGCTCGTGGTGCCGGCCGGCTGGCGGTTCGGGAGCGCGTTCATTGGCCGGGCGCTCCCTGGATCGTGGTCGACGGCGACAGCTTGGCCGGCGCCCCGTTCAGCGGCGCGGGGCCGCCGTTCTTCGGCGACAGCATCGCGCGCACGCGGCCGTTCGGGTTGCCCGGCGCCGCGACGTCCTTGCCGCCCTTCGCGGTGTAGAAGTCGCGCTGGCCGTCATACGTGATCACGCTGCCGTGCACGGTATCGGCGACGGTCGACGTGCCCTGCAGGCGGCGCACGGTCGCGGCGGTGGTCAGCGTGGTCAGGTCCTGCTTGCCGTCGTAGTCGATGCGCTCGGCGTCGCCGTCGATGTATTCGTCGAGGCCTTCGCGCTTCTGGCGGAACGTCGCGTGCTTCTTGCCGCTGCCGAACGAGGTGGCGTACTGGTAGCCTTCCGGGTCCTGACGCACTTCGACGCGATCGCCCTTGATGATGATCGTGCCCTTCGTGATCACGACGTTGCCGGTCGCGACCGTGACCTGCTTCAGATCGTCGTAGGTCAGATTGTCGGCCTCGACGTTGATCGGCTTGTTCTGGTCGGCCTTCTCGGCATGGGCGAGCGGCGCCAGCCCGACGAGCGGGAGCGCCACGAGCGTCGCGGCGAGCGCGGCGCGGACGGCGCGCGCAGCGCCGCCGGAAATCTGTCGAGGGAACGGTTCGTTCATGCAGTCACGTGAGGGATGCGTCACTTGGGTTGACCTTTCGAGCCGCCGGACGTGTCCGCCGCGGCGATCGTGCCGCGCACGTTGCCGTAAAGCTCGATGACCCGGGTGACGTTGTTGTACTTCATGCCGTCGGTCGCGTTGACGAGCGACAGGCCGCGCTGAAGTTTAACCGGCTTTTCGGTCTGGATCACATCGTCATTGACGAAGATCCGGAAATGCTGGGAATCGGCCTGCATCTGCGGATCGCCGCCGCCGGCCGCGCGCAGGATGCGCGCATCGTCGTACAAATCGACGATCGACACGTCGCCGTTGACGGTGCCGCGCTTCGCGGTGGTCGTCACGACGGGCTTGCCGGGCTGGAACGCACGCATGGCCGGATCGGTCAGGTCACTGCTTTCGGTGTCTTCGTAATGGACCAGCTTCGCGGCCGTCAGCCGGTACTGGGTCGTGCCGGACTGGTCGAGCTCGGTGACCGAGAAGTTGTCCGCGAAGTAGTCGGGCGTATGGCGCTTCGGCTGCGCGGCGCCCTCGCCGGGCGGCGGCAGCGTGGCCTGCAGCAGCCACCAGGTGACGCCCGCGAGCGCGGCGACCGCGGCGAGCGGCAGCATCTGGGTCCAGCGGAAATGCGTGCTCATCGGTCAGGCTCCGCAGGCGGCGGCGAGCAGCGCGTCGTAGCGACGCTGCGCGCGCAGGATCGCATCGCAGACCTCGCGCACGGCGCCGTGGCCGCCGCGGGCTTCGGCGACCCAGTGCGCACGGGCGATCACCTCGGGGTGCGCGTTCGCGGGGGCCGCTGCGAAGCCGCAGCGCAGCATGACCGGCAGGTCGGGCCAGTCGTCGCCCATGTAGCCGCAGGCGTCGGCCGTCAGGCCGAGCGACGCGATCAGGTCGGCGAACACGGCGAGCTTGTTCTCGACGCCCTGGAACAGGTGCGCGATCTTCATTTCCTTCGCGCGCGCCGCGACGATGTCCGAGCGGCGGCCCGTGATGATCGCGGTCGCGATGCCGGCTTCGCCGAGCAGCTTCACGCCGTGGCCGTCGAGCGAATTGAACGACTTCATCGCGTCGCCGGCCGCTGTAAACAACAGGCCGCCGTCGGTCAGTACGCCGTCGACGTCGAAAATCATCAGCTTCACGCGGCTCGCGCGTTCGGCCGCAGTCAGCGCTGCGCTCATCAGATCACCTTCTTCGAAAACAGGTCGTGCATGTTCAGCGCGCCGATCAGCGCGCCGTCGGCATCGACGACCAGCATCTGGTTGATCCGGTGGCGCTCCATCAGTTCCACGGCCTCGACCGCCAAGTGATCCGGCGCGATCGTGCGCGGGTCGCGCGTCATGACTTCGGTGATCGGCAGCGAGCGGAAGTCGCCGTCGCGCGCGAGCACGCGGCGCAGGTCGCCGTCCGTGAAGATGCCGACGACCTTGCCGTCGGCGTCGACCACGGCCGTCATGCCGAGGCGCTTCGCGGTGATCTGGAACAGCGCGTCCGACAGCGTTGCATTCAGCCCGACGGACGGGACGTCGTCGCCCGAGCGCATCACGTCGCGCACGTAGGTGAGCAGGCGCCGGCCGAGCGCGCCGCCCGGGTGCGAGCGCGCGAAATCTTCCGAGCCGAAGCCGCGCGCGTCGAGCACGGCGACGGCGAGCGCGTCGCCGAGCGCGAGCGCGGCGGTCGTGCTCGCGGTGGGCGCGAGGTTCAGCGGGCACGCTTCCTTCGACACCGCGGCGTTCAGGTTCACGTCGGCGAGCGTGCCGAGGCTCGACCCCGCGCGGCCCGTGATCGCGATCAACTTCGCGCCGATCCGCTTCACGAGCGGCAGGATCGCGACGAGCTCTTCCGATTCGCCGGAATAGGAGATGCCGATGAAGACGTCGTCGGAGGTGACCATCCCGAGGTCGCCGTGGCTGGCCTCGGCAGGGTGGACGAAGAAGGCCGGTGTACCGGTGCTGGCCAGCGTGGCCGCGATCTTGCGGGCGATATGCCCCGATTTGCCGATCCCGGAGACCACGACGCGGCCGCGGCAGCCGAGCAGCAGCGCAACGGCCTGGACGAAGCCGCCGTCGAGCTGGTCGCGCAGCGCGCGCACGGCGTCCGCCTCGATGTCGAGCACGTCGCGGGCGAGCGCGAGCGCCCGATCATCATTGATTTTCGCTATCATGCGCGGAGTATAGCAAAGGCGTTTGTTCGCCGCGCCGCGCCTTCGGACTCGTCCGATGTCGCCTGCCCACCGCCACCACCCGCGCCCGCATTGCCGTGGCCCCGACGAACGAGGACGCTTCGCCTGTGATTTCCCCGCTCGAAATGACCCTGCTGCTGCTGCTGGCCTCGGTGGTGGGCGTCGTCGTATTCCGCTCGCTGAACCTGCCGCCGATGCTCGGCTACCTGACCGTCGGCATCCTGGTCGGCCCGCACGCATTTGGCGTCGCGGCAGATCTCGAACGGGCCGAGCACCTCGCGGAATTCGGCGTGGTGTTCCTGATGTTTTCGATCGGCCTCGAATTCTCGCTCGCGAAGCTGAGGGCGATGCAGCGGCTCGTGTTCGGGCTCGGCCTGCTGCAGGTCGTCGCGACCCTCGTGCTCGCGCTCGTGCTCGGCGTGCTGTTCGAGCGCTGGGTGCACATCACGTGGCAGGGCAGCATCGCGCTCGGCGGCGCGCTCGCGATGTCGTCGACGGCGATCGTGTCGAAGATGCTCGCCGAGCGGCTCGAGATCGAGACGGAGCACGGCCGCAACATCTTCGGCGTGCTGCTGTTCCAGGATCTCGCGGTCGTGCCGCTGCTGATCGTGATCGCCGCGTTCGGCGCCGAATCGTCGAAGGATCTCGCGATCACGCTCGGTTTCGCGGCGGTCAAGATCGTGATCGCGCTCACGCTGCTGCTGGTCATCGGCCAGCGTTTCATGACGCGCTGGCTCAACGTCGTCGCGCGGCGCCGCTCGCAGGAGCTGTTCGTGCTGAACCTGCTGCTCGTCACGCTCGGCGCCGCGTTCGTCACCGACCGCTTCGGCCTGTCGCTCGCGCTCGGCGCGTTCATCGCCGGGATGCTCATTTCCGAGACGCCGTTCCGCCATCAGGTGGAAGAGGACATCAAGCCGTTCCGCGACGTGCTGCTCGGCCTGTTCTTCGTGACGACGGGGATGCTGCTCGATCCGCGCGTGATCTGGGAGCATCCGTTGATCGTGCTCGGCTTTTTCGTCGGGCAGATCCTGTTCAAGGCGACGATGATCGCGGGGCTCGCACGGCTGTTCGGCGCGACGCCGGGCGTGGCGATGCGCACGGGGATCGGCCTCGCGCAGGCCGGCGAATTCGGCTTCGTGCTGCTGAACCTGATCCTCGACCGGCATCTCGTCGATTCGACGCTGCTGCAGGCGATCCTCGCATCGATGCTGCTGTCGATGCTCGCCGCGCCATTCCTGATCCAGAACGCCGACCGCATCGTGATGCGGCTGTCGTCGACGGAGTGGATGCAGCAATCGCTGCAGATGACGCGGATCGCGACGCAAAGCCTCAAGCAGCGCGGCCACGTGATCATCTGCGGCTATGGCCGCGCGGGCCAGAACCTGGCGCGCATGCTCGAGCAGGAAGGCATTTCGTACGTCGCGCTCGACCTCGATCCCGATCGCGTCAGCGCGGCCGCGACGGCCGGCGAATCGGTCGTGTTCGGCGACGCGGCGCGCCGCGAGTCGCTGCTCGCGGCCGGTATCCACCGTGCGGCGGCCGTCGCGATCACCTACGCGAACACGCCGTCCGCGCTGCGCGTGCTGCATCACGTGCACGAGCTCGAGCCGACGCTGCCGGCGATCGTGCGCACGGTCGACGATGCCGATCTGGAGAAGCTGCTCGCAGCCGGCGCGACCGAGGTGATTCCGGAGATCGTCGAAGGCAGCCTGATGCTCGCGTCGCATACGCTGGTGCTGGTCGGCGTACCGATGCGCAAGGTCGTGCGGCGCGTCGAGGAGATGCGCGACGAGCGCTACAGCCTGCTGCGCGGCTATTTCCGCGGCGCGGACGATGCGGACGACGACGATCACGAGCAGGTGCGGCTACAATCGGTGCCGGTCGATGCGCGCGCGGACGCGGTCGGGCGTTCGCTGGAAGAACTCGGGCTGTACGCGCTCGGGCTGGAAGTCACCGCGATCCGCCGGCACGGCATTCGCGGCGTCGAACCCGATCCGCAAACCAAGCTGCGCGCGAGCGACATCGTGGTGCTGCGCGGGCTGCCCGAGGCGCTCGCGCTCGCGGAGGAGCGGTTGTCGCGCCATCGGCGCGATCCGCCGGCCGCGGCTGCGTGAGCCGCGATTCGCAACCTGACCCGTATTGATCAGAAACGGTGCCCGATCTTCGCGCACCGTTTTTTTCGGAGAGTTTCATGCCGCATTCGTCGTCGGGCGCACCGCTCGATCCGGTCGCCTTCATCCATAGCCAGATCCGCACGGTGCCCGACTGGCCGCAGCCGGGCGTGCAGTTCCGCGACATCACGACGCTGCTGCAGAGCCCGAAGGCGCTGCGCATCCTCGTCGACCTGTTCGTCGAACGCTATGTCGATGCGAAGCTCGATTACGTCGCGGGCCTCGACGCGCGCGGCTTCATCATCGCGCCGATCGTTGCGTACGAGCTGAGCGTCGGCTTCGTGCCGATCCGCAAGGTCGGCAAGCTGCCGTACAAGACCCGTTCGGAATCGTACGACCTCGAATACGGCAGCGCGACGGTCGAGATCCACGAAGATGCGTGCCGCCCCGGCGACCGCGTGATCATCATGGACGACCTGATCGCGACCGGCGGCACGATGATGGCGGGGCGCAACCTGCTGCAGCGGCTCGGCGCGGTGGTCGTCGAAGGCGCGGCGATCATCGACCTGCCCGATCTCGGCGGCTCCGCGCTGCTGCGCAACGCCGGCCTGCCCGTCTATACCGTTACCGAATTCTCCGGCCACTGAACGCCGGTCCGCCCCGGGGTACCGCCCCGGCTTGCCCGGTTCACCCGGGTCACGCTACGCAGCGAGGTCACGATGCCCAACTTCATGCTGTTTCTCGCCACGTCGATCGCGATCACGCTCGCGCCGGGGCCCGACAACCTGCAGGTGCTCGCACGCGGCATCTCGCAGGGCCGCGCGGCCGGCTTCGTCGCCGCGCTCGGCTTCACGGCGGGGATCCTGTTCCACACGATGCTCGCGGCGCTCGGCGTCGCGGCCGTGCTGCGTTCGTCGCCGGTCGCGTTCCAGATCCTGAAGCTCGCGGGCGCCGCGTACCTCGTGTGGATCGGTATCAAGGCGCTGCGCAGCCAGGGCCTCGCGAATGCGCATGCGCGCCCGCCGCAGCCGCTCGGCGCGATTTTCCGGCAGAGCGTGATCGGCAACCTGATGAACCCGAAGGTCACGCTGTTCTTCGTCGTGTTCCTGCCGCAGTTCGTCGATCCGCACGGCGCGCAGGGCGTGACGCTGCAGATGTTCGAGCTCGGCGCGCTGTTCATGCTGCAGACGGCCGCGGTCTTCTCGCTGTTCGGTGTCGGCGCGGGCATGATCGGCGCGTGGCTGAAGCGTCGCCCGAAGGCCGGCGTGTGGCTCGACCGGATCGCCGGCGCGACGTTCATCGCGATCGGCATCCGGGTCGCGCTGAAGGATTGAGCGCGATGACGTTTCCCTGCATCGCGGCCGCGCGCCGCTTCGATCCGGCCGCGCACCTGCGCTTCGAGATCGCCGGCCAGGCGGTCGGCTGGGTGCGCCGCCGGGACGTCGCGAAGCTCGCGCGCTGGCCCGACGTGTTCGAGCTGACCGGCGAGCGGGTCGTGCTGTCGGCGCGCTACGATTCGGTCGACGCGCGCAGCATGGCGCTCGCCAGCGCGATCGGCGCGCTCGCCGCCGAAGGCGCGATTCCCGGCTGGCGCGACGAGATCTATGCGATACGCAACCGCTTCGACGATCCGCCGCTCGCGTACATCGAGCGCGCCGCTTCGCGCTTCTTCGGCACGCAGACCTATGCGGTGCACGTGAACGGCATCGTAGAATACGCGGTTACGCCGGGCGAGCCGGCCGCCGCGGCCACGCCGAAGCTGTGGCTCGGCCGCCGCAGCTCGACCAAGGCCACGGACCCCGGCATGCTCGACAACGTCGTCGCCGGCGGGATCGGCTGGGGGCTGGGCGTTCACGAGACGCTCGCGAAGGAATGCTGGGAAGAAGCCGGCATTCCGGCCGACCTGGCGGCGCGTGCGATCGCGGGCCGCGCGGTACAGGTGCTGAACGCGCTGCCGGAAGGCACGCAGTCTGAACTGATCTTCGTGTACGACCTGCCGCTGCCGCACGACTTCGCGCCGCGCAACCAGGACGGCGAAGTGGCCGAACACCTGCTGGCCGGCGTGCCGGAGGTGATCGGCTGGTTGCGCGAAGGCCGCGCGACGATGGATGCGAGCCTCGCGACGCTCGATACGCTGCTGCGCCACCGCTGGATTCCGGCGGCCGACGCGGCCGGCATCGACGCGCTGTTCGTACCGGCCGCGTGACGCGCGCCGCGCGGCGCGAACGGGCAATTTGACGAATACGGAAACAATGGGAGTAGCGGTCATGCCGACCGATCACAGCTTTATCTTGAAACTGTCGTGCCCCGACCGGCACGGCATCGTCCATGCGGTCTCGGGCTTCCTGTTCGAGCGCAGCAACAACATCCTCGATTCCGCGCAGTTCGGCGACAGCCGCACCGGCGAGTTCTTCATGCGCGTGCACTTCGAGCAGGACGGCGGCGGCGTGGATGCCGCGTCGGCGCTCGACACGCTTCGCAAGGAATTCGCGCCGCTTGCCGAACAGTTCTCGATGCGCTGGGAGCTGCACGATGCGGCCGTGAAGCCGCGCGTCGTGATCATGGTGTCGAAGATCGGCCACTGCCTGAACGACCTGCTGTTCCGCTATCGCACCGGCCAGTTGCCGATCGAGATTCCGGCGATCGTGTCGAATCACAAGGAGTTCTATCAGCTCGCCGCGAGCTACAACATTCCGTTCCATCACTTCCCGCTGGTCGGCGGGTCGTCCGATGCCGCGAAGGCGGCGCAGGAAGCGCGCGTGCTGGAAGTGATCGACGAGCATCAGACCGATCTCGTCGTGCTCGCGCGCTACATGCAGATCCTGTCGCCGAACATGTGCGAGCAGCTCGCCGGGCGCGCGATCAACATCCACCATTCGTTCCTGCCGAGCTTCAAGGGCGCGAAGCCTTACTACCAGGCGTTCGACCGCGGCGTGAAGCTGATCGGCGCGACTGCGCACTACGTGACGACCGATCTCGACGAAGGCCCGATCATCGAGCAGGAAGTCGAGCGCGTCGACCACAGCATGACGCCCGACCAGTTGACCGCGATCGGCCGCGACGTCGAGTGCGTGACGCTCGCGCGCGCGGTGAAGTGGCACGTCGAGCACCGGATCGTGCTGAACGGGACGAAGACGGTCGTGTTCCGCTGATCCGCCGGCCCGAAAGGCTGGCTCCACGAGCAAAAACGCCGCGCCCTTCACCGGGCGCGGCGTTTTTTCGCCGTTGGCGAGCGGGCGACTTCAGATCAGCCGCAGCAGGTACAGCTCGCGTTTCAGGTACGCATAGAAGATCGGCGCGGCGATCACGCCCGGCAGCCCGAACGCGGCTTCCATGATCAGCATCGCCAATAGCAGCTCCCACGCGCGCGACTCGATCTGGCCGCCAATGATCTTCGCGTTCAGGAAATATTCGAGCTTGTGGATGACCACGAGGAACGCGAGCGACGCGATCGCGGTGCCCATGCTGACCGACAGCGACACCGCGACGATCAGCGTGTTCGAGATCAGGTTGCCGATCACGGGCAGCAGGCCGACGATGAACGTGACGAGCACGAGCGTTTTCGACAGCGGCAGCCGCTGGTGGAAGATCGGCAGCGCGACGAGCAGGTAGATGCCGGTGAAGGCCGCGTTGATCGCCGAGATCTTGATCTGTGCGAACACGATGCGGCGGAACGCATCGGCGAAGCGCGACACGCGTGTGACGAGCGCGGTCGACAGCGGCCGGCGCACCTTGCCCTGCTCGACGCCGATCGCGATCATCGCGCCGATTATCATCCCGAACAGCACGTGGCCGAAGCCGCGCGCGACGCTCTTGCCGCTTTGCTGGAGCTGGTCCATGTGCGAATGCATCAGCACGGCCGCCTTCGTCTTCATCTGTTCGACGTCGACGGGCAGCAGATTGGCGATCCACGCCGGCGTGCGTGCGCGCGTCTGCTCGACGATCTGCATCAACTGGTCGAGCAAGCTCTGCAGGTTCGGCACCGTGTGCTCGAAATGCTCGATGATGCCGATCGTCAGGCCGGTGAGCCCGCCGACGATCGCGATCGACAGCAGCACGACGGCGACCCAGCGCGCGCGCATGCTCGTGGTATGGCGTTCGATCACGGGCGCGATCGTGTGGATCAGCTGATAGACGAGCAGGCCGGCCAGCATCCCGCCGAGCAGCCGGAGCTCGAGGACGAGCCACATCATGACGAGCGCGAAGAGATAACTGCCGATCTCGAGCGCCGACAGCTTCGGCAGGCTCAAGTCGCTCGTCAGCCGCACGCTGCGCAGGTGCGGCTCGCGGTTCTGCGTGTCGCGCGACTCTTGTTGCTTCTCCATCGTGGATTCCTGTCCCTCGGTGTGTCGTGCCGCGCAGCGCGAGGCAGAGCGCCGGTCGCCCGATGCCGGTCGCCCGATGCCGGTCGCCCGATGCCGCACCGGATTGGTGCGGATGGCGAACCTTACGACCGTAAAGTATAGCTGCCATTATGGTCCGCAAACGGGCCGTTTGGCGCGTGGTGTAAACGCAGAAGGGAAAACGAGGGGGCGGCCTGCCGTCGACACGCGCGCGGCTGGGCCGCCGCGCGCGGGGAAGGGCGGAGCCGGCGGAATGGGGTCAGCCGGCCGCGACTTTGCGGGTCGGACGCTTGAGCAGCGGCGCGAGGTACTTGCCGGTGAAGCTCGCCTTCGTCTTCGCGACCTGCTCGGGCGTGCCCTGCGCGATGATCTGGCCGCCGCCGGCGCCGCCTTCGGGGCCGAGGTCGATCACCCAGTCGGCCGTCTTGATCACGTCGAGATTGTGCTCGATGATCACGACCGTGTTGCCCTGGTCGCGCAGCCGGTGGATCACTTCCAGCAGCAGCGCGATGTCGTGGAAGTGCAGGCCGGTGGTCGGCTCGTCGAGGATGTACAGCGTGCGGCCGGTGTCGCGCTTGCTCAGCTCCAGCGACAGCTTCACGCGCTGCGCCTCGCCGCCCGACAGCGTCGTGGCCGACTGGCCGAGGCGGATGTAGCCGAGGCCGACGTCGAGCAGCGTCTTCAGCTTGCGCGCGATGACCGGCACCGCGCTGAAGAACTCGTACGCGTGCTCGACCGTCATGTCGAGCACTTCGCTGATGTTCTTGCCCTTGTACTGCACTTCGAGCGTTTCGCGGTTGTAGCGCTTGCCGTGGCACACGTCGCACGGCACGTAGACGTCCGGCAGGAAGTGCATCTCGACCTTCAGCACGCCGTCGCCCTGGCACGATTCGCAGCGGCCGCCCTTCACGTTGAACGAGAAGCGGCCCGGATCGTAGCCGCGCTCCTTCGCGGTCGGCACGCCCGAGAACAGCTCGCGGATCGGCGTGAACAGGCCGGTGTACGTGGCCGGGTTCGAGCGCGGCGTGCGGCCGATCGGCGACTGGTCGACGTTGATCACCTTGTCGAAGTGCTCGAGGCCCTCGATCGCCTCGTGCGGCGCCGGCTCGGCAGCCGAGCCGTACAGGTGGCGCGCGACCGCGTGATACAGCGTGTCGTTGATCAGCGTCGACTTGCCGGAGCCCGACACGCCGGTGATGCAGGTCAGCAGCCCGACCGGCAGTTCGAGATCGACGTGCTTCAGGTTGTTGCCGTGCGCGTCGACGATGCGCAGCATCCGCTCCGGATCGGGTGCGAGCCGCTCGTCCGGGTACTCGATGACGCGCTTGCCGACCAGATACTGGCCGGTCAGCGATTGCGGGTTCGACTGCACCTGCTTCGGCGTGCCTTCGGCGACCACGATGCCGCCGTGCTCGCCCGCGCCGGGGCCCATGTCCACGACGTAGTCGGCCGTGCGGATCATGTCCTCGTCGTGCTCGACGACGATCACCGAGTTGCCGAGGTCGCGCAGATGCTTGAGCGTCGCGATCAGGCGGTCGTTGTCGCGCTGGTGCAGCCCGATCGACGGCTCGTCGAGCACGTACATCACGCCCGTGAGGCCCGAGCCGATCTGCGACGCGAGCCGGATCCGCTGCGCCTCGCCGCCCGACAGCGTTTCGGCGCTGCGCTCGAGCGACAGGTAATCGAGGCCGACGTTGTTCAGGAACGTCAGGCGCGCGACGATTTCCTTGATCACCTTGTCGGCGATCTCGCGCTTCGCGCCTTCGAGCGTCAGCCCGTCGAAATAGCCGAGCGCGTCGCGCAGCGGCCAGCCGCTGATTTCATAGATGCCGCGCGCGTGGTCGCCGGTGCCGATCCGCACGTGGCGTGCCTCGCGACGCAGGCGCGTGCCGTCGCACGCCGGGCACGGCTGGTTGTTCTGGTATTTCGACAGCTCTTCGCGCACCGCGACCGAATCGGTCTCGCGGTAGCGGCGCTCCAGATTCGGGATGATCCCTTCGAACACGTGCTCGCGGATCGTCGTGCGGCCGCGCTCGTTGATGTACGAGAACGGAATCGTCTGCTTGCCCGAGCCGAACAGCAGCACCTTCCGGATCTTTTCGGGCAGATCCTCGAAGGCGGCGTCGATGTCGAATTCGTAGAAGGCCGCGAGGCTCTGCAGCATCTGGAAGTAGAACTGGTTGCGGCGGTCCCAGCCCTTCACGGCGCCGGCGGCGAGCGACAGCGACGGGTGCGCGACGACCCGCTTCGGGTCGAAGAACGTGATCTGACCGAGGCCGTCGCATTCCGGGCACGCGCCCATCGGGTTGTTGAACGAGAACAGGCGCGGCTCGAGCTCCTGCAGCGAGTACGAGCAGACCGGGCACGCGAACTTCGAGCTGAACAGGTGCTCGCGGTCGGTATCCATCTCGAGCGCGATCGCGCGGCCGTCGGCGAGGCGCAGCGCCGTCTCGAACGATTCGGCGAGCCGCTGCTTCATGTCCGGGCGCACCTTCAGGCGATCGACGACGACGTCGATCGTGTGCTTGTCGTTCTTCTTCAGCTTCGGCAGCGACTCGACCTCGTAGATCTTCGCGACGCCTTCGTTCGCGGCGCCGCCGCCCGAGCGCACGCGAAAGCGCACGAAGCCCTGCGCCTGCATCTCCTCGAACAGCTCGACGTGCTCGCCCTTGCGGTTCGCGACGACGGGCGCGAGGATCATCAGCTTGGTTTCCTCGGGCAGCGCGAGCGCCGCGTCGACCATCTGCGACACGCTTTGCGCCTCGAGCGGGATGTCGTGGTCGGGGCAGTACGGGGTGCCGACACGTGCGTACAAAAGTCGCAGGTAGTCGTGGATTTCGGTGACCGTGCCGACGGTCGAACGCGGATTGTGGGACGTTGCCTTCTGCTCGATCGAGATCGCCGGCGACAGCCCCTCGATCAGGTCGACGTCGGGCTTCTCCATCAGCTGCAGGAACTGGCGGGCGTACGCGGACAGGCTTTCCACGTAGCGGCGCTGGCCTTCGGCATAAAGGGTATCGAACGCGAGCGACGACTTGCCCGACCCGGACAACCCGGTAATCACGACCAGCTTGTGGCGCGGCAGGTCGAGATTGACGTTTTTCAGGTTGTGGGTGCGTGCCC
The DNA here is from genome assembly GCF_001524725.1 of Burkholderia sp. MSMB1072. NCBI lineage: Bacteria > Pseudomonadati > Pseudomonadota > Betaproteobacteria > Burkholderiales > Burkholderiaceae > Burkholderia > Burkholderia sp. MSMB1072. Next base: position 175,874 of record NZ_LOYC01000066.1, read on the forward strand.
CACGGATACGGATCTGTTCCATGAACCTGGCGAAAATGGAGGGAACCAAACCTGCTACTATAACGGCTTTTCGAGACCGTCGTTTACGGCCCCCAGCCTTTACAGCAGGTGGCAGCAAGGCGACACCTGCGCCGGGGAAAGCGGTCGCGCCGCACGTTCCGGGCGGCCCGCAGGCCGCCTGCATCCGGCCCCGACGTGTGGCCCCGAAAGGCCGCCAGGCCGCCGGTCCTGATCTTCCGCCGCCCGCCGCCGGGCGGACATTCCGATCATTCGAAATTCATTCCCGATGTCCAATCCGTCTGCCACGTCTTCCCGCATGACCGCGCCCGAACTGCGCGCGACCACGTCGCTCGCGGCGATCTTCGCGCTGCGCATGCTCGGCCTGTTCATGATCATGCCGGTGTTCTCGGTCTACGCGAAAACCATCCCGGGCGGCGACAACGTGCTGCTCGTCGGTATCGCGCTCGGGGCCTACGGCGTCACGCAGTCGCTGTTCTATATCTTCTACGGCTGGGCGTCCGACAAGTTCGGCCGCAAGCCGGTGATCGCAACGGGCCTCGTGATCTTCGCGCTCGGCAGCTTCGTCGCCGCGTTCGCACACGACATCACGTGGATCATCGTCGGCCGCGTGATCCAGGGGATGGGCGCGGTGTCGTCCGCGGTGCTCGCGTTCATCGCCGACCTGACCTCCGAGCAGAACCGCACGAAGGCGATGGCGATGGTCGGCGGCTCGATCGGCGTGTCGTTCGCGGTCGCGATCGTCGGCGCGCCGATCGTGTTCCATTGGGTCGGGATGAGCGGACTGTTCGCGATCGTCGGCGTGCTGTCGATCCTCGCGATCGGCGTCGTGCTGTGGATCGTGCCCGACGCGGCCAAGCCCGTGCACGTGCCCGCGCCGTTCGCCGAGGTGCTGCACAACGTCGAGCTGCTGCGCCTGAACTTCGGCGTGCTGGTGCTGCATGCGACACAGACGGCGCTGTTCCTCGTCGTGCCGCGCCTGCTGGTGGACGGCGGGCTGCCGGTCGCCGCGCACTGGAAGGTCTACCTGCCGGTGATGGGGCTCGCGTTCGTGATGATGGTGCCGGCGATCATCGTCGCGGAAAAGCGGGGCAAGATGAAGCCGGTGCTGCTCGGCGGCATTCTGGCTATCCTGATCGGCCAATTGTTGCTCGGCAGCGCACCGCATACCATTCTGATTGTGGCGGCGATCCTGTTCGTGTACTTCCTCGGGTTCAACATCCTGGAAGCGTCGCAGCCGTCGCTCGTGTCGAAGCTCGCGCCGGGTTCGCGCAAGGGCGCGGCCACGGGTGTCTACAACACCACGCAGTCGGTCGGGCTCGCGCTCGGCGGCATCGTGGGCGGCTGGCTGCTGAAGCACGGCGGGGCGAACACGGTGTTTTACACGTGTTCGGGGCTCGTTGCCGCGTGGCTTATAATCGCGGCCAGCATGAAAGCGCCGCCGCGCAAGGCCTGAATCTGATCGTCGGGCAGGCACGGGCGGCGTTCGCCGGCTCGCCCGGCGGGCCGCTCCGACGGCTTTCGCGGGCGGCCCCGCATCGAATTTACTGGAGAAACACATGGCATCCGTCAACAAGGTCATCCTCGTCGGCAATCTCGGCGCCGATCCTGAAGTCCGTTACCTGCCGAGCGGCGACGCGGTTGCGAACATCCGTCTCGCAACGACCGATCGCTACAAGGACAAGGCGAGCGGCGATTTCAAGGAAATGACCGAGTGGCATCGCGTCGCGTTCTTCGGCCGCCTGGCGGAAATCGTCAGCGAATACCTGAAGAAGGGTTCGTCGGTCTATATCGAAGGCCGCATCCGTACGCGCAAGTGGCAGGGCCAGGACGGCCAGGACCGTTACTCGACCGAAATCGTTGCCGAACAGATGCAGATGCTCGGCGGCCGCGGTGGTTCGGGCGGCGGCGGTGGCGGCGGTGACGAAGGCGGTTATGGCGGCGGCTACGGTGGTGGCGGCGGCCGCGGCGAGCAGGCGGAGCGCGGCGGTGGCGGCGGTCGTGCCGGCGGCGCGACGCGTGGCGGTGCGGGTGGCGGCGGCCAGAGCCGTCCGAGCGCACCGGCAGGCGGCGGGTTCGACGAGATGGACGACGATATTCCGTTCTGACCGCAAGTCGCACCCCCGCATCACGATGGGCCCGAATGTCCGTGTCAAGCCAGTCGCTTGGCCCGGGTTTTCGGGCCTTGCTTCGTTTACGTCGCGCCTGCCTGCCGCGCTCGGGATGAAACGTGGCTGACGCACTCCCCGACCTCATTGCTCCCCGTCTCGACGTCCTGTTCTGCGGGATCAATCCCGGCCTGATCGCGGCCGCGACCGGCCATCACTTCGCGGGAAGAAACAACCGCTTCTGGCGCGTGATCCATCTCGCGGGTTTCACGCCGACTGAGCTTGCGCCGCAGGACGATCGCGCGATACTCCGTTACGGCTGCGGGCTGACGGCCGTGGTGCCGCGACCGACCGCGCGTGCCGATCAGCTTTCGCGCGCGGAATTCATGGCCGCGGCCGCCGCGTTCGAACACAAGGTCGCGCAGCATGCGCCGCGCTTCGTCGCGTTTCTCGGCAAGGCGGCGTATTCGGCGCTGTCGGGGCAGCGCGAAGTCGCGTGGGGAGCGCAGCCATCGAGCATCCGGCAAGCGCGGGTGTGGGTGCTGCCCAACCCCAGCGGGAGAAACCTCGCATTCGCGCTCGACGATCTGGTCGATGCGTATCGTGAGCTTCATCTCGCGGCGATGACGGAGAAGGACGATGCGACGCAGTAAGACCGCGGCTCCATGGCCCGGCACCATCGTGCCGCGCGCATTCTTCAACCGCATGGCCACCGAGGTGGCGCCGCAGCTGCTCAACAAGATCCTCGCGGCCGCGGACGGCCGGGCCGGCCGCATCGTCGAAGTGGAAGCGTATGCGGGCGCGCTCGATCCGGCCGCGCACACCTATCGCGGCAAGACGCCGCGCAATGCGACGATGTTCGGGCCGCCCGGGCACTTCTACGTTTATTTCACGTACGGCATGCACTGGTGCTGCAACTGCATATGTGGCCCGGACGGCGCGGGAACGGGCGTGCTGATCCGCGCGCTGGAGCCGCTGCACGGGCTCGAGCGGATGCGTGCGGCGCGGCCGCCGCGCACGCGAGATCGCGACCTGTGCCGCGGGCCGGCGCGGTTGACGCAGGCGATGGGGATCGGCGGCGCGCAGGATGGCGTCGACCTGGTCGGCGCGCATGAAGGGTTCGCGATCGTCGACGACGGGATGGCGCCGCCCGCCGACCCGGCGGGCGGGCCGCGCATCGGCATTCGCGTCGGCCAGGATCTGCCGTGGCGGTGGAGCGTGCTCGGCAACCGGTACGTATCGGGCGCGGTGCCACGCATGTGACGGGTGTCGCGCACACGTCGCGCCGAATTCGATCTGCGTCACGCAGCCGCCATGATTGGCCGGCTAAGCTGGCCGTTTCGACGTTTCGATCGAGGGGACACCATGCGGCGGGTCGTATTCAACCAGAAGGGCGGCGTGGGCAAGTCGACGATCGTCTGCAACCTGGCGGCGATCGGTGCGAGCGAAGGATTGCGCACGCTCGTCATCGATCTCGATGCGCAGGCGAACTCGACGCGCTACCTGCTCGGCGACGCCGCGGCCGACGCGCAACCGGGCGTCGCCGGCTTCTTCGAAACCGCGCTGACCTTCAACTTCCGTCCGGTGGACATCGCGTCGTTCATCCACGCGACCCCGTTCGACGGGCTCGACGTGATGCCTGCGCATCCGGATCTCGACACGCTGCACGGCAAGCTCGAATCGCGCTACAAGATCTACAAGCTGCGCGATGCGCTGAACGAGCTCGACATGTACGACGCCGTATACATCGACACGCCGCCCGCGCTGAATTTCTATACGCGCTCGGCGCTGATCGCGGTCGAACGCTGCCTGATCCCGTTCGACTGCGACGATTTCTCGCGCCGCGCGCTGTACACGCTGCTCGAGAACGTGAAGGAAATCCAGCAGGACCACAACGCGGCGCTCGAGGTGGAAGGGATCGTCATCAACCAGTTCCAGCCGCGCGCGAGCCTGCCGCAACGGCTGGTCGACGAACTCGTCGACGAAGGGTTGCCGGTACTCGCGTCGCGGTTGTCCGCGTCGGTGAAGATCCGCGAATCGCATCAGCAGTCGACGCCGGTGATCCATCTCGAGCCGACGCACAAGCTCGCGCAGGAGTTTCGCGCGCTGCATCGCGAACTGGCCGGCTGATCCCGCGCCCGACCGCGTCGACCGGGGCCGCTTCAAGCGGCCTTTTTTTATCGCGTCCCGTAATTCGTCCGATTATTGAATTCGTTATTAATAAAGCCGAAAACGATTTCATGGCAAATCCAGAAAAACGATTACACAGATGGTTTTTGATTTCCAAAGAGGGCCGGTTTTCTAATAAGCAGAATAATGAATTGGTAAATATTGTGCGACACCAGGTTGCGCTATGCTGCAAAAGGTAAAAATGCATTGCGGGTCGGAGCAGGCGAGATCAGGGTTGCGAGGTCGGCGCCCCGCAAGCTTCGGCGGTCGCTCTAAAGGGTAATAAGGGTTTATACCTATCATTAATGCCACTTAATTGACAATTAATCGCTCTAGAATGGCTTCCTTCAACTACCCGCGCCCAAATGGGTGACGGGTTGTCAATAAGGAAGCGGGTGTCGATCAAGCTTCCATTTTTCTCAAGTCGTCTCTCGCATTGCTAACAGGAGCGTGCCCGATGTCCGTATTTGCCCCCGAAAAACTCGCCGCCGATTATCAATCCGGTATCGCCGCCTGGTTCGCGATCGCCCGTCCGGCGATCCACGGTTTCGAGGCCGTCGTCGAACTCAACCTGCAGGCGGCCAGGACGGCGCTCGAGGAATACGAGGACAAGCTGAAGAACGCGTTCAACGGCAACAACCCGGCCGCAGGTTTCGCGCAGCAGGTTGCCGCGCCGCAGGAAGCGGCCGGCAAGGTCGTGTCGTACGGCCGCCATCTGTTCGACATCGCGGTGTCGACCCAGTCCGAATGGGCGAAGGTCGCGCAGGCGCAGTACGAGCAGAACGACAAGCGTCTGAAGGACGTGCTCGGCGAACTGTCGAAGCATGCGCCGGCCGGCTCGGCGCCGGTGGTGGCCGCGCTGAATTCGGCGCTGTCCGCGGCGAGCGCCGCGGCCGACTCCGTGCGTGCGGCGACGGGTCAGGCGCTCGAAGCGGCGCAGAGCGGCTTCGATGCGGTCAGCGAAACGGCCACGCGCGGCGCCAAGCAGACGGCGGCCGCCGCCCGCAAGGACGCAGCGGCTGCGCGCGAATCGGCAGCGTAACCGCGTGAGTGCGTGTCGCGCGCAGGCGCGACACGATTGACCGGCGCCGGATGACGCCGGACGCCGCGTGTGCCACGCGGGGTCCGGCGAACGCCCGGTGCGCCGCAAGACGACCGTGCACGGTTGCCCGTGCCGCGGTGTGCCGTGCCGCCGGTGCGAACGGATGCTGCCCGCCATGCGGCGCCATGCGGCCGCGCTCGGGCCGGATGGCCCGGCGCACGCCATCGCCACGTGCTGCCGCCTCGTGCCGGCGTCAGAACGACGAACTGATTTCAACGCAGGGATTGAACATGACGGATGTAGTGATCGTATCGGCCGCGCGGACCGCGGTCGGCAAATTCGGCGGCTCGCTGGCAAAGATTGCGGC
>NZ_LOYC01000067.1:0-100749 GCF_001524725.1 Burkholderia sp. MSMB1072
GCCGAGCTGGTAGGCGTTGCTGCCGTCGTCCTCGCCCCAGACGGCGATCAGTGACGGGCCGTCCGCGCGTTCGCTCGGATCGGCGTTGGCGCGCTGCACTGCGCGGGCGGGAGAAGCGTCTCGGATGGGCATGGCCGGAATTCATTATTTTTTGTCTAAACAACATTATCAGCTTTGCCCGCGAGCGTCCAACAATGCGAGTCGTGTTCAAACCCAAACGAAGCAGAGGAACGCGATGCATGCAGCACTTGCTCCCTCGCCACGCGATGCCGTCACGCTGCGCACGCTGTCGCGCATGGCCGTCGCCGTGGCGCTCGCCTTGCTAGGCGCCTGCGCGAGCCGCGACGGGCTCGCGCCCGCCGGTACGCTGCGCGGCGCCGATACGCTCGCCGCATCGCGCAGCCTCGCGCATGCGCCGGCCGGCGACTGGCCGGCCGCCGACTGGTGGGTTGCGCTGAACGATGCGCAACTGAATGCGCTGATCGACGAAGCGCTTGCCGGCAATCCCGATCTCGCGACCGCCGATGCGCGTGCGCGCGAGGCGCAGGCGCTCGTGATCGAAGCGCAGGCCGCCCGACTGCCGCACGTCGTCGGCCGTGCAAGCGCGAAAGGCGAGCGAACGTCCGGCACGCAATTCTCGGCGGGTGAGGGCGGTGGTTTCTTCAGCCACACGCGCGAGATCAATCTCGGCCTGAGCTGGGATCTCGATTTGTGGGGCGGCCGCCGCGCGGCGTGGGAAGCCGCGCTCGGCGAAGCGCGGGCCGCACGGATCGATGCGCGGGCCGCGCGCGTGCTGCTGTCCGTCAACGTCGCGCGTGCCTACGTGAATCTCGCCTATGCGTTCGATCAGCAGGACGTCGCGCAGGCCGAATACGACCGCGCCGACGAAGCGTTGTCGTTGACGCGACAGCGTGTCATGAAAGGCATCGACAACGTCGCGCAGCAGCGCCAGGCGGAAAGCGAAGTCGCGACCGCGATGCGCGAGCAGGCACGCGCGGCGCAGGCGGTCGACAGCGCGCGCATCGCGCTCGCGATCCTGCTCGGCGCAGGCCCCGATCGCGGCCTCGCGCTCGCGCGGCCTGCGCCGCTGCCCGCCGCCGCGCTCGCGGTGCCGGCCGACCTGCCGGCCGCGCTGCTCGGCCGGCGCGCCGATCTCGTCGCCGCACGCTGGCGGGTGGAGGCCGCGAGCCGCAACGTCGCGGCCGCCCGCGCGGACTTCCTGCCCGACGTGAGTCTCACCGCGCTGATCGGTCTTGCAACACGCGGCGGCGCGTCGCTGTTCCAGGCCGCCTCGCGCACCTACAACGTCAGCCCGGCCGTGAGCCTGCCGATCTTCGACGGCGGCGAACGGCGCGGCGTGCTGCGCAAGCGCGACGCGCAATACGACGTCGCGGTCGCGAGCTACAACAAGACGCTGATCGGCGCGATCGGCGAGGTGGCCGACGATCTGCACCGGCTGCATGCGCTCGCCGTGCAGGCCGATGCCCAGCAGCGCGCGTTCGATGCCGCCACCGATGCATGGCGGCTCGCGGACGCGCGCTACCGGGCCGGCGTCGGCAGTTACCTCGACGCGCTCGTCGTGCGCCAGCAGCTCTTGATCGCGAGTCGCGAAGTCGCCGCGTTGCGCGCCCAGCGCGCGGACCAGTCGCTGCAGCTCGTTGCTGCCCTCGGCGGCGGCTTTCGCGCCGAGCCCGACGACGTTGCGCTTGCCGCCACGCCTTCCAACCGTCCTTGACATCGAACCATGAGCAGCGACAACACCCTGCAGACTCCCGCGCGGCCCGCAGCCGCCGATCCCGCCAGTGCCCGCCAGCACCCGTCGGCCGACCACACCGGTGCGCCACGCGCCCCAAGTGGGGCGGACGCCCGCACGCAACCGGTACCGGGCGGCGCCGCACCGGCCACGCCGCCGCCCGCCAGACGCAAGCACCTCGTACGTGCGCTCGTCGCCGCGTTCGCGGTCGGCATCGCCGGGTGGGGTATCTGGTACGGAATCGTCGGCCGCTGGTACGAGTCCACCGACAACGCGTACGCGCAAGGCAACGTCGTCGAGCTGACGCCGCAGGTGACGGGCACCGTCGTGTCGATCGACGCGGACGACGGCGACCTCGTCCGCGCCGGCACGCCGCTCGTCCGTCTCGACGCGAGCGACGCGCAGATCGCGCTCGCGGCCGCGCAGGCCGATCTCGCGGCCACCGTGCGCAAGGTGCGCGGCCTGTACAGCAACGAGCGCGGGCTCGCGAACAGCATCGACGGCGCGCGCGCCGACCTGGACGCGCGGCGCACCGCGCTCGACAAGGCAAGGGCCGACTACCGGCGCCGCGAGGATCTCGGCCGCTCCGGCGCGATCTCCCGCGAGGAGCTCGCCCATGCGCTCGACACGCTGACGTCCGCGCAAAGCGCGTACGCCGCCGCGCAAAGCGCGCTCGCGACCTTGAGCGAACAGCACCAGACGAGCAAGGCGCTCGTCGACGACACCGCGGTCGCGTCGCATCCCGACGTGCAAGCTGCGGCGTCGCGGCTGCGCGCCGCCTATCTTGCCCGTGCGCGCACCGACATCGTCGCGCCCGTCACCGGCTACGTCGCCAAGCGCACGGTGCAGGTCGGGCAGCGCGTGTCGCCCGGCGTGCCGCTGCTCGCGGTCGTACCGCTGCGCGAGCTGTGGGTCGACGCGAACTTCACCGAAAAACAGCTCGAGCACATGCGGATCGGGCAACCGGTCGAACTGACGGCCGACCTGTACGGCAACGCCGTGCGGTATACGGGCCGCGTGCAGAGCCTCGGCGTCGGCACCGGCAGCGCGTTCTCGCTGCTGCCCGCGCAGAACGCGACCGGCAACTGGATCAAGATCGTGCAGCGATTGCCGGTGCGCATCGAACTGACGGATCCGTCGCAACTCGACGCGCATCCGCTGCGCATCGGCCTGTCGATGCATGCGCGCGTCGACCAGCACGACCGTAGCGGCGCGATGCTGTCGCGTCGCGAGCAGGATTCGCCGGTGTTTCGGACCGACGTGTACCGCGACGAGCTCGCGCGCGCCGACAGCCTGATCGCGGACATCGTGCATGCGAACCTGCCGGCGGCGGTGCGTGCGGAGCGTGTGCGATGAGCGGCCCGATGCCGGCCGCGGACGCCGGCTTTCGTCCGTCGAGCGTTGCGTTGACGACGTTCGGCCTCGCGCTCGCGGTGTTCATGCAGGTGCTCGACGGCACCGTGGCGAACGTCTCGCTGCCGACGATCGCCGGGAACTTCGGCGTCAGCACGACGCAGAGCGCATGGGTCGTCACGACGTTCTCGGTCAGCAATGCGATCGCATTGCCGTTGACCGGGTTTCTCGTCAAGCGCGTCGGACAAGTGCGGTTGTTCGTGTGGGCGACGCTGGCGTTCACGTTCGCGTCGCTGCTGTGCGGCCTCGCGCAGAACCTGCCGCAGCTCGTCGCGTTCCGCGCGCTGCAGGGCCTCGTGGCCGGTCCGATGATCCCGACCACCCAGGCGCTGATGCTGTCGATCTACCCGCCGCAGCGGCGCGGCTTCGCGCTGTCGATGATCGCGATGGTCACCGTCGTCGCGCCGATCGCCGGCCCCGTGTTCGGCGGCTGGGTGACGGAACATTACTCGTGGCGCTGGGCGTTCCTGATCAATCTTCCGATCGGCGTGTTCGCCGCGATGTGCGTGTTCGCGCAGATGCGCGCGCGCGTCGAGACGACGGTCGCCGCGCGCGTCGACTACGTCGGTCTCGCCGCGCTCGTCGTCGGCGTCGGCGCGCTGCAGATCGTGCTGGACAAGGGTAACGAGGCCGACTGGTTCAACTCGACGTTCATCGTCGTGATGTCCGTGGTCGCCGCGTTCGGGATCCTGCTGTTCCTGATCTGGGAGCTCAACGAGCCGAACCCGATCGTGAACCTGCGGCTGTTCGCGCATCGCAACTTCGCGGCCGGCACGCTGACGCTCGTGCTCGCGTACTCGGCGTTCTTCGCGGTCAACGTGATCGTGCCGCAGTGGCTGCAGCGCACGCTCGGCTATACGGCGTTCTGGGCCGGGCTGGCTGTCGCGCCGATGGGCGTGATACCCGTGCTGATGACGCCGTTCATGGGCAAGTACGCGCCGCGCTTCAACATGCGCGTGCTCGTGTGCTGCGCGTTCGCGATCCTCGGTACGTCGTCGTTCCTGCGCGCGGGTTTCGTGCCCGACGTCGACTTCACGCACATCGCGCTGATCCAGTTGCTGCAGGGCCTCGGCCTCGCGCTGTTCATCATGCCGATCAACAGCATCCTGCTGTCCGACCTGAAGCCGGACGAGATCGCCGCCGGCTCCGGCCTGTCGACGTTCCTGCGTACGCTCGGCGCGAGCTTCGCCGTGTCGATCACGTCGTTCCTGTGGGACCGGCGCGCGATCCTGCATCACGCGCAGCTCAGCGAACACGTGAGCAAGTTCGATCCGGCCGTTCGCGCGGAGCTCGCGCAGCTCGGCGGCGGCGATCCGCAACGCGCGGCGGCGCTGCTCGGCAACCTGGTCGATGCGCAGGCGTACCAGATTTCGTTCAACGACGTGTCGTTCGCGCTCGGCTGCGTGTATCTCGCCGTGATCGCGGTGGTGTGGCTCGCCCGCCCGCCGTTCGGCCCCGGGGCCGCCGCCAAACGATGAAGCGAGTGCTGCGCGGCCCGTTCCGACCCATGCTGTTCAATTCGATGGAGATTGACCCGATGCCTACCCACCACGCCGGAAACACGCCGCCCGCACTGGCGACGCTCGCCGTATTCGACGTCGCGGAATTTCCGCTCGTCGTCGTGCGCAACGATGCAATCGCATCCCCCGGCTACGCACAACGCTGGCTCGACGACATGCATGCGCTGATGCGGCACGGCGAGCCGTTTGTCATGATCTTTCCGCCGGCCCGCCCCGACGAGCCGCACGACGACCGCAAGGAGCGCGGCATGTGGCTCAAGCAGAACCGCGCCGCGCTTGCCGCGGTCTGCCGCGCGCTCGTGTCGGTCGAACCGGATCCGAACGAGCGTGAAGCGGCCATTGCCAACGCGGCCGGCATCGAAAAGGCGTTCGGGATTCCGTTCGACGTCGCGGCTTCGCTGGATGACGCGAAGCAGGCGGGTCGGCGACGACTGACCGAGGCGGTTTAGCGCGGCCCGTTCGCGCGCAACGCCTCGAACCGGTTGCGCAAGTCCGCCTGATTGAAGATTTCAACGAATAAACGGGGTGGCTTGTATGAAAGGACTGGATTGTCTGAAATGGTTGGTACCCGGCGACACGGACGCGTCATGGCAGCGGATGACCGACGCGGCCGCCGGCATGGGATTCGACAAGGTCGTGCTGATCGTGTTGCCGTTTACCGGCGCATCGTTCGATCTCGCGCGCAAGTGGAGCAGCGGCGTGCCGGGCTGGACGGCGCTGTACCGGCAGCGGCAGTTCGACCGCATCGACCCGATGCTGCAGCATTGCTTTCGTTCGGCGCTGCCGCTCGTCTGGGACGACGCGCTGTACGAATTGCCCGGGCAACGGCCGTGCTACGAAGCGGCGGCCGCGTACGGCATGCGCAGCGGCGTCGTGCTGCCCGTGCACGGCCCGAAGGGGGAGGTCGGCATGCTGTCGTGCGCGAGCGCGGACGATCTCGCCGCCACGCGCGAGCGCTGCGACCGGCATCTGGCCGCGCTCACGCTGTTGCGCGACATCGCATGCGAAGCGATCGCCGGCACGCGCTACCACGCACCGCCCGACAGCGTGCCGCGCCTCAGCCGGCGGGAGGTCGAGTGCCTGCGCTGGCATGCGGCCGGCAAGACCTCGTGGGAAATCGGCCACATCCTGAACGTGACCGAGTCGTGCATCAACTTCCACTTCATGAACATTCGCCGCAAGTTCAACGTGTCACGTCGGCACGAAGCCGTGCTGCGCGCGGTCGAGTGGGGGCTGATCAGCATCTCCGACGTGACGGTGCCGACCTGATGCCGGCGTCTCGTCGAGCCAGCGGTCGAGAAACGCGCTGAGCCACGCGGCCGTCGAGCGGTCGTGGCGGCAGCCTTCGCTCGCCTGCGTCGCGAGGTCCTGCGCGCCGGGTGCCGCGAGCTTGTGCGCGGCGGCCGTGCTCCAGCGCCGCATCATCGGATAGCTCACTTCCGGATGGAACTGGACACCGTACGCGCACGGCCCGTAACGGACGGCCTGGTTCTCGAAATGCTCGCCGGTCGCGAGAATCTCGAGCCCGGCAACGCGCTCGAAGCCCTCGCGATGCCACTGGTACACGTGCGACGGCCATGAACCGAGCCGCCGGCCGGCCGGCGTCGCGGCGATCGGCCAGTAGCCGATTTCCGCGCGCCCGTCCCGATGCGCGCTCACGCGACCGCCCAGATGGCGGATCATCATCTGCGCGCCGAGGCAGACGCCGAGAAACGGCGCCGCCTCGCGCAGCGGCACACCGATCCAGTCGATCTCGTCGCGGATCCAGCGATCGCCGTCATTGGCGCTCATCGGGCCGCCGAACACGACGGCGCCGGCATGGTCGGCGAGCGTCGCCGGCAACGGATCGCCGAGCGGCGGACGGCGGATGTCGAGCGGATGGCCGCGCGCGGCGAGCAGCCGGCCGATCCGGCCGGGGCTCGACTGTTCGCGATGCAGCACGATCAGGATCGGACGAAGTGCGAAGTGCGTCATGTCGTGTAGTCGGTAGAAGATCAGCCCGGCTGGCCGCGCAACGCGTCGAACGACACCATCACCTGTTCGCGGTAGGCGGGCCGTCGGCACAGGCGGGCGTACCAGGCTTCGACGTGCGGCAGCGGCGGCCGCTCGACGTCGAGCGAGAAATAGCGGAACAGCGTCGCGCCGGCCGGAATGTCGGCCAGGCCCGGCGTCGCGCCGCCGAGAAACGGCTGGGTCGACAGCAGCCGGTCGAGCAGCCGGTAATGCATGGCGCTGCGCGCGGCCTTGTCGCGCACGATCTCATCGTCGCGCCGCTCCGGTGGCGTTCGCACGAGTGCCCAGAACAGTCCGGTCATCACGTCGGGTTCGAGCGCGGTCTGCGACCAGTCCATCCAGCGCTCCGCGCGCGAACGTGCGAACGTGTCGCGACACCAGAACAGATTGTTCGGCACCCGCGCGGCCAGATAGCGCAGGATCGTGTGCGACTCCCATACGACGTCGCCGTCCCAGTCGATCACCGGAATCCGGCAGGTCGGATTCAGCGCCGCGAATGCGGGCGTCTGCAGCGAACCGTGCTCGCCGCCGACCGGAATATGCCGGTAGGGCAGGCCGAGCTCGGCGATCAGCCACAACACCTTCTGCACGTTGAACGACGTGCGGCGGCCCCAGACGGTCAGCATCGCGACGCATCCTCGCAGGCGGCGATCGACGCGCATGCCGCGTAGCGATCGAGGCCAGCCGCCAGGTCGGCGATCAGGTCGTCCGGATCCTCGAGCCCGATGTGCAGGCGCACGCCGCGGCTGCCGGACGGCCAGCGCGCCGCGAGGCCGTGCGCATCCAGCTCGAACGGCAGCGCGAGGCTCTCGTAGCCGCCCCACGAATAGCCGAGCCCGAACAGCGTCAGGTGATCGAGAAACGCGTCGATCGCATGCGCGGGAGCCGGCTGCAGCACGACCGAGAACAGCCCCGACGCGCCACGGAAATCGCGGCGCCACAGCGCGTGCCCGTCGTCGCCCGGCAAGGCCGGATACAGCACGCGCTGCACCTCGGGACGCCCGTCGAGCCAGCTCGCGACCGCGAGCGCGTTGCGCTGGTGCTGCCGTAACCGCACGCCGAGGGTGCGCAACCCGCGCAGCGCGAGATACACGTCGTCGGGGCCCGCGCACAGTCCGAGATCGCCATGCAGTTGCTTCAACGCGGGCCACGCGCGCGCGCTGGCCGACACCGTGCCGAGCATCGCATCCGAGTGCCCGACCAGATACTTGGTGGCGGCCTGGATCGACAGGTCGATCCCGAACGCATGCGGCTGAAAGAACAGCGGCGTGGCCCAACTGTTGTCCGCGATGACCTGGGCGCCGTGTGCGTGCGCGAGCCGCACGAGGGCAGGGATGTCATGCATGTCGAACGTGTAGGACCCGGGTACTTCGACGTACAGCGCGCGCGTGTTCGGACGAAACGCGGCTGCGACGGGCGTGCTGCCGTCGTACCACGTCGTCTCGACGCCGAGCCGCGCAAGCACGCCTTCGCATGCGTGACGCACCGGGCCGTAGACCGATGCGGTCATCAGTAGATGGTCGCCAGGCTTCAGGCACGACAGCAGCGCGAGCGTGCACGCGGACAGGCCCGACGGGCACAGCACCGCGCCGGCTCCCCCCTCGAGGCTCGTCACCGCGCGCTCGAGCGCTTCCGTCGTCGGCGTGCCGCGACGGCCGTAGATATACGGCTGCGTGCGGTTCAACAGATCCGACACCGTCGGGCTGAGCACGGTCGACGCATGGTAGACGGGCGGATTGACGAAGCCGTGCCACGCGGCGCTGTCGCGGCCCGCGTGCGCGAGCCGCGTGTCGTCGTGCAGGCGGTCATGCATGCCGTCGCGCGGCAGCGACGGCGCTTCGGCGGACATCACGGCCATAGCGCACACCGCTCCCAGCGCGCGCCGGCGCGACGGTAAGCCTGGCGCGCGAAACGGCGCGAACTGTCGGCCCGCCAGAACTCGACTTCGTCGGGCGCCAGCGCATACAGGTGCCAGTCCTCCGACACGAGCGCGGGGTCGGCGGCCAGACGCTCGAGCTGCGCGTCGATCGCGCGCGTCAGGTCGGCGGGATCGTCGAGTCGTTCGCTTTGCCGTCCGGCCAGAATGCTCGCGCGCGACCGCTCGGGGCGGCCCGCGAAATCGGCGTGGCCTTCGGCGGCCGGCAACCGCTCGACCGGGCCGCTCAGCCGGATCTGGCTCGCGATCACGGGCCAGTAGAAAGTCAGCGCCGCGAACGGCCGGTTCGCGAGCTGGCGCCCCTTGGGACTGCACGCGTTCGCCGCGAAATGCCAGCCGCGAGCGTCCACATTCAGCAGCACGACGGACCGTGCATCGGGCCGTCCGTCCGGGTGGACCGTCGACAGCGTCGTCACCTGCGGTTCGAGTGCGCCGGCGCTCACGGCCTCGTCGAGCCAGCGTTCGAACTGCGCGTGCGGCGTGCCGGCCCAGTTGTCGGTCGCCACGTGCGGCGCAGCGTGGGCGAGGGTTTTTAGCGCCTTCAGGCGCGTTGCGATCGTATCCATGGCGACACTCATGCGATGCCGAATTGCGTCGCGCGGGCGATCAACCGATGCGCGGCGAGATAGTCGGGGACCTCCGCGAGGAAGCCGTCGACGACGGCGGCGGCAACGCGACGGCCACCGGAGGCGCGCCGCGCGTGATCGAACGCGTCGATCACGCGGCGGGCGAGGGCGACTTCATCGGCCGTCGGCGTCAGTACGCGATTGACGACCGGCACGAACTGCGCGTTGACGATCGCTTTCGCCTGGTAGCCAAGGCCACGCGACACGCGCATGTCGAGTTCAGCACCTTCGTTGTCGGCATAGCTGTACGGGCAGTCGATCGCGGTCACGCCGACCGCCGCGCATTCGACGCGAAAGCGCGAGCGCACGTAGTCGAGCTCGCGCCCCGCACGGGTGCGCTCGGCGCCCATGTCGGCCACCATGTCCTCGGTTGCGACGAGCACGGCCGACACACGCGGGCTCGAGCGCGCGATCGCCATCGTGTTCACGAGACCGAGCGTCGTCTCGACGTTCGGCACGAGCTCGGTCGAGCCCGGCGCGATGCCGTACTCGCGCTCGAAACGTGTGACGGCTTCGTCGAGCGCGACGACCTGCTCGGGCGTCGCGACGTACGACATCATCACGATGTCCGGGCGCCCGCGCATCGCGGCGCGCAGGTCGTCGATGCCGCCCGCGTCGAGCGGATTCACGCGCACGGACGCCAGCACGCCGGCATCGCGCCAGCCCGCGAGCACCCGCTCGCTCAGTTCGCGTGCGGCCGGGCGCCGGTCGGGAGGAGTAAAGGTTTCCAGTTCCTGGATCAGGACGTCCGCACCGCTCGCGGTGCCGTCAACGAGCGCATCGTGATCGGCGCCGGCGAGAAACAGCCAGGAGCGGCGCAGGCGGGAAGGGCGTCGGTTCGTCGGTGTCATGCGTGGTTTCCTGTAGGGCGCGTGGTACGCGTGGCGATGGCGCGGGCGATCAGCCGGCGCGCATCATCTGGTTGAAGATGTTCTTGCGATGCATTTCCTCGGTGCCGCCGACGCTCATGAAGCCCAGCGCGTCCGAGGCGAACGCGGCCACCGGCCCGTCCTGGTAGCCGAGGCTGCCGTACAGCCGCACGAGGCCGAGCGCGCTGTCGACGAGATCCTGCGCGCCGACCAGCTTCGCGATCGAGCACGTCATCAACGCTTGCGGATGATCCGTCAGCAACTGCGCGAGCGCGCCGCGCGCGAGCCACGTGCCGCGCTCGATGCCGATCTGCAGGTCCACGAGGCGGCGCTGCACGTACTGATGCGTGTCGATCGTGCTGTCGAAGCTGCGTCGCTCGCGGCAATAGTCGATCGCATCGTGCAGATAGGGCGCCGTCACCTGGGCGGCGACGAGACCGTAATAGAGACGGCCGAGCGAGATGATGTCGATCAGGTTGCCGAGCCCGGCACCCGGTTCGCCGAGCAGTTGGCCGCGCATGATCGGACAGTCGTCGAAATGCAGCGCGCCGGTGGGCAGGTCGTCGAGGCCGAGCTTGCGGTCGGGCGGGGCCACCGTCATGCCCGGCTGGTCGCGATCGACGATCACGAGCGCGGTGTTGCGCCGACCCGGCGTTTCGATGCGCGTGACGACGAGGATGAAACGCGCAAGCGGTGCATGCGCGATATTGAATTTGCTGCCGGTCAGTCGGTAGCCGTCGCCGTGCTCGACGAGCGTCGTCGCGATACTGCGCACGTCGGTGCCGGTGCCCGGCTCGGCAATCGCGGTCGCGCTCAGTTCGCCACGCAGGATCGCGCCGAAATAGCGGTCCTGCTGCGCCGCCGTGCCATATCGCTCGAGCGCGCGCACCATGCCGGCCTGCGCGATCACCGACAGCAGCAGCGCCGGACGGCGGATCGACGATGCAAGCCCTTCCAGCGCCGCGGAAAAATGCCACCAGCCGTGACCGTCGCCTCCATACGTCTCCGGCACGATCATGTCCCACAGTCCTTCGTGCCCGAGCCGCGTCCAGCCGGCTTCGTCGAACCCGGCGGGCGCGTTGCCGTCGTGTTCGACGGCAGCGGCGATCCCCGCGCCGATATCGCGAAACCGCGTACGCGTCGCGTGCTGCT
Organism: Burkholderia sp. MSMB1072; assembly: GCF_001524725.1. Taxonomy (NCBI): domain Bacteria; kingdom Pseudomonadati; phylum Pseudomonadota; class Betaproteobacteria; order Burkholderiales; family Burkholderiaceae; genus Burkholderia; species Burkholderia sp. MSMB1072. Next base: position 11,283 of record NZ_LOYC01000067.1, read on the forward strand.
CCTGCGTCCAGTCAAATGGCATCTTTCGTGTCTCCAGTCGAAGCGGCGCGGCCTTCGACGGCGCGCCAGTGGTGACGACAAGATTAAGAGGCCACGGACAGCGCAGGTACTGGCAGTAGTGGTAGTTGCAGGGTGAATGGACGGTTCAGGGGGGGGTCGCGACGGCCCGGGATACGAGGCTGATCGATTCACCGACGCTGGACATCCGGCGTATCGATGCGGCAAAGAGCACGGCGGCCGCCAGCGTGCGTGCGGTCGAGCGCGATGCGATCGCGCAGAGGATGGTCGACACTTAAACAATTTGGATTACGATGCAATTCCGTGTTTCGCATCGCCTGAATCCGGGTTTGATAACGCGTGCCATACCCGGATTCAGATGTCCGTCAGATGTCCGCCTGCCGGCGATTTAAAAGTGATTTCAGCCAGACGGTCGGCTCGGCGGTCGTTGCCGACGCGGAATCCATAACCCAGCCTCCGTCATCAGCTTCCTGACCGCCTCCTTGGCCGGCCGAATGCCGTGACACTCCCAGAGCTTCTCGCAGGCCAACGTCGGCCCGAAATCGGCGTAGCGATCGCGGATGATCGACAGCGCCCGGTCCACAATTACCGCGTCCAGCCGGTTGTTGCTGGGCTTCGCATACCGTCCCGACACAAGACCTTGAGGTCCGTGTTCCCGCAATCTGGCGACCAGTCGGCGAACCTGCCGGGTCGTCAGTTCCAACCGTTCCGCCGCACGCCATGGTTTGAGCTTGCCGTCGGCTACGTCCTGAATGACCTTGAATCGGTCCGGCTCGCGCATCGTCATCGTGATCCGTTCCGTTGCAGCCATCGCAGCCTCCGGCGCTGGATTGCCAGCGGTCGGTCAGCTTACGACGGGCCGAAAAACGGACATCTGAACTTAGCCGGAAGCGGACATTTGAACTTAGCTGCTACAACACAAACTATCGATAATGTTGATTATGTCAAATTTAAGATGCGGGAGAAGATGCTGCTGGCCACCGGTCTTTCGTGCGGCAATCCAGTATTCCCTGGGAAATGCTTCCGCACAAAATGCGGCTGTGATTCAGGCATGGGCTGCTGGCGCAGGCTACGCGATTGGCAGCACGCGGGCGTCTGGAATCGACGTCATCGGGAGGTGAAGCCCGCACGACCGGCATTCGGTCGGCCGACGCCGCATGGTCCGGTCACACGTGCGTCGAATTGCGTTAGAAATACCACACGTTCGCTACCCTTCTCAGTCGCAATTCCGGGATCGCGCGTCCTCGCGTTCAGACCTTACACCACTGCACTTGACCTCGAGTGAGGCTGGTTGCCAATCCAGAAGGAATCTCACGAAGGCGCCTGCAACGTGCGCCGCAAGAGCGGATCGAACGTGTATCTCTCCACCATACTTCTGCTCGATGCAGCCGATCCGGTCCGCGCGCATCCTTCGTCGTCCCGGCGCGCGCCGCGCGCCGGGACCGGTTGCCGCCTGGCGGCCTCATCGCCGTCAGAACCGATACGTCGCCCCGACCTGGAAGAAGCGGCCGAGGTCCGTGTAGAGCGACTGGTCATAGCCCGTGATGTCGGGCACGGCTTGCCACTCGACGTCGAACGGCGGCTTCTTGTCGAAGAGGTTCGTGATGCCGCCGTAAATCGTCCAGTGCTTGAAGCCGCGGTAGTTGAACATCAGGTTGAACTGGCTGTACGACGCCACCGAGCCCGTGCCGCCATCGCCGAATTCCGCGGCCACGGCGTTCGTATAGGGCCCCGTGTATTGCCAGGTCAGCGTGGTGGTCAGTTGCCGGTAGTCCCAGCTCAGGCTCGTATTGCCCTTCCAGCGCGGGTTGCTCGCGCCGAACGGCTGCAGCAGCGCAAGGTTGTTGCCGGCGAAGTCCTGCGGCGCGGTTCCGGGGCTGTGCAGCTTGAAGTGCCACACATAAGCCCAGTCGCCCGAGAGCGTGAAGGTGCCGTACTTGGTGCGTAGCGCCTTGCGGAAGTTGAGATCGAAACCGTCGGTGTCGAGCGCGCCGAGGTTCACGAAATGCTGAACAAGGTAACGCACCGACCCGTCGGCGTTGCGCACGACGCGGGAAGGATCGTTGGCGACGAGCACCGCGTTCGGATCGTCGGTGCCGATGACTCCGTCGATGCGGACCTTGTAGAACGCCGCGCCGATATCGGTCATCGCGTCGGGCGAAAGCTGGAAGCCGATGTTGTAGTTCTTCGTGTGCTCGGGCTGAAGATTCGGATTGCCCGCGACTTGCTCCGTCGTGAAGTGCTTCGTCGGCACACCGCTCGGATCGTTCGGATCGACGAGGTTCTGGTGAGAGAGATAGACGGCCTGCGAGTTTTCGACGAGGGTCGGCGCGCGGAAGCCGCGACTATACGATGCATACGTCGTCAGCATTTGCACGGGCTGGAAACGCAGCGCAAAGCTCGGCGAAAACGCCCCGCCGAAGTCGCTGTAGTGATCGTAGCGGCCCGCCTGCGTGAACGTCAGGTTGCGCAGGATCGGAATGTCGACCTGGTAGAACGCGGCGGCGACGTTGCGCGAACCCTCCACCGTCTGCACGTTCGCGGGCGCTGATACGCCTTGCGACGCGAGCGTCTGCGGGTTGATCGTCGACGATTCGTGGCGGAACTCGGTGCCCAGGCCCAGGCCGACGGGTCCCCCGGGCAGCGTGAACAGATTCGACGTCGAGGCCTTGGCCGTCACGCTGTCGACCTTCGAGATGGCCTGCTGATCGTCGTCCGTGAAAACACCCTTCAGGCCGTTCGGCGTGGAGGCCGGGTTCGAGAAGTTGTAGGTGCCGTTGGCGAGCATGTTCTCGAGGCCCGCGACGTTGATCCGGTTGCTATACGTCGTATCGACGGTGCTCTGCGAGTGGCCGTAATCGGCCGACCAGTCCCACGCGCCGAACCTGCCCGCGTCGAACGCGCCTTTGACGCCCGTATTCGCCATCCAGAACGTCGATACCGTATCCGCCCCCACGACGTTGCCCGGGAAGGTCAGGTTGATCGCCGTCGGCACGCCGAACGGGTTATAGGGATTGCTCACCGGTACCGTGCGCGGCAACGGCGAAACGGATCCGGTCGAAGGGTTGTAGATGTTCGTCGTGCTCGAGATCGAGGCCGGCCCCTGCGACTGGACGGTTTCATCGCGGCTCACCCAGAAGCCCGCATAGGCCTGCGTGTTGTCGTCGATCTTGAACGTGGCCCGCACCTTCGCGTTCAGGCGCGTCGTGGACGGAACGAGCGATGTCGAGGCGGCCGGGTTGTACGTGCAATTGGTCGCGCTCGTCTTGCTGCCCGGCGGGCACGGCGAAAGCGGCACCTTCGAGCCGTCCGCCAGCGACCAGTACGACTGCTGGTTCGGCCCGAGCGGCGCGGCCAGCCCGCCGGGATATTGCGTGAAGTCTTGCGCCGACGTCATGTCGCGATCGCCGAGCGTCGAGCCCGAATCGCGGTAATAGCTGGCGGCCGCGGTGACGTTGAAGCGATCCGAATTCAGATCGCCGAAGCCGGCCAGTACGCTGAAGTTGCCTTGCCCGTCGCCCGGATGCTGCGCCTTGCCGAGTTGGCCGTCGATCTGCAGGCCCTGAAAGTTCTTCTTCGTAATGATGTTGACGACGCCCGCGATCGCGTCCGACCCGTAGACGGACACCGCGCCGGTCTTGACGATCTCGACGCGCTCCACCATGTTCAGCGGAATCGCGTTGACATCGAAGAACGTGTCGGTGAAGTTCACCGACTGCGCATAGTTCGCGACGCGCTGGCCATCGACGAGCACGAGCGTGTATTTCTCGCTGAGCCCTCGCAACGCCATGCCGGCGCCGCCGGGGGCCGAGCTGTTCATTGTCGTCTGGCCCCAGCTGCTGGCGGAATTGGCCGAGGTCGAACGCAGGAAATCGGCGACCGTCGTGTATCCGCTTTGCTGGATTTCCTTCGCGGTGATGACCTGCACTTCGGTGTGGCCGACCTTGTCGGATGTGCGGATCAGCGAACCCGTCACCTCGAACTTGTCGAGCTTTTTCACGGTCTGCCCGCCCGCGGCAGTGCCCGACGCCGGCGCGGGCGCGGCGGCGGCGGTGCTGCCGGTTTGCTCGGTGGCGACGCCCCCGTCGACAGGCGTTGTCTGCGCGTAAGCGGAGGTACCCAAAGCCGCCGTCAACGCGACTTCAGCCCATGCGATGCTGCGTATTGCCGATCCCAAAGCCGTTGGTTTCATAACACCCCTTTGTCGTCGCAAGGCCTGACCTTTTTGTATGCACGGAGATTCGCCGGCCTTTAAATAGCGTTGCCCCGCGTTCCTGATTCGTCATCTGGTGCTCACAACCATTCCGTCCAACTGCTTATTTCTTTCAACTTTATTTATTCCGCTTACAGGAATAACCAATCTGAAATTCAAGAAATAAAATATCCACAAAATTAGTATCTCTAATTACGTGGATCGATCTATCCATGTATCGAACGGCCCTGTGCAAGCCGTACTACTAACGGCACTTGGCACATTCGTGCCGTGGCGTCTCATCAACCAGAGCGTACGCGCTACCAGGAAAGGCAGTCACCCGTTGAAGAGCTGCTTTACGTATTCACTTTGAAAGTCTTAATGCACGGAATCTTCATTACCGTTCACTACCAGGCTTTACGCTGGACGCGAACATATCAGGACAGAATCGACGCGTCAAAAAATATTTGATAGCACATAACTTTGTTTAGGTGCATTGAATGCACTCGGTTGGTGCCGAATGAAAATCGATATGGTTCATCAATCGCCACCGTTGCCTTTCTTCCTTGTTCGGCTGCTTTTTTTCCCCGCTCGTGAATGCGCCGCAATGGAGCACACGGCAGGCATTCGCCGGTCCGAACTGTTTTGTTTAGCCGACACGGGCACCCCCTGGAACGGGATTTTTCGGTCGGGTCCGGATGGTGTTCCTCGAATATCGGATAGGATTCCTGATAGATCGGCCCCTCGAACATGTGCGTGGCGTCGTGCACCGCCGAATTGACGGCTTTCGTGTGATATTCACACGTCGTCGCCCCTTGATCCCACCGCAACACCTCGTCGCGCACATCAATCGATCTCCAGATTCCCAGCCGTTTCCATGCGCTTCGTCACCGCCGCATGCCGCCCGCGTCGGCCTATGGACACGACTATCCGAAACGCCACCGGCGCGAACACCAGCCCGAACATCGTCGCCGCCAGCACGCCCCCGAACGCGCCGGTCCCGATCGAACGCCGGCTTTCCGCGCCCGCGCCGGTCGCCAGCACCAATGGCACGACGCCGAGCAGAAACGCCATCGACGTCATCACGATCGGCCGAAACCGTGCGGCCGCCGCCTCCACCACCGCCTGCCGCAGCGGCACGCCGCGTGCGACGAGTTCGCGCGCGAACTGCACGATCAGAATCGCATTCTTCGCCGACAACCCGATCACCGTAATCATCCCGACCTTGAAGTACACGTCGTTCGGCATCCCGCGCGCGAGTGCCGCCGCCAACGCGCCCACGATGCCGAGCGGCACGATCGTCAGCACCGACAGCGGAATCGTCCAGCTCTCATACAGCGCGGCGAGCGCCATGAATACCGCGAGCACCGACAACCCGACCAGCAGCGGCGTCTGCCGCTCGGCGATCCGTTCCTCGCGCGCCGCGTTGACCCAGTCGTAACCGATCCCGGCCGGCAGCATGGCGGCCAGCCGCTCCATCTCCGCCATCGCCGCGCCCGAACTGGTGTGGGTCGCCGCCCGGCCGCTGACGTCGAGCGACGGGTAGCCGTCGTAGCGATTCAGCATCACGGGTCCGACCGTCCAGTGCCGCGCGGCAATAGCCGACAGCGGCACCATGTCCCCCGTCCGGTTCGGCACCGACAGCGCCATCAGTTGCGCGTCGGTCGCACGCGCGCCCGGATCGGCCTCGATGATCACGCGGCGCATCCGGCCCGACGCCGGAAAATCGTTGACGTAGTTCGAGCCGAACGTGCCGCCGAGCAGCCCCGCGATGCGCTCGAACGGCACGCCAAGCGCATACGCCTTCGCGCGATCGACGTCGAGCTCGATTCGCGGCGCATCCGGCAAGTCCTCGAAATGCACGGACGCGAGCGCCGGGTCCGCCTTCGCGCGCACGGCCAGTTGCTCGCGAGCGGCCTTCAGCACGTCGAGCCCGACCCCGCCACGATCCTCGAGACGGAACGTGAAGCCGTCCGCGTGACCGAGGCCGGGCACCGATGGCGGCAGCGTTGCCTGTACGTCGCCGTCGAGAATCGCATCGAAACGCCGGTTGAGCCGATCGCGCAACGTCATCGCATCGACGTCGCGCTGCGACCAGTCCTTCAGCTCGACGAATGCCATCCCGACGTTCTGCCCGCTGCCCGCGAAACTCCAGCCGATCACGCTCGTCACGTTCGCGACGGCCGGCTCCGCCTGCAGGATCGCCTCGACACGCTGGACGACCGCGGCCGTGCGCGCCTGTGTGGCGCCAGCCGGCAACTGGATCATCACCTGCAGTTGCCCCTGGTCCTCGGTCGGCAGAAAACCGCCCGGCATCATCCAGGACAGCAGCCCGCACACGGCCACGAGTGCGACGTAGATGCCCGCGACCGCGCCCGTGCGGCGTACCGCCGTCACGGTCATGCGCCGATAGCCGGCCTCCGCGCGCGCGAATCCGACGCCGAAGCGGTCGGCCAGGCGCGCGCCGAGGCTGCGTCGCGGCACGCGTCCGCCACCGCCTTCGTGACGGCCGACCGGTTTCAGCAGGTTCGCGCACAACGCCGGCGTGAGCGACAGTGCCATGAACGACGACACGAGTATCGACGCGATCATCGACACCGCGAACTGCCGGTAGATGCCGCCGACGCTGCCCGGAAAGAACGCCATCGGCACGAACACGGCGGTCAGCACCGCCGTCACGCCGACGATCGCCCCGCCGATCCGCTTCATCGCGCGGCGCGTCGCATCGCGCGGCGACACGCCCTCCTCCATCACGCGATGCACGCTCTCGACCACGACGATCGCATCGTCGACGAGGATGCCGATCGCCAGCACGAGGCCGAACATCGTGAACACGTTGATCGACAGCCCGAACGCCCACATCGCGACGAACGCGCCCATCAGCGTGACGGGAATCACCACCGTCGGCACGAGCGTGTAGCGCAGCTCGCGCAGGAACAGCCACATCACGCAGAACACCAGCACGACGGCCTCGGCGAGCGTCAGCACGACTTCGCGGATGGCGATCTTCACGAAATGCGCACCGTCGAACGGAATCTCGACCGCGACGCCCGGCGGCAGCGTCTTCGACAGCTCGGCAAGCCGCGCGCGAATCGCGTCGGACGTTTCGAGCGCGTTGCCGCGCGGGCCGAGCTGGATGCCGACGGTGGCCGCCGGACGGCCGTTCAGCCGCGAATAGAACGAATAGTCGTCGCGGCCGATTTCGACGCGGGCGACGTCGGCGACGCGCACCACCGAACCGCCCAGCTTCGACTTCAGCACGATCCGGCCGAACTCCTCCGGCGACGTCAACTGCCCCTTGACGACGATCGTCGCGGTGAGCTGCTGGCCGTGCACGAACGGCGCATCGCCGATCGCGCCGGCCGTCACCGTCGCGTTCTGCACGCCGATCGCCGCGATCACGTCGTCGGCGCCGAGGTCGTATTCGCGCAACTTGTTCGGATCGAGCCAGACCCGCAGCGCCTCGTCGGCGTCCCACAGCTCGGCCGCGCCGACGCCCGGCGCACGTTTCAGTTCGCGCAGCACGTAGCGGTTCAGATAGTCGCCGAGTTGCGCGGAGTCGCGCGTGCCGTCGGTCGACGTCAGCGTGACGAGCATCAGGAACGTGTTGGCGGCCTTGAACACGCCGATGCCCTGCTGCACGACCTGCTGCGGCAGCCGCGGCTCGACCTGCTTCAGCCGGTTGTTGACGTCGACGAGCGCGATGTCCGGATTGGTGCCGGGCGCGAACGTCACGTCGATCTCGAGGTTGCCGTGACCGTCGCTGCTCGTCTCGTAGTACTGCAGCCCGTCGGCGCCGTCGAGGCTCTCCTCGATGATGCTGCCGACGTCGCCGTCGACCGTCTCGGTCGACGCGCCCGGATAGGTCGCGGTGATCACGACGCGCGGCGGCGCAAGGCGCGGATACTGCGCGATCGGCAATTGCGGAATGGCGAGCACACCCGCGACGACGATCGCGAGCGCGACGATCCACGCAAACACCGGGCGGTCGATGAAGAACGACGGCATCGCGATGCGTCAGCGAACGGCACGGGCGCACCGCGCCCGGTTCACGTCAATCATCCGCGCCCCCTTCCTTCTGCAGCGGGCCCGGTTCCGGCTCGAGCATCGACGAAGCGAGCAGCGCCTGCGTATACGGGTGGGACGGCGCGTGCAACACGTCGAGCGTATCGCCCTCCTCGACCACGCGCCCCGCCTTCATCACGATGACCCGGTGAGCCATCGCGCGCATCACCGCGAGATCGTGCGTGATGAACAGGTAGCTCAGTGCGTACTTCTTTTGCAGATTCGTCAGCAGATTCAGGACCTGCTTCTGGATCGACACGTCGAGCGCACTCGTCGGCTCGTCCAGCACCAGCAGTTCCGGCTCGACCGCCAGCGCGCGTGCGATCGCGATGCGCTGGCGCTGGCCGCCGGAAAATTCATGCGGATAGCGCATCATAGCTTCGGCCGGCAGGCCGACCTCCTGCAGCAGGGCTGCAATCCGAGCGCGCCGCGCAGCGCCGGCCACCTGCGGCCGGTGCACGGCGAGCCCCTCGCCGACGATCTGCTCGACCGTCATGCGCGGCGACAGCGAGCCGAACGGATCCTGGAACACGACCTGCATGCGGCCGTACAGTGCGCGCCGGCCGCGGGTCGTGCGCAGCAACGCCAGCGGCATGCCGTCGATCTCGATGCCGCCCGACGCCGGCCGCTGCAGGCCGAGCACGGCCGCCGCCAGCGTCGATTTTCCCGATCCCGATTCGCCGACGATGCCGAGCGTCTCGCCGCGCCGCAGGCTCAGCTTCACGTCGTGCACGGCCCGGAACGCCGTCTTGCCGAACACCGCGCGCCAGCCCTTCGCAGCGATGCGGTAATCGACGGCGAGCTGCTGCACGTCGAGGATCGTCTGCGCGCCAGCCGCGACCGGCCGGACGGCGCGTTGCGGCGCGCTGTCCAGCAGCCGGCGCGTGTACGCGTGCTGCGGCGCGGCGAACAGCGCGGCGGTCGCGTTCGTCTCGACGAGCACGCCCTGCTCCATCACGGCCACGCGCTGCGCGAAGCGCCGCACGAGATTCAGGTCGTGCGTGATCAGCAGCACGGCCATGCCGCGCGCGGCCGCCTCCTGCTCCTGCAGTTCGATCAGCAGGTCGACGATCTGCTGGCGCACCGTCACGTCGAGCGCCGTCGTCGGCTCGTCGGCGAGCAACAGCCGCGGCCGGCACGCGAGCGCCATCGCGATCATCGCGCGTTGCCGCTGCCCGCCCGACAACTGGTGCGGGAAACTGTCGATGCGCCGTTCCGGCTCGGGAATCCCGGTGCGCCGCAGCAGCGCGATGCCGCGCTCGCGCGCCTCGCCCGCTCGCAGGCCCTCGTGCAACCGCAGACTCTCGGCGATCTGCTTGCCGATCGTATACAGCGGATTGAGCGCCGTCATCGGCTCCTGGAACACCATCGCGATATCGGCGCCGCGGATGCCGCGCATCTGTTGCTCGGTCTTCGCGAGCAGATCCTCGCCGTCGAACAGCATCTGTCCCGACAGCGTCGCCTGCTGTGCGAGCCGCAGAATCGACAGCGCCGTCACGCTCTTGCCCGAGCCCGATTCGCCGACGAGCGCGACGCGCTCGCCGCGTCCGACCGAGAGGCTCAGATCCTGCACGGCGGCTTTCTCGCCGAAGTGCGCGGAGAACCGCCGGATGTCCAGCAAGGGCGTCGTCATCGTTGCTCCCCGCCGAAGGCCGAGCCGCGCGCGCGCATGTCGAGTGCGTTGCGCAGCGCGTCGCCCATGAACGTGAGCAGCAGCAGCGTGACGACCAGCGCCGAGAACGCGGAGATCGAGATCCACCACGCGTCGAGGTAGTTCTTGCCTTCCTGCAGCAGTTCGCCGAGGCTCGGCGTCGGTGGCTGCACGCCGAGGCCGAGGAAGTCGAGGCTCGTCAGCGACAGGATCGCCGCGCTCATCCGGAACGGCAGGAACGTGATCACCGGCGTCAGGCTGTTCGGCAGCACATGTCGCCACATGATCTGCCGGTTCGACAGCCCCATCGTGCGCGCGGCCTTCACGTAGTCGAGCGCACGGTTGCGCAGGAACTCCGCGCGCACGTAGTCGGACAGCACGACCCAGCCGAACATCGACAGCAGCACGAACAGCAGCCACAGCGACGGCTCGAAGATCGACGCGAAGATGATCAGCAGGTACAGGTCGGGCAGCGCGCTCCAGACCTCGATCAGGCGCTGCCCGACGAGATCGGTGCGCCCGCCGTAGAAGCCCTGCAGCGCCCCCGTCAGCACGCCGAGCGCGACACCCGACACCGTCAGCGCCAACGCCATCAGCACCGACAGCCGAAACCCGTACAGCAATCGCGCGAGCACGTCGCGGCCGAACTGGTCGGTGCCGAGCCAGTTGCTCGCGGACGGCGGCGCCGGATACGGCCGCGACGCGAAGTAGTCGATCGTGTCGTAACGGTAGCGGTTCGGCGGATAGATCGCGAAGTTGCCGTGCGACTCGAGTTTCGCGCGGATGTACGGATCGAGATAGTTGGTCTTCGCCGGAAAATCGCCGCCGAACTGCGTCTCCGGATAATCCTTCGCGATCGGGAAATAATAGTGTCCGTCGTAGCGCACGAGCAGCGGCCGGTCGTTCGACAATCCGTCGGCCAGCAGGCTGAGCGCGAACAGCGTGGCAAAGATCACGAGGCTCCAGTAGCCAAGTCGCTGCGCGCGAAACCGCAGCCACGTGCGTCGCCACGGCGACGGCGACGCCGCGCACGCGACGGCGGCCGGATCAGTGGTCCAGGCGGCTGAACTGGATACGGGGGTCGACGAGGACATAGCAGATATCCGCGATAAGCTTGGTCAGCAGACCGATCAGGGTGAACAGGAACAGCGAGCCGAGCACGACCGGATAGTCGCGGCGGATCACCGAGTCGTACGACAGTTGCCCCATCCCGTCGAGCGAGAACAGCGTCTCGATCAACAGGTTGCCGTTCAGGAACGCGCCGACGAACGCGGCCGGCAACCCGGTGAGCAGCGGAATCGCCGCGTTGCGCAGCACGTGCTTCCACAGCACGTCGCGCTCCGGCGCGCCCTTCGCACGCGCGGTCAGCACGTATTGCCGGCCGATTTCGTCGAGAAACGTGTTCTTCGTGAGGATCGTGACGATCGCGAAATTGCCGACCACCGAGGCCGTCACCGGCAACGCGACATGCCACAGATAGTCGAGGGTCTTGCCGACCAGCGTCAGGTCGTCGAAGTTGTCCGACGTGAGCCCGCGCATCGGAAAGACCTGCCAGAACGTGCCGCCGCCGAACAGCATCAGCAGCAGCACGCCGAGCACGAAGCCCGGCACCGCGTAGCCGGTCAGCACCAGCACGCTCGTCACGGTGTCGAACCGCGAGCCGTTGCGCACCGCCTTCGCGATGCCGAGCGGCACCGACACCAGATACGTGAGGATCACCGTCCACAGCCCGAGCGTGATCGACACCGGCAGCTTGGAGCGGATGACCGTCCACACGCTGCGGTGCGCGAAGTAGGACTGGCCGAGGTCGAACGTCGCATAGCTTTTCAGCATCAGCAGATAGCGCTCCAGTGGCGGCTTGTCGAAACCGAACTGCTTGCGGATCTGCTCGATCTGCTGCGGATCGACGCCCTGGCTGCCGTGGTAGCCGCCCCCGCCTCCGCCCGCCTCGCCTCCCCGCGTGCTGCCGTGGCGCAACTGCGCGAGCACCTGCTCCACCGGACCACCCGGCACGAACTGCGTGACCGCGAACGTGATCGTCACCACCCCGATCAGCGTCGGAATCATCAGCAGCAGCCGCCTCAATATGTATGCCAGCATCGTTGCTCCCCGTCAGGCCGCCGGAGCGGGTTGTGGCCGTGCGGCCGGCTTCTTCTCGTACCAGTAGTCGATGATCCAGTCCTCGTACTGATAGGAAGCCGGCACGACCGCCGGATGGCCGAGCGTCGTCTTGTACGCGATCCGCGCGTTCGGCATGTAGTACTGCGGGACCAGCACGTACAGGTTGATCAGCACGCGGTCGAGGGCGTGCGTGGCCGTCTCGAGATCCTCGAGCGTATTGGCCGCGAGCGCCGCGCGGATCAGTGCGTCGACGGCCTTCGACTTCACGCCCGGATAGTTCTCCGAGCCGGGCTGCGACGCGGCCGCGCTGCCGAAACGGCGTGTCAGCTCCGCGCCGGGGATCGTCACGGGCGAGTAGATATACGTCGTCATGTCGTACTCGAAATTGTCGAGCCGCTTCTGGTAGAGCGCGCTATCGATCTCGTGCAGGTACGCATGGATGCCGAGCGTCGCGAGCGCCTGCGTGTACGGCAGGATCAGCCGATCCATGCCGGGCTGGTCGTCGATGATCTCGATCGTCATCGGCGTGCCGTTCGCGTCGCGCAACGCGCCGTCGCGGTAGTGCCAGCCGGCCTGCGCGAGCAGGTCGCGCGCTTGCTTGAGGTTCGCGCGCAGCGAGCCCGGCGGCAGCGTCGACGGCTGCTTGCTCATCGGGCCGAACACCTCCGGCGGCAGCGTCGACCGGTACGGTTCGAGCAGCGCGAGCTCCTTCGCGCTCGGCATGCCGGACGCGGCGAACGGGCTCGCGTCCCAGAAGCTGTTGGTGCGGCGGTACTGCCCGTAGAACATCATCCGGCTCATCCAGTCGAAGTCGAATGCCAGCGCGAGCGCATGCCGCACGCGTACGTCCTGGAACATCGGCTTGCGCAGGTTCATCAGGAAACCCTGCATCTGCGCGGGGCCGTCCGGGAATTCGCCTTTCTTCAGCAGTCCGTTGCGAAAGTTCTTGCCGACGTACTTGCGCGCCCACTGCGTCGAGCTGTATTCCATCCGCGCGTCCACGTCGCCGGCCTTGAGCGCCTCGAGCGCCGTGTACTGGTCGAGGTACAGCTTGAACGACACGCGTGCGAAACGGAACATCCCGCGCCGCGACGGCAGGTTCGCGGCCCAGTAGTGCGGGTTGCGCACGTACGTGATCTGCTTGTCGTTCCTGCGCTGCTCGATCAGGTACGCGCCGCTCGCGATCGGCGGCACGTTCGCGATCTGGTCGAACGGCGGTCGCGTACCGTCCGCGCGCTGCCCCCACTTCGGCGAGAACACCGGCAGGTCGCCTGCGATCAGCGGGGCGTCGCGCTCCGCATGCTTGAATTCGAAGCGGATCGTGTGACTGTCGACGACCACCGCGCGCCGGATGATCGAGAACTGCGCGTTGTACAGCGGCGACGCCTGCGGGCTCGTCAGCGTATCGAACGAATACTTGACGTCGGCCGCGGTGATCGCGTCGCCGTTCGAGAAGCGCGCGGCCGCGTTGATGTGGAACGTCGCCGACAGCCCGTCGGGCGCCACCTCGACGTCGTCGGCGATCAACGCGTATTCGGACGCGAGCTCGTCCCAACTGCGCTGCATCAGCGTGTCGAACATCAGGTTCTTGATGTCCGGCGCGGGCGAGCCACGCACGAGAAACGGGTTCAGCGAGTCGTAGCTCTGCGCTTCGTCGTAGTTTTCGAAATTGAGCGCGCCGGTGTCCGGCGCCTGCGGATCCGCATAGTCGAAATGCGTGAAGCCCGGCGGATATTTCGGCTGGTCGTATTGCGCGATGGCGGGCACCGCACGCGCGACCAGCGGCATGGCCGTGGCGTATGCAATCAGCGCCACGCATGCGATCAGCGCGGGCATCCGCCGCCATTTCAACAGTCTCATGTTCAGTCAACCCGGTTGCGTGCCGGCCCGATGCCCGCACGCGATCAATGTCTGTCGATTCATACGTCGTCGATGCCGGTCGGATCCGGCTGTACCGTCATCGCGCCTGGTTAAAAAAAGGCCGCTCCTAATTTGGGGTAGTGGACGTGGAGCGGCCCGTCCAAGCTGTCCAGTCTTGCGCGTGTCGCCGTCAGAACTTGTACGTCGTGCCGACTTGCGCGAAGCGGCCGATGTACGAATACACCGACGTGTCGTACCCGCTCTGGCTCAGCGTGCCGGGCACGCCGAAACTGATTACTTGCACTGAGCGCACTGCTTGCTTTCCGTTTAGATAATGCTGGTCCGACGGGCTAGAACAGCCGCGGCGTACCGACCCAGACGATCACCGCCTCTTCGTCGGCCGTGTTGTGCCACGCATGCGGCATCGTCGACTCGTAGTGCGCGGTGTCGCCAGGGCTCAACACGAACGTGCAATCCTCCAGCGTGAGCGCGACCCTTCCGCGCATCACGTAGAGGAACTCCTCCCCTGCATGCGTCGTCACTTCCGACGGCGACTGGCCCGCCGGTATCCTGACGAGGATCGCGTCGAGCTTGCGACCGTCCACGAGATTCGTCAGCCTGGCAAATGAACTCGCCGAGTTCGTGAACTGGAAATACTGCAGTGCGTCGCCGCGGCACACCGAGCGCGCCTCGGTCGGCGTGTCGATGAAGTACTGCATCGTCACGCCGAGCGCCTTCGCAATCCGGACCAGCGACGTGATCGACGGCGTCGCGCGCCCACGCTCGACCTGCGACAGGAATGGCTTCGAGATCCCTGCCGTCGTGGCCGCTTCGTCGAGCGTGAGTTTCAACCGCTGCCGAAGCGCGCGGATCTTGTTGCCGAGCGAAACCGCGACGAGCACCGATTCATCGGGAGGCAAGACCATGGAAGAACGGACCCTCTCAATCGCAATCGATTTGATGTCGGCAGGCCTTGCCCGATGCCATGAAGCTGCCGCCACGGTGCGAGGCTCCGCTGCCCGTCGCCGCCGCGCGCACGTCTCACGCGAAGCGAAACGGGAGTCCCGCTTCGCGATCGCGCGATTCGCGCTCATTTCATTCGGTTTACTAATTAACACGGCTGCCCCTTTTCCTCGCCCAGTCAGACTTCTCCGCCTTCAGGTGGCCGCAATGGCACGTGCATGCGGTACGGCGCCCATCCCGCATTCGGCCGCTGCATCCCCCAGCGTCGCCTTACCGCGACGCGACGACCGTCCACAGCTTCGCCAGATCCCCCGATCCGTCGTTACCCTTCACCGTGCGCAGCACCTGGACCGCATGCGCCTTCTGGCCCGCCACGTAGTACGCCTCGCCGAGCCGCAGCCGCGCCGCATCGGGATGCTCGAGCCCGCCTTTCGCGATGACCTGCTCCATCATCGACAGCCCTTGCGCCGCGTGGCCCGCGAACACCAGATTCATGCCTGCGTCGATCGGTGCCACCGGATCGGCAGTGTCCGCGCCCGACTGCGCGCGCCTCGCGGCCAGCGCCTGCAGCCGTTTCTCGCGGTCCGCCTGCGCATCCTTGCCGAGCACGCCGGACGCGAAACCCTGGTCGATCACCTGCCGGCCTTCGGCCGGCGTGCCCGCCACCAGCGCGAGCTGCGTCATCTCCATATAGGCGCCGGCCGTCGTCAGCGAGCCCGTCGCTCTGCGCAGCCGGTATATGTCGAGGTCGAGCGACGACAGGTAACCGGGGCTGCCGCGAATCGCCGAGATCATTTCCTCCCAGTACGCGGGGTTCGGATGATAAGCCACCAGCATGCCGAGCGCGCTGCGATACGCACCGGCATCCTTGCTCTTTTGCGCACAGTCCGCCAGCATCTGCAACTGCCCTTCGTCCGGCGCGTGGCCGGCCTTCACCTGTGCGTCCGCGCTTGCCTTCAGCTGGCTCACGACCTGGCCGCAATCGTTCGACAGGTAATACGACTGCGTGAGCAGCGTGCGCATTTCGGGATCCGTGCCCCCCGCCTTCAAGTAGCGCTGCGCGATGCGGATCGCCTGCGGATAGTTCTTCTGCTGGAAGTAGATCCCCGCGAGCGCCGCCGTCGTCCTCTGCTCGTCCTCGCCCGACAGGCGCCCCGAGTTCAGGACGGTTTCGTAGGCCTGCGCGGCCACACCGGTATCGCCGGCCGCCATCGCCGCCGCGCCGCGCGTCGCTTCCACCATGTAGGTTTCATACGGCGTGCGGTTGGGCACGGCGGCCGCCTGCGCAATCTTGCCGAGCGCGTCGCGATACCTGTGCGCGCGATACAGGTCCTGCGCGGCCGCCAGCGGCTTCGCCACATCGGGCCGCAACGCGTCGGCCGTCCACGCCGGCCCGCCGAGCACGCAGGCCGCACCGAGCGCCGTCAGCGCCATCATCCATTTCCATCGTCGCTGGCTCATCGGTTGGCCTGTCCCGTCATTGCATGAACTGCTCGTTGCCGATCAGGCCGATCTTCGTCGCGCCCACACGCTGCGCGGACGCCAGTACGGCCGCCACGTCCTTGTACGGCGCCAGCTTGTTCGCCCGCAGATGGATCTCCGCCTGCACGGGCTCGTGCGCGATCGCCGTCAGTTTCGCCTCGAGTGCCGCGCGATCCGGCACCCGCGCGCCGTTCCACGTCGTCGTACCGTCGAAGTCGATATCGATCTGCACGACCTCCGGCGGTGTGGCGGGCGGCGGTGGGTTGCCCACCGGCAGGTCCATCTTCACCGAATGCATCTGGATCGGGATCGTGATGATCAGCATGATCAACAGCACCAGCATCACGTCGATCAGCGGCGTGGTGTTGATGTCGACCATCACGTCCGGCTCGGCGCCGCCGCCGCCCGAAGGCACGTTCATTCCCATCGTCTGCTCCTGTCGATGCTTGCTCTGATCCCATGCGTCGCCGTCAATCGGAATCGACGCGCGTGCCGTCCCCGTGCAAGGCTAACCACCCCGCGCCGGCGGTTCCGTAATGAACGACACCTTCGCGATGCCTGCCCGCTCGCACATCGTGACGACCCGGCCGATGAACTCGTAGCGCGTGTTCTGGTCACCGCGCACGTGCACGCTCGGCTGCGGCTGCTGCTGCGACACGCCCTTCAGCTTCGCGAGCAACGTCGACGCATCCACCCGTTGTTCACCCCAGAAGAAATCGCCGTCGCGATTCACCGCGATCTCGACGCTCTTCGGCGTGGTCTGCAGCGGCTGCACGACCTCCTTCGGCAGCTGCAGCTGGATCGTGTGCGTGACGACCGGAATCGTGATCAGGAAGATGATCAGCAGCACCAACATCACGTCGACGAGCGGCGTCGTGTTGATGTTCGCGATCACCTCGTCGCTTTCGTCCTGCCCGACGTTCATGCCCATCGCGCGCCTCCGTCAGCCGGTCAGTTCACGAGCGACGCGGCAGGCGACGGCGCGCGAGCGGCACGCTTGCTGCCGGCCAGCAGCACGGTATGCAGCTGGGCGCCGAAGTTGCGGACCCGCTCCATCACCGACTTGTTGCGCCGGACGAGGAAGTTGTAGCCGAGTACGGCAGGCACCGCGACCGCCAGACCGATCGCCGTCATGATCAGTGCCTCGCCCACCGGGCCCGCGACCTTGTCGATCGACGCCTGGCCCGCGATCCCGATCGCCGTCAGCGCGTGATAGATCCCCCACACCGTGCCGAACAGCCCGACGAACGGCGCGGTCGAACCGACCGTCGCCAGGAACGCGAGTCCGTCCTGCATGCGGTTCGACACGTTCGTGATCGAGCGCTCGACGGACACGTCGATCCACGTGTTGCGGTCCACGGCTTCGAGCAATGCCTCGTCGTGATGCTCGCCCGCCTCGATCGCCGTTTCGGCGATGAAGCGGAACGGCGATGCCTCGTCGAGCAGCTTCGCGCCCTCGGCCAGCGACGGCGCGCTCCAGAGTTGCGCGTCCGCAAGCTTCGCGCGGCGGTTCGCCCGCAACTGCTCGACGAACTTCGTGACCATGATGTACCAGCTACCCATCGACATGATCACGAGCAGGATCAGCACGAAGCGCGCGACGAAGTCGCCGTTCTTCCAGAGTGCCCCCAGCCCGTACGGATTCTCGACTGCTTCGGTCGCGGCCGGCGCCGGCGGCGGGGCCGGCTCGGCGGCGGACGGCGCGGGCGCAGCGGCTTGTGTCGACGCGTCGGGCGCCGCCGTGGATCCGCTCGCCTGCGCGTAAGCGAATTGCGGTGCTACGAGCCCGTCGATTGCAGCGACGGACATCAACAGGCTTGCCGCCAGTGCGGCCAGAGAACGCTTGGTCATACCCCACTCCAATTCTTTCGTTGAACTTACGATTAAGGTTCAAGCCGGTTTTCCCCGGCCCGGCTCTCGCCGGGCCGCCCACTGCATCAATTCAGGTTGAACGAGAACGGCACCTGCACCCTTACCGCCTGGCCTTGCGCCACGCATTTGAACCGCTTCACGGTGTTGTAGGCCGCACGATCGAGCACGGGGTCGGCCGACTGGGCCACGCGTTCGTTCGTGATGTTCCCGTCCGCATCCACGACGAACTCGATCGTCACGTCACCCGTGATGTTGTTTTCCTGCGCTTCCTTCGGATACTGCATCGATGCGCGAATCGTGTCCGAATTCGGGCAGACGACACCCACTTCGTGGCTGACCGGCTTCGCGGGCGCGGGCGCGGGCGGTGCGATGACGGGCGCCTGCACGGCCGGCGCGGACGGCACCGGTGCAGATTGGTGCGTGATCGTCGCCTGCGGCGGCGCCTGCACCGGCACTTCCGGCGGCGGCACGAACGGCGGCGGCGGAGGCGCGAACTTGGGCGGCGGAAGCTTGACGACCGGCATCGGCGGGGGTGGCGGGGGCTTCACCGGCTCGATGATGCGGGTTTCGATCGGATGCTGGATCACCTGCACGACTTTCGTCGCGAGGCCGTTGAGCAATGCGTAGATCAGCACTGCATGCAACAGGAGGACGACTGCGATGCCGCCGAAACGGCGCACCGGATTCTGCTGCTTCTTGCCGAATTCCCGCGGACGCCCTAGCGTGGCCAGTCCGCTGTTCGAAGCAACCAGATGCTCTTCGACTTTCATGCCCACTATCCATCCCCCAAGCGAATCGCCCAGTTTCGCGACGATGGCTGGCCCCGGAACCGGGTCGGTTCCGTCTCCGCCTCACCCCGAAATTTCACTTTCAATGCAATTAGCGATCCAAATCGAAAGAATCGATTTCGGATCCCGATTTACTCAATCTCAAGGAATCGTTTCAACCGCAACGGGATAGCCGCCCTATCCGGCGTCTATTCCGAACCAGCGCATTCAGGCAATTGTCAGCTGCTGCGTCGACACCGGCACTTTTCTCGCGTGACGACTGGATCTTCGTTACACACTGGTGTCAGCCGGGCCGTTCGTCTTGGGTGCAGAAGATAGCAAGGAAAAAATTTTGGCGTCAAACTTTATTTGATACTCGAATACAAAGTTTGGAGGCCTTGCTCGAATAACGATTCAGTAAACATTTTCCATCGATTTGGTAATTACTTTGTATGGTTATCGCACCAATAAAGTGCCTCTAAAAAATAATCACCAATTTAGTGCGAAGCACCGAATCGGCGCGTCTGTAATGAGCTCGCCGGATGCGCTTCGCATGTCACATGCACGGATGGAAGCCGATTGGCCGTCGTCATGCGGGCCGGGCTTGTTCACGCGATGTTCTGACGGGACACCCTTCGCTTATTTATAAGGATTTCAAATAAAAAGAGGAATGCTTTTCCACCGATCTGATCTATACGATGATCTGCACACCGAATCTGCTTTCCGATGCCGGAAACCGCTGCATCAGCGTGAATGCGTTGCCCGCCACTTTGCGCGCACTGGCACATCCACTTCACCGAGCCCGATGAGACAATGCGCGTGCATGCTTCGTCGATGCACGACTGGCATCGCTCAGGACAGCATCATCCCCTGCATCCGGTGCGAGAAATGCGCCCGCTCGGCAGTCTCCATCAGCATCAGGAATTCGTCCTGCGTCATGTGAATCAGCGCTTCGTGATCGCCGGCCTCGAAATAGACTTCCGGCTGCTGCGCGAGGCGTTCCTCGAGGAACGTCTTCATTCCGTACGCCATGCAGACCGGCGGCAGCGCGCCCATGTCGCAATCCTTGAACAACTCGCGCAATTCGACCTCCCGGGCGAGCACGAGATGGCGTCCCGTCTTCACCCAGAGATCCGACAGGCGCACGGCGTGCGTCGTCGGCAATACGGCGGCGACGTAGCCCTCGGCGTCCTCGAGGAGCACCGTTTTCGCGAGCCGGTCGCCGGGAATATGCGCGGCGGCGGCCGTCTCCATGCTCGTATGACTATAGGGGTGGTACACGATTTCGTACCGCGATGACTTCTGGCGCAGGCAATCCTGCAGGGTGGCTGAGACCGGCATGGCACACCTCGTCTGGGTGAATCGGGCGAACGGCGTTCGCTCCGGATTCGTTCAGCATAGGTCGCATTCGTGCTCAATGGAAACGCCCTCGCGCGACGCCGGCCCCGATGCCCCGGCAGCCCGTTCCCGTCATTTTTCATCTGTGCGCCCGCCCTCGCCGGCATGCGAGATCGAGACCCGGAACGGGCCTGGAAAGCCCCTCGTCTCTGTAGACGAATTTTAGGTAGTGCTACGTACACGCGAGCGCGTCGGCAATTTGCCGATGTCGGGAAACCGGACCGTTAGTTGCATTTTTACGAAAAACAACGGGATACTGCCGGGGATGCGCCGTTCAAAAAAGCGAACCCGCGAATGCCCGCCGTCACGCCGGCACGCCATGCCGCCAACAGCTTTCCCGGTGCCCTATACTGAGCCGGCCGCCCCCAATCTCCCGGCGGAAACCGACTCCTGGAGCCATCATGCATTACCAGTTGATCTACGAACTCGTCGACGATTACCTGTCGCGGCGCGACGCGTTCCGTGCGCAGCATCTCGCACTCGCGCAGGCCGCGACCGAGCGCGGCGAACTCGTGCTCGCGGGCGCGCTGGCGGACCCGGCCGACCAGGCCGTGCTCGTGTTCGAAGGCGATTCGCCGGAAGCGGCCGAATCGTTCGCGCGCGCCGATCCGTACGTGCAGAATGGCCTCGTGAAATCGTGGCGCGTGCGGCCGTGGCGCGTCGTGGTCGGCAAGCACGCGCCGCGTCCGGCGTGAAATCGGGCTACAGCCACCCTGCCCGCTTGAAGCGCCACCACAGCGCGAGGTCGGCGACGGCCATCACCGCGATACAGCCGTAGAACCCGTATTTCAGGTGCAGCTCGGGCATGTTCGCAAAGTTCATCCCGTAGATGCCGGCGATCATCGTCGGTATCGCGAACAGCGCGGCGAACGAGCCGAGCCGCTTGGTCACCTCGTTCTCCGCGAGCGAAATCATTCCGAGGTTGACCTGGATCGCGGTCACGACCATCTCGCGGCGCCCTTCGATCGTCTTCACGATCCGCTGCAGATGGTCGTACACGTCGCGGAAGTAGGCCGCCATCCCGCTGCAGACCTCCGGAATGCGCCCGCCGGTGAGCTTCGCGAGCGGCTCCATCAGCGGCGCCGTGTGCTGGTACAGCATCACGAGCCGGCGTTTCAGCGAATAGAGATCCTCGATGATCGCGCGCGACGACGCGGGCGTCGCCTTCGCGAAGATGCGATCCTCGAGTTCCTCGAGCTCGGTTCCGAGCGTTTCGAGGATCGGGAAATACCGGTCGACGACCTGGTCCATCAACGCGTAGAACACGAACGCCGACCCCTCGCGCAGCAGATGCGGTTCGCGCTCGCAGCGCTTGCGCACGTCGCGGAAATCCTGCTCGGTATGGTTGCGGATCGACAGCACGTAATTCGGGCCGACGAACACGTTCAGTTCGCCGACCTTGAATTCGTCGTCCTCGTCGAGTTCGACCGTATGCAGCACCGCGAACAGCGAATCGCCGTATTCCTCGATCTTCGGCCGCTGATGACCCTTGCGGGCATCCTCCAGCGCCAGCTCGTGCAAACCGAACTCCTCGCCCATCAGATCGATTTCCTCGGGCGTCGGATCCTTCAGCGCGACCCACACGAAGCATTCGGGCTTCGACACGTAATCGCTGATGGCGGCGATGTCGATATCGGCCAGCTTGCGGCCGTCCTGGTAAGCAGCACAGTTGATCAGCATGTTGTCCCACGATGTTGCAGTTTGCCCATCAGTTTACCGGTTTGCCGCACGGACGGCCCGGCTTGCGCGGCACGCCAATATTGGTCATGATCGTGCTGCGTGCGCCGCAGCACGCGCGTCGGGGCGCGTCGACAGGCCCGCCGGGCCTGCGTTGCGCGATGCACAACGGCCGTGCGGCCGCACCGTCAAGGAGACAAACCTATGTGGTATTTCTCGTGGATACTCGGCATCGGCGTGGCACTCGGCTTCGGCATCATCAACGCGATGTGGCTGGAAGCGGAAGTGTTCTCGCGCGGCGACGCGCGCGGCGACACGTCGCGCCGGAAAGCGGGGAGCCGGTATTCGTGACGCATCTCGTGTTCTTCTGCGGTCACGCCGGCACCGGCAAGACCACGCTCGCGAAGCGGCTCATCGGGCCGCTGATGCGCGCGACCGGCGAGGCGTTCTGCCTGCTCGACAAGGACACGCTGTACGGCCGCTACAGCGCGGCCGCGATGGGCGCGCTCACGGACGATCCGAACGACCGCGACAGCCCGCTCTACCTCAAACATCTTCGCGATCCCGAATACCAGGGCCTGCTCGATACGGCCCGTGAAAATCTCGCACTCGGTATCGGCGTGCTCGTCGTCGGCCCGCTGTCGCGTGAAGTGCGCGACCGGCGCATCCTCGATCGCGCGTGGCTCGGCATCGCGCCCGACGTCGCGCTGACGGTCGTCTGGGTTCACACGTCGGAAGACGTCGCGCACCAGCGGATCGTCGCGCGCGGCAACCCGAACGATGCGTACAAGCTCGCGCACTGGGACGAATACAGGCAACGCCGCTTTGTGCCGACCGGCCGTGAATGCGACGGCATCGTGATGTTCGACAACACCGCGCCGTCCGACGCGGACATCGACGCGCTGCTGTACCGCATCGTGCCGCCGCCGCAACCGGCGACGATCGTGCCGCCGCTGCCGGCCTGATCGCGCCGTCAGAGCCCTTCCCGATTCCTCGAAAAACAACGCCGGAAGCGCTGCTGCGCTTCCGGCGTCGTACGGCCCTCGTGCCAGAGACTGGCGAATGGTCCCGCAACCTCGGTCAGGCGACCGCGTGCACGCGCTCCATCGTGCCGCCGTCGTACAGCTTGCCGAAGCGGTTCGACAGGAACGCCTTCAGCGACACCTTTTCCTGCGGGATGAAACCGCTCTGCGGCAGCTTCTTTTCGCGGAACAGATCCAGCACCGCGCACATCGCGCCGGCCGTCGTGATCTGGATCGCGCTCATGTGCATCCCGCACACGTCCTTCGCGAAGATCTTGCGCGTGAACACGTCCTGCACCAGTTGGCCATCCTTCACGCCCGTCACCGTGACGAATACGAGCACGACGTCCTGCTTCGTCGACGGCACCGCGCGGCGCATGATCGACTTCAGCGTGTCGCGGTCGGTCGACAGGCGCAGGTCTTCCAGCAGGAACTGGACGAGCTCGCGGTGGCCCGGATAGCGCACCGACTTGTAGTCGAGCGTCTCGACCTTGCCCGACAGCGTTTCGCACAGCGTGCCGAGGCCGCCCGACGTGTTGAACGCTTCGTATTCGGTGCCGTCGAGCGAGAAGTGTTCGAGGCCTTCGAGCGGCTGCACCCATTGCTTGCGGCCGTCGCGGATCGCTTCACACGGCTGGCAGTATTCGTTGATCAGGCCGTCGACGCTCCACGTGAGGTTGTACTTCAGCGCGTTGGTCGGATATTCGGGCAGCGCGCCGACGCGCATCTTCACGTCGCGCACTTCGCTGAAGCCGTTCACGAGCTCGTGCGCGGCGATGCCGATGAAGCCCGGCGCGAGGCCGCACTGCGGCATGAACGCGCGATCGGAGCCGTCGGCCAGTTCGCGGATCGCGTGCGTGGCGCGCACGTCCTCGGTCAGGTCGAAGTAGTGAACGCCGGCAGCCTTCGCGGCGGCGGCCACGTTGACCGCGAGATAGTACGGCAGCGCGTTGACGAGCGCATCGAAACCCTTCACTGCTTCGCGAATCGCATTCGCGTCGGCCGAATCGACCCGCTGCGTCGCGATGCCTTCGCGCGACAGCTTCGCGAGCGCATCCGCGTCGCGGTCGAACGCGACGACTTCGTAGTCCCCCGTTTCACGCAGCATGTGAGCAATGGTGTGGCCGATCAGACCTGCGCCGACGATGGCGATTTTCATGCGCTTATCTCCTGATGATGGGTTTGGTGTTGTGGACGGCGTCGAGCCATGCACACAGTGTAGGGACGCTCAAAATCAGTTCCAAGACGAAGAATGATGCGAAACGACCGATAATTTCGACGTTATGGCGATGTATTTCGCCGAAATGACATACTCATTCAAGAAGCGCCTAAAAAAGGCGTAGCGGTGCTGTCGCAAACCGGTCGTTAGCGGTTGCACGTTGCAACGACGAAGACGAGGACGCACGGCGTGGCACCGGACACACGAACAGCCCATGCGTCGGATGCGGCGCGCCGGTCGAAGCGGAATGCGAAAGGAGATTCGGGAGAGATGCGCGAAGTGCGCGAAAGGATGATGGCGGAAACCCGTGCCGATCACGACGTACAGCGAAGGTCAAGACGAATGCGCGCGGGCATGCACCCGACGCCAGGCCTGGCGCCCGCGACGCCACCCAATCCGCACCACGCTCGCGCGGTCGTGCGCGGCGCGGCATGCGACCGGTCAGCCGCCGATCGTCCCGCGATCGATCTTGCGCGACAGGATGATCGACGTCGTCGTGCGTTCGACGCCTTCGAGCGTGCCGATCTGGTCGAGCAGATCGTTGAGCCGTTCGGGCGAATCGGCGCGCAGCCACGCAACATAGTCGTACTCGCCGCTCACCGCGCACAGCAGTTGGACTTCCGGCATGCGGTCGAGCTTGCGCAATACGTCCTTGCCGAACTTCGGCGTGAGGATGATGCCGACGTACGCATAGATGCTGGCGTCGAGCACGTCCTGCCCCAGTCGCACGCTGTACCCGGCGATCACGTTGGTGCGTTCGAGACGCGCGATCCGTGCGACGACCGTCGTGCGCGCCACGTCGAGCTGGCGCGCGAGATCCGCGACGCTGGCGCGCGCATCGGCTTGCAGCAGCGCGACGAGTTGCCGGTCGAGATCGTCGAGTTGGTCGAGGCGAGGTGGACGCATGACGCTGGGCCGGTACGCATGTGCCGGCAGAGTGGAAAGTGACGGGATGATAGCGCCGAACGCCGGCGCGCCCAACCGGCATGGCCCGGATTCGAACCTTTCGATTTCGATTCGTATCGGATGTAAGCAAGTGTCGCATTCGCTGCCGCACTGCATGCAACGTGCTACTAATAGCGGGCGACGCGAGATGCGCGCCGGCGGCGATGGCCGCCGCGCCCGCTCGCAAGACACCACCCCGGAGAGCCAACCATGAAGAAAATCTCGCTCACCCTCGCTACGCTCGTCGTTGCAGCCAGCGCGTTCGCGCAAACCCCGGCGCAGCCGCAAGCGCCCGCCCAGGCGCCGGCCACGACGGCCGCCGCGTCGGCCCCGAGCGCCGAACAGCGCGCGGCACGCCACGAAGCGCGCATCGAGCAGCGCATCAAGTACCTGCACGACCAGTTGAAGATCACGTCGGCGCAGGAGCCGCAATGGAAGACGTTCGCCGATACGATGCGCGACAACGGCGCAACGATGGGCCGCCTCTACGGCGAACGGATGGCCAAGCACGACGTGTCCGCGCTCGACGACATGAAGCAATACGCGGAACTATCGCAGGCGAACGCCGACGGCGCAAAGAAGCTCGCCGACGCCTTCGCGCCGCTCTACGAGAGCTTCCCGGCCGAGCAGAAGGCGCTGGCCGACACGACCTTCCGCAACTGGCTGCACCACGGCGGCGAGCACCGCGGCAAGGGGAAGACGAAGGGCAAGGAAGGCAGCGCAGCCGCCGCGCCGGCCGCGAGCGCACCCGCGCAGCCCTGACGCCCTCCCCGTCGGCGCCGTGCCGGCTGGTCCGGGCCGAACGGCGCCGCGCCGCCGGCGGCATCGGCGCGTCACACGCCGCGCCGAATTCGGGATAAGCTCCCGGCTTTTCCCGCTTTCCCGCCCTTCCCCGCCATGCTCGAACTCAAGCAACTCGATCTGCGTACCGATCCGCAGGCCCGTCGCGTCGTCAAGGACGAAACCGTCGCCGTGTCCTTCGCGGAGGCGGACGGCGAACTGATGAGCCTCGAAGGCCCGAACCGTTATGGTGTGGGCGACGCGCTGATCACCGGCTCGACCGGCGACCGCTGGGTCGTGTCGCGCGCGCGCTTCGACGCCAAATACCTGCCCGCCGATCCGGCGCTCGCGCACGGCGCGCCGGGCGCTTACCGCAATCGGCCGGCCGTCGTGCTCGCACGCCGGATGGACGAACCGTTTACGATCGCCCGCTCGGAGAACGGCGACACGCTGCGCGGCGTCGCCGGCGACTGGGTGATGCAATACGCGCAGGGCGACTACGGCGTCGTGCAGGCGCAGCGCTTCGCTCAGGTCTATCGCGACGCGTAATGCACCCGCGTAATGCACCGCGCCGGCCCGAGGCCGGCGCCGCTGCTCACGCAAAGTCTTCGTCGAGTTCGAGTTCCGCCTCGCGTTCGACGGGCTCGCCGGCCGCGTGCCGCTCTTCGAGCGATCCGAGCATCGCTTCCGTATATGCATGCAGCACCGCATGGCTGCGCGCGCGCTGCATCGGCTTGAGCGCCAGGTAGCGCGCGAGCGCGGCCGGCACGATCCGGATGTCGAGCGTCATCCGCTTCGGCGTCGCGCCGAAACGCATCGCCAGCCAGTGCACGGACAGGAAGCGCCCGCGCGCGTCGCTGCTTTCGGCGAAGCGCGTCTGCTCCGGAAACAGATCGCAGATCACGCGCGCGAGTGCGTCGAATTCCGCGCTCCGGCATTCGATCAGATAGTCGTCCACTCCGTCTCTCCCGTCAGGCCGCCGCACGCGACGGCCGGCACGCCTTCACCAGCACGATCGCCAGGATCGCGGCCAGCACGACATACGCGGCCTCGACCCACGCGGCCGGCAGCACGCGCACCTGGTACAGCAGCGCCGGCGTCGCCGCGAGCGCATGCAGCACGATCGCGAGCGGCAACACGGCCATTCGGCCTGCCCGCACGCCGCGCCACACCAGCACCGACAGCGCCAGTTGCACCGCGAACGCCGCGCAGCGTTCGAGCAGCAACAGCAGGATCGACTGGACCGACAGCGTCGCGAGCATCATGTGCAGCCGCACGACGGTGTCGATCGGCAGGTCGGACAATTGCGCCTCGAGCTGGCCGCGGCTCGCGAGCCACCCGAGATACGACCACTGGCCCCACACGAGCACGCCGACGAACCACGCTTCGGCGCCGCCGTGGCCGATCCCGTAGCCGATGCCGCGCCCATCGCCGTCCGATGCGCCATAGCGGCGGTTCAGGACACGCATCCCGAGATAGCGGCCGACTTCCTCGAACACGGCGGTCGCGAACACGCTGTACGCGACGAACGCGAGCGGCTGCGTGAGCCAGCCGTCCTCGGGCGTGTGGCTCAGCACGAGCCCATGGAACGCGCGCTCGAGGATCATGGCAAACAGCGTGAAGACGGCGACGCCGACGATCGTGTCGCGGCGATTGAGCGCAAGCGGCTTGCGCAGGATGCGGTAGAGGACGAGCGGCAGCAGCGCGATGATCAGCGTGGCGGCGATCAGCGCCGCCAGCGTGACGGGAGCGACAGTCATGTATTTCCTTGGTTCGAGGCAGCGCACCCGATGCGCCGCGTGCCCCGAATGATACTCAGCTTGCGGTCGACGCGCGCGCAATCAGCTCGCCGGGCAGCATCGCGACGCGCACGTCGCCCGCCGCGCCGTCGATCCGCTCGTGCACGAATTCGACGGCCTTGTAGCCGATTTCGTAGGTGGGCTGGCGGATCGTCGTGATGCCGATCAGCTCGGCCCACTCCGGATCGTCGATCGACAGCAGCGCCGCCTGCTGCTGCCACGCGGCGCCGAAGCGCGCGCGCAGGTGGCGCGCGATCGCCAGCGCGACCGGCGCATTCGCGGCGAACAGCGCCGCGCGCACGCCGCGCCGGGCCGCGTGATCGATGCGGGCATCGACGTCGGCGAGCGCCGCCGCAGCCGCGTCGGGGGCGTTCAGGTCGAGCACGACCGTCGACGGCACCGCCAGCCCGCGCGCCGCCAGCGCCGCGCGGAACGCGGCCTCGCGCACGCGCCGCGAGCTGACGCGCTCGAACGGCTGCACGACGAAATGGATCGCGTCGAAACCGCGTTCAACCAGATGCGCGAGCGCCGTCTCGATCGCGTCGTCGTTGTCGAGGCCGATCAGGTCGGCCTCGAAGCCCTCGACCGTGCGATCGACGAGCACGGCCGGAATGCCCGCGCCGCGCAACGGGCGCAGCACGTCTTCGTCGGCGCCGAGCGCGTTGACGATCAGCCCTTCGACGCGGTAGGTCGTGAGCAGTTGCAGGAAGCGGCGCTCCATCTCGACTTCGTTCGCCGCGTGACAGATGAGCGGCATGTAGCCGAGCGCATGGCACGCGGCCTCGACGCCCTGCAGCACTTCGACGGTGTAAGGATTGGTCAGGTCGGCCGCGAGCATGCCGAGCAGCCGGTTGCGGCCGCGCTTGAGCCCGCGCGCCATCTGGTTCGGCCGGTAGTTGAGCCGCGCGATGGCCGCTTCGATCCGCTGGCGCAGATCGACGGACAGCACATGCGTCTCGCCGTTCAGGTAGCGCGAAACGCTGGTCTTGCCCGTGCCGGCCTCGCGCGCGACGTCGCTGATCGTCGCCGGACGCGTCGTGGAAGGTTGCGAATCGGTCACTGTCGTGCCTCGCGACGTACGATCCGCGCCGCTTCGTGAGCAGACGGACCATTGTTGTTGGAAACGTAAGCCAACCGGCGGCCTCCCCTGTCCTGGCGCATCGGCGCCTGCGCCGGCCCGGTGCTTCGCGCTCGCGCAGCGCCCGCCAGTCGCGTGCTACGGCAGTCGGCCGCACCGGAGCCGGCGCGGATGCCCGTCGCCCGACGCCGCCGGCCGCACGGCCGGCCGTCGATGCGACGAGAGCGGGCGATCATAACGCAGCCGGCCCGCCGGCACCAAGACCATCGACTCTAACGGCGCCGGCGCCGCGCCAGCCGGTTGCCGGAGGCAGTTCAGGCGTGCGCCAGCGCATCCGGATTGACGAGATTCGTGCGCAGCGTACCGGCCAGCGCGCCGACCAGGTTTTCCGCGGCGCAGCGCGCCATCGCATGGCGCGTCTCGTGCGTCGCCGAGCCGATATGCGGCAGCGCGACGACGTTCTTCATCTGCAGCAGCGGCGAATCCGCCGGCAGCGGCTCCTTCTCGAACACGTCGAGCCCCGCGCCGCGGATCGTCCCCGCGCGCAGCGCGTCGATCAGCGCGGCTTCGTCGACGACGGGCCCGCGCGACGCGTTGATCAGGATCGCACTGCGCTTCATCTTCGCGAATTCGGGCGCGCCGATCAGGTGGCGCGTGTCGGGCGACAGCGGCACCTGCAGACACACGAAATCCGACTGCGCGAGCAGCGCGTCGAGCGTCACGCGCCGGGCGCCGTACTGCGTCTCGGCCTCGGCATGCGCGGACCGGTTCGCGTACAGCACCTGCATCCGGAAGCCGAGCGCCGCGCGCCGCGCGACCGCGCCGCCGATCCGCCCGAGCCCGACGATGCCGAGCGTCTTGCCCTGCACGTCGGTGCCGTACAGGTCCGGGCCGATGCTGCGATGCCAGTGGCCGGCCTTCACCCATTCGGCCAGTTCGACCACGCGCCGTGCGGAGGCCAGGATCAGCGAAAACACCGTATCGGCCGTCGACTCGGTCAGCACGTCCGGCGTATGCGCGAGCACGATGCCTCGCCGCGTGAGATCGGCGACGTCGAAGTTGTCGTAGCCGACCGAGATCGTCGACCACGCCTTCAGCCGCGGCGCGCGGTCGAGCATTTGCGGCGTGACCTTCAGGCTCGCGCCGATCGCGCCGTCCGCGTCGCCGAGCGCAGCGGCGAGCGCGTCGGCGCCGTCGGCCTGCACGACCTCCGCATGCTCGCGCAGGTACGCGAGAACGTCATCGGGCAGCGGCTTGTACGCGACGATACGGGGCTTCATCGTTTCATTTTCCTTGCAGCGGCGCGGCGAGCGGATGCGCATCGCGCGCCTGGGGTTTGACGGACAGCGTGAGGATCACCGCGGCGACGAGCGCGGCGCTCATGAACGCGTACGACGCGACGGGCGACCCGGTCGCACCGTTCAGGTAGCCGACGAAATACGAGCCGACGAACGAGCCGAGCGCGCCCATGCTGTTGATCAGCGCCATCGCGCCGCCGGCGACGTTCTTCGGCAGCAGTTCCGGCACGATCGCGAAAAACGGGCCGTACGGTGCATACATCGCGGCGCCCGCGACGACCAGCAGCGCATACGAGATCCAGAAATGCGACGAACCGAGCGCGTACGACGCAGCGAAGGCGGCCGCGCCGACCAGCAGGAACGGCCACACGAAGCCGCGGCGCGAACCGACCTTGTCGGACGCCCACGACGCGGCGAGCATCGCGACCGTCGCGGCCAGGTACGGAAGCGCGGACAGCCAGCCGGTCGCGACCATCCCGAGATCGGAACCGTTCTTCACGATCGACGGCAGCCACAGCACGAAGCCGTACACGCCGATGCTCCAGCAGAAATACTGCGCGCACAGCTTGATCACGGCCGGCGAGCGGAACGCCTCGCCATAGTTGCGGACCGGCTTGATCGCGGCCTGCTCGGCTGCGAGCGCGGCGTCGAGGTCGCGCTTTTCCTGCGCGCTGAGCCACGGCGAATCGGCCGGCTTGTCCTGCACGAGGAGCCACCAGCACACGGCCCAGATGACGGCCGGAACGCCTTCGGCGATGAACATGTGGCGCCAGCCGAATTCATGCACGAGATAACCGGACACGATCGACATCCACAGCACGGTGACCGGATTGCCGAGGATCAGGAACGTATTCGCGCGCGAGCGCTCGTTCTTCGTGAACCAGTTGCTGATGTAGATCAGCATCGCCGGCATCACGGCCGCCTCGACGACGCCCAGCACGAAGCGGATCGCCATCAGCGACGGGATGTTGCTGACCACGCCGGTCAGGGCCGCGCAGCCGCCCCACAGCACGAGACTGACGAATACGAGCTTCTTCACGCTGCGGCGTTCCGCGTAGATCGCGCCGGGGATCTGGAAGAAGAAGTAGCCGAGGAAGAACAGTGCACCGATCAGCGACGACAGGCCCTTGCTGATCCCGAGATCCTGGTTGATGCCGGCCGCCGCCGCGAACCCGTAGTTCGCGCGATCGAGGTAAGCGAGGCTGTACGTGATGAAGACGATCGGCATGATCGTCCACCACCGACGGGCTGCGAGATTGGCTGCCATGAGAATGTCTCCGTATATGGACCGCAGTGGGCGCCAGCGCCCGCCCGGCCTCGAACAAAACTACCGTGCGTCGCGCACGAAATGGATCCGCGGATTGTGCCGTGTCCGGCCTCTCATTGCGCGGTGACGGTTTCCTCTAAGCGATCGGCGCGATCGTCGACACTTTCGAGACGGTCGAGCGCGTCGCGCGTCGGCAACCCTTCCGAATCGCCGATCACCTGGATCGCGAGCGCACCGATCCGGTTGCCGCGCGCGACCGCCTGCTCGACGCTGCGGCCTTCGAGCAGCGCGCTGACCACGCCGACCGCGAAGCCGTCGCCGGCGCCGACCGTATCGACGACGCGCTCGACGCGCTCGCCGGCAATGGTGCCTTCGCGGCCGTCGGCCGTGCGGAAATACGCGCCTTGCTCGCCCAGCTTGATCACGACGCCGCGCGCGCCCTGCGCGAGATAGAAGCCTGCGATGTCGGCCGGCGTGTCGTGCCCGGTCAATTGCCGACCTTCGGCGAGGCCCGGCAGCACCCAGTCGGCGAGCGTCGCGAGGGCATTCAGCGTCTTCGCCATCACGTCGGCGGACGGCCACAGCGTCGGGCGCAGGTTCGGGTCGAACGAGATCGTCTTGCCGGCCGCACGCATCTCGCGCGCCAGCCGGAACGCAAGTTCGCACGATGTCGCCGAAATCGCCGGCGCGACGCCCGTCAGGTGCAGATGACGCGCGCCGAGCACGTAGTCGGCCACGTAGTCGTCGCACGACAGATGGCTCGCCGCCGAGCCCTTGCGGAAATATTCGACCGTCGGATCGCTGCCGTCGTCGTTGCGCGACTTCAGCTGGAAGCCGGTCGGGTAGCGCGGATCGACGGTCACGCACGACGCGTCGATTCCCTCGCGCGCCAGCGTGTCGAGCACGTAGCGGCCGAACGAATCGCGGCCGACCCGGCTCATCCAGCCAACCCGGAAGCCGAGCCGCGACAGGCCGATCGCGACGTTGAGATCGGCGCCCGCGATCCGCTTCGCGAATTGCCCGGCGTGCGCGAGATGGCCCGGCTCCGTCGCGACGAACATCGCCATCGCTTCGCCGTAGGTCACGACATCGAGTGCTGTTTTCATGACTGAACTCCTCAGGATCCTTCCGCCGTCACGCGGTCGCAAGCCACGCGACGCGCCGGCAGGCATCGCCGGCCAGGTCGGCCGCGTCGAACGGGAACTCGATGCCGCGCGGTGCGTGCTGCGGCAGCGCGGCGAGTACGCTGGTCACGAGCGGATCGTTCGGCGCCGGCGCGGCGGCGAACCGACGCGCGCCCTCGCCTTCGATGGTCTTGCAGTGAATGTATTCCACATGCGGCGCGAGCACCTGCGCGCAATCGAGCGGCGCTTCGCCGCGCCACTGCCAGTTGCCGATGTCGAACGTCATGCCGAGCGCATCGGGCATGCCGGCGTCGGACAACGCGTCGAACAGCCCGCGGAACTGCGCGAACGCGCCGCCGACCTCGAGCTGGCCGTTCTCGACCACCACGCGGGCCCGCGCGCCGCGCGACAGCGCGACGATCTCGGCCGCATGCGCGTCGCCGGCGAAGCCGCCGAGCTGGAATTTCACGATGCGCGCGCCGAGCGCGTCGGCTTGCGCGAGCGCGTCGCGCAATGCGTTGGCATCGAGCGCCCCCGTTTCGGTGTACAGCGAGTCCGGGGTCGAATAGACCGACCATAGCCCGTGGCCGGCGATCTGCGCACCGAGCACGGCCAGCGCGCCGGGCGCCGTGTCGTCGTCCGACGCGAACAACTCGCGCCGCACCTCGAAACCGGCCGCCCCGGATGCCGCCACGGTGGCGATGAATGCACTGTGGCCCTCCTGGCGCACCCGGTCCATCCCGAATGCGCTCGCCACGATCACGATGTCTGCCATGTTGCCCTTTTTCAACCGGAATGGAACCGGTTCCATTTGCTTGAGACGGATGGTGCGCCTCGCGTCGGACCCACGCCATAGAGGAAATCCCTAAGGCCGTTTCGCCGCGCGAATGCGCGCGCAACCGTATGCAACGCGTGTTCCCGGCGCGACTGCGAGCGCCTACGCGAGGTCCTGCGCGAGACTCATTTCGAGGAATTGCGCGGCGACCCGCGACGGTGCGCCGCCATGCGGCACGAGGATGGAGAAATGCCGCGTGAGCGGCGCGGGCGCCAGCGAGCGCGGCACGAGCGCGGCGTCTTCGTGACGCAGCGACATCGCGGACACGAACCCGACGCCCATCCCTGCGCGCACGGCCTCCTTCACCGCCTCGACCCCCGCGATCTCGAACGCGACGCGCATCGGCGCGCCGCCATGCGCGAACGCGCGCTCGACGAGCTGCCGCACGGCGGAACCCGCCTCGCGCAGCACGAGCGGATGCGCTGCGAGCGCGTCGAGCGTCACGCCGGCGTCGTAGCCGGGCGCCGCGAGCGGATGGCCGGCCGGCACGATCGCGACGATCTCGTCCTCGTGCCACGCGTGCACGGCCGTGCCCGGCGGCAACGCCTCGCCGGGCGGCCCTTCGATCAGCGCGATGTCGAGCGACGGCAGCGCCGCGACCACGTCGGCCGTATTGCCGCTCATCGTCTGGATCGACACGCGCGGCGCGCGCGGCTGGAACGCCGCGATCAGATACGGCAGCAGGTAGCTCGCGGGCGTCGTGCTCGCGCCGATGCGCAGCGTGCCGGCCTCCAGCCCGCGTATTGCGTCTCGAAACGCACGCGCCTGCGCAAACGTGTCGCGCTGCGCCCTCGCGTATTGCGCGAGTTGCTCGCCGACCGGCGTCAGGCGGACGCCGCGGCCGTCGCGCTGGTACAGCGGCTCGCCGAACTCGTCCTGCAGCAGCCGCAACTGGCCCGACACGGCCGGCTGCGACAGATGCAGCGCCACGGCGGCGCGGCTGATGTTCAGATGCTCGGCGACGGCGGCGAACGTTATCAGTTGATCCGGGGTCATGAGGATGAATTATCGGCTTTCCAGATAGTTTACGTCACAAATCACAATTTTTCATATCGATATAACGAAATTAGGATTACACCATCGCCACACGCTCCATCACGGTGCCTCCATGTCCACTGCCCCGACTCCCCATCTCAGCCATGCCGCGCCGTCGATGCGCGGCCAGTTGAACGGCGTGCTGTTCGTCGCGCTGTTCGCCGCCGCCGTCACGAGCCTGTCCCAGCTTCCCGCGATCGAGGGGCTCGGCCTGTCGCCGCTGATCGTCGGCATCGTCGCCGGGGCGTTGTACGGCAACGGCCTGCGCGACGGCATGCCGGCCAGCTGGGCGGCCGGTGTCGATTTCTCCGCACGCAAGCTGCTGCGCATCGCGGTCGCGTTCTTCGGGTTGCGCGTGAGCCTGCAGGAAATCGCGCAGGTCGGGCTGCCGGGCCTCGCGGTGTCGGTGCTGATCGTCGTCAGCACGCTCGCGATCGGCACCTGGGTCGGCATGAAGCTGATGAAGCTCGATCGCGACGCCGCGCTGCTGACCGCCGCCGGCAGCGCGATCTGCGGCGCGGCCGCCGTGCTCGCGTTCGAGTCGACGCTGCAGTCGAAGCCGCACCAGAGCGCGATGGCCGTGGGCAGCGTCGTGCTGTTCGGCACGCTGTCGATGTTCCTGTACCCGGTCGCCTATCACGCCGGCTTGCTGAACCTCGATCCGGCCGGCCTCGGCCTGTTCTTCGGCGGCACGATCCACGAAGTCGCGCAGGTGGTCGGCGCGGCGAGCGACATCAGCCCGCAGGTCGCGCACGTCGCGACGATCGTGAAAATGACGCGCGTGATGCTGCTGGTGCCGGTGCTGCTCGCGCTCGGCTGGTGGCTCGCCCGTTCGGCGCGCTCGGCCCGCGACGCGGCCGGCGGCGCGCAAGCCAGGCGCAAGGTGGCGGTTCCCTGGTTCGCGCTCGGCTTCCTCGGCTTCGTGATCGTCAATTCGCTGAACGTGCTGCCTGCGGACGTCACGCATACGCTGAACGTGCTCGACACCTTCGCGCTGACGATGGCCATGACCGCACTCGGCATCGAAACGCGTGTCGCACAGATCCGCGCGGCCGGCCCGCGTGCGCTGATGACCGGCCTGATCCTGTACGTGTGGCTGATCGCCGGCGGCTACGGGATCACCTGGGCCGTGCAGCACTGGCTTGGCTGAGCCGCACGTCCGTGACGGTTCGCGCGCCGCGCCCGACGGGAAGGTCCCGCGGGCGCGGCGCAGTGCTATGCTTCGCGTCGTTTTCCATCGCCCCCTTTCAGCCGTGCTCTCGTTTCTGCTGAAGCTGCGCACTCGCGCCCAAACGCTGTTCCGCCTGTCGGACGCCCATACGATGCTGATCTGGTCGGCCATCGTCGGCGTCGGCGGCGCCTTTGCCACGATGGCGTTCCGCGAAGGCATCGACCTGATGCAGCACCTGATCTCGGGGCACAGCGGCAGCTTCGTGCAGATGGCGAAGCGCCTGCCGTGGTACGTGCGGTTCTGGATGCCGGCCGCGGGCGGCTTCCTCGCCGGCTGCGTGCTGCTGCTCGCGACGCGCGGCGACCGGCAGGCCGCCAAGACCGACTACATGGAATCGGTCGCGCTCGGCAACGGCGTCGTACCGGTGCGGCAGAGCCTGTGGCGCAGCCTGTCGTCGCTGCTGACGATCGGCAGCGGCGGCTCGATCGGCCGCGAAGGGCCGATGGTGCAGCTCGCGGCACTCGCCGCGTCGCTCGTCGGCCGCTTCGCGCACTTCGACCCGCCGCGCCTGCGCCTGCTGGTCGCTTGCGGCGCGGCGGCCGGCATCACGTCCGCTTACAACGCACCGATCGCCGGCGCGTTCTTCGTGTCGGAAATCGTGCTCGGCACGATCGCGATGGAGAGCTTCGGGCCGATGGTCGTCGCGTCGGTCGTCGCGAACATCGTGATGCGCGAATTCGCCGGCTACCGGCCGCCGTACGAGATGCCGGTGTTTCCGGCCGTGACGGGCCCCGAGGTGCTGCTGTTCGTCGTGCTCGGCACGCTATGCGGCGTGCTGGCGCCGCAGTTTCTGCATCTGCTCGATGCGTCGAAAGCGCAGTTCAAGCGGCTGCCTGTACCGCTGCCCGTGCGGCTCGCGCTCGGCGGCCTCGTCGTCGGCGTGATCTCGGTGTGGATTCCGGACGTGTGGGGCAACGGCTACAGCGTCGTGAACCACATCCTCCATTCGCCGTGGACCTGGCAGGCGCTCGTCGCGGTACTCGTGTTCAAGGTGATCGCGACCGCCGCGACGGCCGGCTCGGGCGCGATCGGCGGCGTGTTCACGCCGACGCTGTTCGTCGGCGCCGTGTTCGGCTCGCTGTTCGGGCTCGCGATGGACGCGCTGTGGCCGGGCCATACGTCCGCGTATTTCGCGTACGCGATCGTCGGGATGGGCGCGTTCATGGCGGGCGCCACGCAGGCGCCGCTGATGGCGATCCTGATGATCTTCGAGATGACGCTGAGCTATCAGGTCGTGCTGCCGCTGCTGGTGTCGTGCGTGTTCGCGTATTTCGTCGCGCGCGCGACGGGCACGACGTCGATGTACGAGATCACGCTGCACCACTACCAGGACGCGCAGGAACGGCAGCGCCTGCGCACCACGCAGATGCGCGAGCTGATCCAGCCCGCGCAGACGGTCGTGCCGCTCACCGCGAGCGTCGCCGACATGACGCGCGTGTTTCTCGAATATCCGGTGAAGTACCTGTACGTGACCGACGACGCCGGGCGCTTTCGCGGCGCGGTCGCGCTGAAGGACATCACGTCGGACCTGCTCGACAAGCGCGACACGACCGACAAGACGGCCGCGCACTACGCGCATACGCCGTTTCCGCTGCTCACGCCCGACATGCCGCTCGCGACCGCGCTCGAGCGCTTCATGGCGTTCCAGGGCGAACGGCTGCCGGTGATCGAGAGCGAAGCCGAGCCGACGCTCGCGGGCGTCGTCTACAAGACGTCGCTGCTCGACGCGTACCGGCGGATGACCGGCGAGCGCTGACCGGCGGCCGCGCGCTTCGTCCCCTCGTCCCCTCGTCCCGCGCAACGCTTCCCTCCTTTTCTCGTTCGTTTCGGCCGGCGCGCGCCGACGTCGCGCCGCCTCTCCCGCCGCACGTGTTTCAAAATATTTGCACGAGCGGAATTTTCGTTTTCTCGCCCGGAAAATCCTGCACGGAAAATCAACGCTCCATTGTTTCATTTCACCCGAATCAATAGAGTCGACTACCCAGAAAATAAAAAATAAATTACCTATCCTTCGTCGTTGCAGCGCTTGAAAACCAGTCAGGCATTTAAAAATTACAAAAATCAAACTTCCGCTGCAAAACAATCGATTCAAAACCGTTACGAGGGAAAAATGGAAACCAGTTCCAGCTATTCAAGCACGCCCGCAATCTATGTGATTCCGGGCCAGGGAGATAGTCCGTCCGCCGCGTTGAAATCGCTTTACGAGCGAAGTCCGCCGGCCCGCGAATGCATCGACGAGACGCTCGACGACATCGAAGCCATACTGCGCGAGGAGCCCTACGATCACGAGCCGCGGCTGCTGCGAAACGTGCTGCTTGGAAATGCCTCGGCCGCCGTTCCCGTCGGCATCCCGCAACTGTCGGCATTCGCCACCGCGGTCTGCGTGCACCGCTTCCTCGAACGGCAGCACGTGCGGCCTGTTGCGATCATCGGCCAGAGCCTCGGCGAAATCGGCTCGCTCGTCTGCTCGGGCGTATGGTCCGTAGCCGACGGCGTGCGTGCCGTCCTCGCGCTCAACGACGCGTTCCGGCCGTTCGCGGGACGCGGCGGCATGACCGCGGTCGCGGCGTCGGAAACCGATACGCGGGCGCTCCTCGACGAAATTGCCCACGAGCGGCTGGTGCTTGCGTGCGTCAACGCGCCGCGACAGACGGTCGTCAGCGGCCCGCATACGGCGCTCGACACGTTGACCGCATTTGCGAGCCGCCGAGGTATCAAGCTGCACTCGCTGCCGATTCCGTATCCGGCTCACCATCCCGCGCTGTGGACGGCCGCGGATCGGTTCCACGATGCGATCGTGCGATTGCCGCGCAACCGCTTCCGTGTACCGGTCTATTCGGCCGTCGCGTGTCGGCGCTACACGGATACCGACGATATCGCCCGCGCGCTGGCGGACTGCTTCACCAAACCGTATTACATGCCGGCCGTGCTCGAGCACAGCCAGGTCGGGCGGGATTCGATCTATATCGACCTGAGCATGACCGGCATCATGAATCGCAGCATTAAAGCCGCGCTGCCGGATGCGCGAACTTATTCACCGACTCGCGAAACCGATTCATTCCCATTCAATTTAAATCATACGGGGGCCCTGCAATGAATGCATACCAACTGGAAAATGGCGGAATATCCGGATCACCGTCGGCCCGACCGACTATCGCACCCGAAATCGATGAAATCCGCGATACGCTTTCCGGTCTCACGACGCCAGACCATCGCCGTCTGCTGATCCAGTTGCTGTCGAGCGCGGACTTCGACAAGCCGCTCGATCGGCATTCGGTCGACCTGCATCGCTCGACCTACGATCGCCTCGTCAAGCTCGCCGGCAGGTTGCCGGCCGCGGCCGGCAACCTGTCCGACCCGTCGCTGCTGTCGGCGATCGCCGAATGGACGGCCGTCAACGATCCGTCGCTATGCATCGCCGCGCTGATCCACTACGGGCTCTGCATCGGTTCACTCGTCGAACTCGGCAAGGGCAACGCCCGTGCGCAGGAATACGCGAGCGAACTGGCGGCGGGCCGCAAGGTCGGCGCGTTCATGATCACCGAAATCGGCGGCGGCAACAGCCAGCTCGCCGCCCGCGTCGAAGCGCGCTTCGACGCCGCCAGCCGGAGCTTCGTGCTGCACACGCCGGACGATGGCGCGCTGAAGTTCACCAACGTCGGCGTCAACGATCTCGACAAGCTCGGTATCGTCTGCGCACGCGTCATCGTCGACGAACGCGACTGCGGGGTTTTCGCGTTCGCGGTGGACTTGTCCACCCGCGAGGGCCCGCTGCCGGGTGTGCGCCTGTCCGCGCCAGCCGAAATCCCGCTGGTGCCGTTCGATTACGGCCTGGCCGGCTTCGACCGCGTGCGAGTCCCGTTCGATGCGTGGCTGGCCGACGGCGCGTCGATCGACACCGACGGACGGTTCCACGATCCGCTCGGTGACCCGAACGGCCGTCTCGTCCGCACGCTGACCGCGCCGGAAAACGTGTGGGCGATGGGCGCGATCGGGCTGGCCGCCGTATCGCGCACCTGCGTCGCCCAGGCGCTGCGTTACTCGACGCATCGCTCGAGCATGGCCCGCATCGCGCCCGAAACGTCTCTCATGCGCTACAGCACGCAGCAGCGTGCGCTGCTGCGCGCGCTCGCGACGTCGTACGTGATGACCTGCTTCGCGAACGAAGCCGCGCGCGAATGGGCGCTGGCGCTGCATGGTCGCGCGCAGCCGGATCGCACGGCTTCGTCGTTCATGATGTGGGCGCCGTGGAGTTCCACCAATCGCAAGCTCGCGCTCGTCAAGGCGCTGACCGCGTGGGCCGCCGAGGAAGTGGCCGCCGAATGCCGGCTGCGTTGCGGGGTGGCCGGCGATCTGCTCGTCAACCGGTATCTCGACTATCAGGGGCTCGGCCACGTGTTCAACGACGCGGGCGGCAACAACTTCCTGATTCTGCTCGACACGGCGCGCACGCTCGCGGCGGCGCCTGCCGCGTCGGCCGGATCGGATGAAGGCGGAAACAACTGGCCCGAGGCAGCGCGTGATGCAATCGCCGCACTGCGGGCGCGCGAACGCCGACTGATCCGCTCGCTCGCCGATCAGGTCGACGACCGGACCGCAAGCGGCGTCGATTCGCTGGACGTCTGGAATCCGCTGTTGCCGCGTGCGCGCGATGCGGCGGAGGCCTACGGGCTGAATCTCGCGCTGGATGCCGCGCTGGCCGCGGCCGATGCGGTCGCGAGCGAGCCGGCGCGCGCATTGCTGCGGGATCTCGCCGCGCTGTTCGCGATCGATCGTGCGCAGCGGCACGGCGGCTGGCTGATCAGCGAAGGCGTGATGGACCCGTCAGGCTACCGGCAACTCGATGCGGCAACCGACGCGTTGTGCGCGCGCCTCGTTCCGCACGTCGACACCTTCGTCGAAGCATTCGGGCATCCGCACCCGGTCGTTCGGTCGCCGATCTCGGACCCGACGCACGACTATGCGGCGTCGCTGGCCCGCATGCTGCGTGTGCCGCCCGGCGCCCCGCACTGAACACCGCAGATCGCGACAGGCGTGCGCCGGCCGTCAGTCCGGCGCACGCCCCAGCACCACCCGCGCGAAGAATCCCGCGAGCACCGCTTCCGCCGCGTCGACCGACACGTGCTGCGGATCGGCCGTGTAGTACGACTGCACGCCGTCGCACAGGCACATCAGCCCGAACGCGAGCGTGTCGGCCGGCAGCAGCAGCGGCGTGCCCGACCGCTCGGCGAAGCGCTGGATGAATTCGGCCATCTGCACGCGCTTGCCGTGCAGGAACTGGTTGAAGCGCACGCGGAACTTCGCGTCGCGCGCGGCCTGCAGCTTCGCCTCGCCCCACAGCAGCGAGTATTCGTCGTCGCGAAACAGCGTCCGGTAATACGCGAGCGCCATTGATTCCATCTGCTCGCGCGTGCCGCCCCCTTCGAAAATCGCCTCGAAGTCGGCCTGCACCTCCGCGTGATTGCGCTCCAGCAATTCCAGCAACAGGTCGGACTTGCTGCGGAAATTCGAGTAGAACGCACCGCGCGTATAGCCGGCCGCCGCCGCGACGTCCTCGACGCTCGCGGCCACATAGCCTTTCTTCAGAAAAATTCGATGCGCGGCTTTCAGCAGACGTTCGCGCGTCTGGTCCCTGCTCTGCTCGCGAGTTAAGCGCTGTGGTTTCATGACGCGCAGTCTAGCATCCCCTCCCTTTCAGATTCATCTTTGCATTCAAATACAGGTGTGTATTAGAATTCGCCACAGTTTCCGAAGATGTCGTTCGTCTGTCCGCGTGCGCCGGTGCCGGCGCCGCTCGGGGCAAGCGCCTGCCGCGCTTGCCGGCTTCGTACCGCTCCACCTCACCTGGGGGTTTCGTGAATCGCTCCGGTTCCCGCGCCGCGCTGCTGATCGGCGCCGCGCTCGTCCTTGCCGCCTGTCATCCGAAAGAATCCGCACCGCCCGCCCCGCGCCCCGTCGTCGCGCTGCCCGCACGGGCCGACACGCTCGCGGCCGCGCGCACGCTGCCCGGCGACATCCAGCCGCGCTACGCCACCCCGCTGTCGTTCCGCATCGCCGGCAAGATCATCGAGCGCCGGGTCCGGCTCGGCGATACGGTGAAGGTCGGCCAGGTCGTTGCGCTGCTCGATCCGTCCGACGCCGAGAAGAATGCCGCGAGCGCGCAGGCGCAACTCGATGCCGCGACGCACACCCTCGCCTTCGCGAAGCAGCAGCTCGACCGCGATCGCGCGCAGGCCCGCGAAAACCTGATCGCGACCGCACAGCTCGAACAGACCCAGAACAGCTACGCGTCGGCGCTCGCGCAACGCGACCAGGCGCAGCAGCAGTTCGCGCTCGCGAAGAACCAGCTCCGCTACGCGACGCTCGTCGCCGATCATGCGGGCATCATCACCGCCGAACAGGCCGATACCGGACAGAACGTGTCGGCCGGCCAGCCGGTCTACCAGCTCGCGTGGTCGGGCGACGTCGACGTGGTCAGCGACGTGCCCGAAGCCGCGCTCGCCTCGCTCGCGCCCGGTCATACGGCCACCGTCACGCTGCCGTCGCTGCCGGGCCGCCGGTTCGCCGCGAAGGTGCGCGAAATCGCGCCGGCCGCCGATCCGCAAAGCCGCACCTATCGCGTGAAACTCACGCTCGGCGCGCCCGATCCGGCGATCCGGCTCGGGATGACCGCGGACGTCGCGTTCGACGGCGCGCCGGCCGCCGCCGATACGCAGCCGATCACGCTGCCCGCGACCGCGCTGTTCCACGACGGCGCGCAACC
This sequence comes from Burkholderia sp. MSMB1072, assembly GCF_001524725.1. NCBI lineage: Bacteria > Pseudomonadati > Pseudomonadota > Betaproteobacteria > Burkholderiales > Burkholderiaceae > Burkholderia > Burkholderia sp. MSMB1072. Next base: position 53,745 of record NZ_LOYC01000067.1, read on the forward strand.
GGCCGTCTGGGTCGTGCGCACGAAGGACGACACGCTCGAACTGCGCCGCGTCGACGTCGCACGCTTCAACGAGCGCACCGTCACCGTGTCGCACGGGCTGCAACCGGGCGAGCGCGTCGTGCTGCAGGGCGTGCATACGGTCAGCGCGGGCGAGAAGGTGCGCGCGATCGCGCCGCTGCACCCGGAGGACTTCGCATCGTGAGCGTCTCCCACGAAGAAGGCCGGTTCAACCTGTCCGCATGGGCGCTGCGCCACCAGGCGCTGGTCGTCTACCTGATCGCGCTCGCGACGCTCGCCGGCATCCTCGCGTACACGCGGCTCGCGCAATCCGAAGACCCGCCGTTCACGTTCCGCGTGATGGTGATCCGCACTTTCTGGCCCGGCGCGAGCGCGCGGCAGGTACAGGAACAGGTGACCGACCGGATCGGCCGCAAGCTGCAGGAAACGCCGGCCATCGACTTCCTGCGCAGCTATTCGCGTCCCGGCGAATCGCTGATCTTCTTCACGATGAAGGATTCGGCGCCGGTGAAGGACGTGCCCGAGACCTGGTACCAGATCCGCAAGAAGGTAGGCGACATCGGCTATACGCTGCCGCCCGGCGTACAGGGCCCGTTCTTCAACGACGAATTCGGCGACGTCTACACCAACATCTGGACGCTCGAGGGCGACGGCTTCACGCCCGCGCAACTGCACGACTACGCGGACCAGTTGCGCACCGTGCTGCTGCGCGTGCCGGGCGTCGGCAAGGTCGACTATTTCGGCGACCCCGATCAGCGGATCTTCATCGAGGTCAACAACGCGCAGCTCACGCGCCTCGGCATCTCGCCGCAGCAGCTCGGGCAGGCGATCAACGCGCAGAACGACGTTTCTTCGGCCGGCGTGCTGACGACCGCCGACGATCGCGTGTTCGTGCGGCCAAGCGGCCAGTTCGACAACGTCGGCGCGATCGCCGATACGCTGCTTCGCATCAACGGCCGCACGTTCCGGCTCGGCGATCTCGCCACCGTCAGGCGCGGCTACGACGATCCGGTCGTCACGCAGATGCGCAGCAACGGCAAGGCCGTGCTCGGCATCGGCGTCACGATGCAGCCGGGCGGCGACGTGATCCGGCTCGGCAAGGCGCTCGACGCCGAATCGAAGGATCTGCAGGCGCAACTGCCGGCCGGCCTCAAGCTGACCGAGGTGTCGAGCATGCCGCACGCGGTCTCGCATTCGGTCGACGACTTCCTCGAAGCCGTCGCCGAAGCGGTCGCGATCGTACTGGTCGTGAGCCTCGTGTCGCTCGGGCTGCGCACCGGGATGGTCGTCGTGATCTCGATCCCGGTCGTGCTCGCGGTGACGGCCCTCTTCATGTACCTGTTCGACATCGGGCTGCACAAGGTGTCGCTCGGCACGCTCGTACTCGCGCTCGGGCTGCTCGTCGACGACGCGATCATCGCGGTCGAGATGATGGCCGTGAAGCTCGAACAGGGCTACAGCCGCGCGCGCGCCGCCGCGTTCGCGTACACCAGCACCGCCTTCCCGATGCTGACGGGCACGCTCGTCACGGTATCGGGCTTCCTGCCGATCGCGCTCGCGAAATCGAGTACCGGCGAATACACGCGCTCGATCTTCGAGGTGTCGGCGATCGCGCTGATCGCGTCGTGGTTCGCGGCCGTCGTGCTGATCCCGCTGCTGGGCTTCCACATGCTGCCCGAGCGCAAGCGGCACGCGCACGAGGCGCATCTGCCCGACGATCACGAGCACGACATCTACGACACCCGCTTCTACCGGCGGCTGCGCGGCTGGATCGACTGGTGCATCGAGCGGCGCTTCGTCGTGCTGCTGATCACGGGCGTCCTCTTCGTCGTGGCGATGATGGGCTTCTCGCTGGTGCCGCAGCAGTTCTTCCCGAGCTCCGACCGGCCCGAGCTGCTGGTCGACCTGCGGTTGCCCGAAGGCGCGTCGTTCGCGGCGACGCTGCGCGAGACCGAGCGTCTCGAGAAAGCGCTCGACAAGCGCCCCGAGATCGATCATTCGGTGAACTTCGTCGGCAGCGGCGCGCCGCGCTTCTACCTGCCGCTCGACCAGCAGCTGCAACTGCCGAACTTCGCGCAGTTCGTGATCACCGCGAAATCGGTCGAGGATCGCGAGAAGCTCGCGACCTGGCTCGAAACCACGCTGCGCGACAGGTTTCCTGCGGTGCGCTGGCGGCTGTCGCGGCTCGAGAACGGGCCACCGGTCGGCTATCCGGTGCAGTTCCGCGTGAGCGGCGACAGCATCGCGACGGTCCGCTCGATCGCCGAGAAGGTCGCGGCGACGATGCGCGGCGATGCGCGCACGGTCAACGTGCAGTTCGACTGGGACGAGCCGGCCGAACGCTCGGTGCGCTTCGAGCTCGACCAGAAGAAGGCGCGCGAGCTGAACGTCACGTCGCAGGACGTGTCGAGCTTCCTCGCGATGACGCTGTCCGGCACGACCGTCACGCAGTATCGCGAGCGCGACAAGCTGATCGCCGTCGACCTGCGCGCGCCGCAGGCCGATCGCGTCGATCCGGCGAAACTCGCGGGCCTCGCGCTGCCGACGCCGAACGGCCCCGTGCCGCTCGGCTCGCTCGGCCGCTTCACGCCGACGCTCGAATACGGCGTCGTATGGGAGCGCGATCGCCAGCCGACCATCACCGTGCAGTCGGACGTGCGCGCCGGCGCACAGGGCATCGACGTCACGCATGCGGTCGACGCGAAGCTGAACGCACTGCGCGCGCAGTTGCCGGTCGGCTATCGGATCGACATCGGCGGTTCGGTCGAGGAAAGCGCGAAGGCGCAGACGTCGATCAACGCGCAGATGCCGCTGATGGCGATCGCCGTGTTCACGCTGCTGATGATCCAGCTGCAGAGCTTCTCGCGCGTGCTGATGGTCGTGCTGACCGCGCCGCTCGGGCTGATCGGCGTGGTCGCGACGCTGCTGCTGTTCGGCCAGCCGTTCGGCTTCGTCGCGATGCTCGGCGTGATCGCGATGTTCGGGATCATCATGCGCAACTCGGTGATCCTCGTCGATCAGATCGAGCAGGACATCGCGGTCGGTCACGGACGCGTCGACGCGATCATCGGCGCGACCGTGCGGCGCTTCCGGCCGATCACGCTGACGGCCGCGGCCGCCGTGCTTGCGCTGATCCCGCTGTTGCGCTCGAACTTCTTCGGGCCGATGGCGACTGCGCTGATGGGCGGCATCACGAGCGCGACCGTGCTGACGCTGTTCTACCTGCCTGCGCTGTACGCGACGTGGTTCCGCGTGAAGCGCGACGAACGCGACCCGCACGACGGCCCGCCGCCAGGCGGCAGCACGCCGGCCGCGCCGTCGGGAGCCTGACCATGGATCGATCGATGACCCTGAAAACCAAAGCCGTGCGGGCGCTCGCGATGGCGAGCATCGCCGGCCCGCTCGCGGGCTGCGCGTGGTTCGCGCCGAGCGGCGAGCCGCCCGCGATGCCGTCGCCCGCGCACTACGGCGCGGCGCCGCAAGTCGAGCAGACCGTGTCCGCGCTGGGTGTCGCGCAGCAGTTCGAGGTCGGCGCGCAGCCGGTGCCGGACTGGTGGAAGCAGTACCGTTCCGATGCGCTGAACGCGCTCGTCGACGAAGGGCTGCGCAACAGCCCGACGCTGAGTGCGGCGTCGCATTCGCTGGATGCCGCGCGCGAACAGTTGCGCGGGCAGATCGGCAGTTCGATGCTGCCGTCGATCGACGCGGTCGGCCAGGCCGCACGCCAGCGAGCGCTCGGCGTACCGATTCCCGCGCTCGGCGCGCAGACGCTGTTGTACGACACGTTCGTCGGGCAACTGCAGGCGAGCTACACGGTCGACCTGTTCGGCGTGTCGCGCTTCGCGAACCGCGCGCTCGCGAAGCGCGTCGACGTCAGCGCGTTCCAGCTCGAATCCGCGCGGCGCGCGCTGGCCGCGAACATCGTGACCGCGTCGATCACCGTGGCGGTGCTCGATGCGCAGATCGAGACGACCGAGCGGCTCGTCGCGCTCGCGAACGACCAGGCGCACGACGCCGAGCGCCGCCATGCGCTCGGTTCGGCTTCGCGCAGCGACGCGCTCAATGCCCGGCAAAGCGCCGACACGTTCGCGGCGAGCCTGCCCGCGCTGCGCCAGCAGCGCGACTCGGCGAGGCATGCGCTCGCGGTGTTGGTCGGCCGCACGCCCGACCGGCCGCCGGCCGATCTCGCGCTCGCCGATCTGCACCTGCCCGAACAGGTGCCCGTCGTCGTGCCGTCGGACCTGCTGCAAAGCCGCCCGGACATCCAGGCCGCCGACGCGGGGCTGAAGGCCGCCGCCGCCGAAGTGGGCCTCGCGACCGCGCAGATGTTTCCGCAACTGTCGCTGTCGGCGGCGATGGGCAAAGGCGGCTTCAGCTGGCCGACGATGCTGTCGGGCGCCGGCGCGATCTGGAACGTCGGCGCGTCGCTGAGCCAGCCGATCTTCCACGGCGGCGCGCTGCTCGCCCAGCGCCGCGCGGCGAAGGCGACCTACGAGGCCGCGGTCGACCAGTACAAGCAGGCGGTGCTCGGCGCGTTCCAGAACGTCGCCGATTCGCTCGCGGCGCTCGAGCATGACGCGCAGGCGCTCGATGCGTCGTCGCGCGCCGCGCTGTCCGCGCGTGGCGCCTACGACGACGCGGTCGCCCGCGTGCGGCTCGGCGCGCTGCCGCCGTCGGCCGCGCGTGCGAGCGAGTTGCAGTACCGCAACGCGCGGCTCGACGAGATTCGCGCGACCGGCGCACGGTTCGCGGATACTGCGCGGCTTTACCAGGCGATGGGCACGCCGCCGGCCGGCAACGGCGACGGATCCCGTAAAACCGCCGGCGCCGCCGGCAAGGACGCGCGCGCCGCCGCCACGCCCGAATCCGCCCCATCGGCGCAATAAGCCTCTTTCGATCGGACGTGCATGCGGCGCCCCGCCGCGGCCGTCCGATCGCCGATCTTCCGCTTGACCCTCACGTAGCGTAACGTTCGAGACTCCAGTGTGCGCATAGAACGGAGGAACCAATGCGGCTGAAAGTGGGAGAACTGGCGAAACGCACCGGGCTGACCGTCCGCACGCTTCATCACTATCACGCAATCGGTCTGCTGACGCCTTCGGCGCGCGCCGACAACGGCTACCGGCTGTACGACCGCGACGACATCGCCCGGCTCCACCAGATCCAGGCCCTGCGTCGCTTCGGACTGTCGCTCGCCGAAATCGGCGATTACCTGAACCGGCCAGGCACCCCGCTCGTCGATCTCGTCGCAAAACAGATCGCATCGCTCGACCGCCAGCTCGCGCAGACCGCGCAGCTGCGCGAGCGGCTCGCGAGCCTGCATGCTCAGCTCGCGGCGGGCGCCGAGCCGGAACTGACCGATTGGCTCACCACACTGGAGTTGATGACCGTGTACGACAAATATTTTTCCGAGGAAGAACTCGCTCGCCTGCCGATGTACCAGAAGAGCCAGGCCGGCGACGCCGAATGGATCGCGCTCGTTGCCGAAGTGCGGGCGCTGCACGAAGCGGGCGTGCCCGCCGAGGACGAGCGCGTCCGTGCGCTCGCCGCGCGCTGGATGGCGCTGCTGGTACGCGACACGAACAACGATCCGCGCTTGCTCGCGAAGCTGAACCTGATGCACGAGCAAGAACCGTCGATGCAGTCGAAGATCGGCATTTCGACCGCGTTGCGCGACTACGTGCTGCGCGCTTCATCGGAAACGAAGATGCGGCTCTTCGAGAAGTACCTCGAGCCGGACGAGATTCGCTTCATGCGGGCGCACTACCGCGAACGCTCGATGGAATGGCCCCAACTGATGGCCGACGTGCGCGACGCGGTCGAATCGGGCGTGCAGCCCGATTCGCCGCAAGGCCGTGCGCTCGCGCAGCGCTGGCTCGAGCTGTTCTGCAGCTATGCGGGCCACGATCCGGCCACGCACGCGAAATTTCGTCAAGCGCTGGCGAACGAGCCGGCGCTGTCGAAGGATTCGTGGGCCGACGACACGCTGATCGGTTTCGTGCGCGAAGCGATGGCGCAGCTGGCGCCGGTGCGCTGATCGCATGATGCGCGGGCGGCAAGCGGGTTTCCTGCTTGTCGCCCGTTTCACCATCGGCAGCCGGTACCGCCAACGTACCCTGCGTGTCCGGAGACGAACGCGCCATGATCGGCAAAGCCGCGTGCCGCTGCGTGCCGCGCGCGACAGGCCCGCTCAGCGCTCGCGCGAGCCGAGGCCGAGCGCCTTCATCCGCCGGTACAGTGTCCGTTCGCTCAATCCGAGCTGCTCGGCGAGCGCCTTGCGCGTGCCGTCGAACGCGCGCGCGATACGGACCAGCTCCGCATCCGACACGCCACGCGCGTCCACCGCCTGCGCGTGCGGCGCCGCCGCTGCCGCGACGAGCTCGGCCGGCAGATGTTCGACGCGAATCGTCCCGTCGTCGGCGAACAGGCACGCGCGTTCGAGCACGTTGCGCAGCTCGCGGATGTTGCCGGGCCACGCATACGCGTCGAGGCACGCCCGCGCACGCTCGGTCAGCACGAATGGTCGGGCCGCGAATGGTCGCGCATTCGGGTCGCCCGCGTTGCCGCGCGCGTTCGCGATCCGCCGCAGGATCGATTCGGCCAGCAGCGCGATGTCGCCGCGCCGTTCGCGCAGCGCCGGCAGCGGAATCGGAAACGCGTTGATCCGGTAGTAGAGGTCCTGCCGGAACCGGCCGTCTTCGATCATCTCGCGCAGCGGCTTGTGCGTGGCCGCGACGAGCCGGAAATCGGCGCGCAGCGCCTCGACGCCGCCGACGCGCCGGAACGTGCCCGATTCGATCAGCCGCAGCAGCTTCACCTGCATCGGCAGCGGCACGTCGCCGATCTCGTCGAGAAACAGCGTGCCGCCCTGCGCGGTTTCGACGAGGCCCGGCTTGCGCTGGTTCGCGCCCGTGAACGCGCCCTTCTCGTAGCCGAACAGTTCGCTCTCGAACAGCGTCTCGGCGATCCCCGAGCAATCGACGACGACGAACGGCCCCATCGCGCGATCGCTCGCCTCGTGCAGCGCGCGGGCGAACAGCTCCTTGCCGGTGCCCGATTCGCCGAGCAGCAGCACCGGCAGCGTCGACGGCGCGACGCGCTGCAGCGCGCCGAGCGCCGCGTTGAACGCGTCGGCGCCGCCGACGAGCCCTTCCGCGCTGGGCTGCGCGGACGCGCTGCGCACCGTCGTCAGCCGCTCGACGTACGCGATCACGTTGCCGTCCGCGTCGAAGATCGGCCGCAGCTCGACGTCGACATGCTCGGGGCCGCGCGGCGTGTGGTGGATGTGCAGCACACGGTTCAGCCCGCGCGATTCGAGCGCCTGCTTCATCGGGCAATGCTCGCCGGCCTGATCGCACGGCACGTCGTAGTGATGCGACACCTGGAAACAGTGCCGACCCACATGCTCGACGCCGGCCACGCCGAACTGGCGCCGGTACGCATCGTTCGCCGCGAGGATGCGGTAAGCGGGATCGACCACGATCGTTGGCTGCGGGTCCTGCTCGAGATACGCGACGAGCGCGCGGACATCCGGCATCGCGTCGCGGCGCTGGGCAGGAACGATCGGAATGGTGTCGTGCGGATTCATGCGGAGGCTCGCTCGGCGAAGAGGCGCCCGGACGGACTGCCAGGCTGACTGCCAATTCTGCCACGACACTGCCAGTAGTGGCAGTCCCGGTCCGCCACCGCATGTCGCCGCCACCCGCGCGAGACCGCCGGCGCACCGAAAACCCGAGCCGAATCAAGTCCCTGTCGCATCGGCCGGTGCCGCGCCGCACGCTGGCACGCTTCTTGAAGTGAAGATCGCGATTGCAGATGCTGAACCCGATCGAGGACACCCCGTGAGCAACGCCCCCGCCCTGTCGGTCGAAGGCTTTTTCGACCCGGCGACCCACACCGTCAGCTATCTCCTGCTCGATAAGGCGAGCCGCGTGTGCGCGCTGATCGACAGCGTGCTCGACTACGACCCGAAATCCGGCCGCACCCGCACCGCCAACGCCGACCGGCTGATCGCGCGCGTCGCCGAGCTCGGCGCGACCGTGCACTGGCTGTTGGAAACGCATGTGCACGCCGACCACCTGTCGGCCGCACCGTACCTGAAAACGCAGGTCGGCGGCCAGATCGCGATCGGCTCGCACGTGCGCCGCGTGCAGCACGTGTTCGGCACGCTGTTCAACGCGGGCCCCGGCTTCGCGGAAGACGGCCGTCAGTTCGACCGGCTCGTCGACGACGGCGACACGCTCGCGCTCGGCGCATTGACGATCCGCGCGCTGCACACGCCGGGCCACACGCCCGCGTGCATGACCTACTGCGTGGACGACGCGACGCAGCGCGCGGCGTTCGTCGGCGACACGCTGTTCATGCCCGACTACGGCACGGCCCGCTGCGACTTCCCGGGCGGCGACGCGCGCACGCTGTACCGCTCGATCGCGCGTGTACTCGCGCTGCCGCCCGACACGCGCCTGTACCTGTGCCACGACTACCAGCCGGGCGGCCGCGACGTGCAGTTCGTGACGACCGTCGCCGAGCAGCGCCGCGCGAACGTGCACGTGAAGGACGGCGTGACCGAGGACGATTTCGTCGCGATGCGCACCGCGCGCGACGCGACGCTCGACATGCCCGTGCTGATGCTGCCGTCCGTGCAGGTCAACATGCGCGCCGGCCACCTGCCCGAGCCCGAGAACAACGGCGTGCGCTACCTGAAGATCCCGCTCGACGCGATCTGAGCCGCGCGCGCCGCCCATCCGGAGAACCCCGACATGACCATTCGCAAGCTGACCGACGCGCAATCGGTTGCGCCGCAGATCGCGGCGGCCGACGTGCCCGCGCTTCACGCGGCGGGCATCCGCAAGCCGGCGCCGGCCGTGGATGCGCGGCACGACATCGTGATCGTCGGCGCCGGTGCGGCCGGCATCGCGGTCGCGTCGAGCCTGCTCGCGCGCGCCGCGTCGCTCGACATCGCGGCGATCGATCCCGCCGACGTTCACTATTACCAGCCCGGCTGGACGATGGTCGGCGCAGGCGTGTTCCAGCCCGGCACCACCGCGCAGCCGATGACCGACGTGCTGCCGCGCGGCGTGCAGCGAATCCGGGCCGCAGTCGCGGGCTTCGAGCCCGATGCGCACGCGGTCGTGCTCGACGGCGGCCGACGCATCGGCTATCGCAGGCTCGTCGTGTGCCCGGGGCTCAAGCTCGACTGGCACGCCATCGACGGCCTCGCCGACACGCTCGGCCGCAACGGCGTCACGTCGAACTACCGCTACGATCTCGCGCCGTACACGTGGGAGCTCGTGCGCGCGTTCCGCGGCGGCAATGCGCTGTTCACGCAGCCGCCGATGCCGATCAAGTGTGCGGGCGCACCGCAAAAGGCGATGTACCTGTCGTGCGACCACTGGCGACGCACCGGGCGCCTCGACGCCGCGAACGTCGAATTCCTGAATGCCGGCGGCGCGCTGTTCGGCGTCGCCGATTACGTGCCCGCGCTGATGGAGTACGTGAAAAGCTACGACATCGCGCTGTCGTTCGGCCACGACCTCGTCGCGATCGACGGGCCCGCGCGCCGGGCGACGTTCTCGCGCGCGCGGCCGGACGGCGGCAAGGAAACCGTCGAGCGTTCGTTCGACATGATCCACGTCGTGCCGCCGCAGAAGGCGCCCGACTTCGTGCGCGCGAGCCCGCTCGCCGACGCGGCCGGCTGGATCGACGTCGATCCGGCGACGCTGCGGCACAAACGGTTTCCGGACATCTACGCGCTCGGCGACGTCACCAACACGACCAACGCGAAAACGGCCGCGGCCGCCCGCAAGCAGGCGCCCGTCGTCGCGCACAACCTGCTCGCATCGCTCGGCCTCGCACGGGGCGACGCCGCATACGACGGCTACGGCTCGTGCCCGCTCACCGTCGAGCGCGGCAAGATCGTGCTCGCCGAATTCCTGTACGGCGGCAAGATCGCCCCGACCTTCCCCGCATGGCTGATCGACGGCAAGCGGCCGTCGCGGCTCGCGTGGCTGCTCAAGGAACGCGTGCTGCCGCCGCTCTACTGGAAGGCGATGCTCAAGGGCCGCGAATGGCTCGCGAAGCCCGCGATCGCACGTTGACCGGAGCGCGATGACGTCATGCTGATTTCCCTCGTACTGGGCGGCTTCGTCGGCGCCGTGCTCGGCCTGACCGGCGCCGGCGGCGGCATTCTCGCGGTGCCCGCGCTCGTCGTCGGGATGAGCTGGCCGATGCAGCAGGCCACCCCCGTCGCACTCGTCGCGGTCGCGGGCAGTGCCGCACTCGGCACGCTCGAAGGCTTCCGCCGCGGGCTCGTGCGCTATCGCGCGGCGCTGCTGATGGCCGTGGCCGGCGTGCCGCTGACTACGCTCGGCGTCCGGCTCGCGCACGTGCTGCCGCAGCGCCTGCTGCTCACGCTGTTCGCGCTGACGATGCTCGTCGTCGCCGGCCGCCTGCTGCGACAGGCGCTGCGACGGCAGGCGGCCGATGCGGAGGCGTCGCCGCTGTGCGTCGGCCGCGTGAATCCCGATACGGGTCGGCTCGTGTGGTCGTGGCCCGTGGGTATCGCGCTGGCGTCGACCGGCGCGGTCACGGGCTTGATGACCGGGTTGCTCGGCGTCGGCGGCGGCTTCGTGATCGTGCCGATGCTGCGCAAGTTCACGAACGTGTCGATGCATGGGGTGGTCGCGACGTCGCTGATGGTGATCGCGCTGGTCGGCACCGGCGGCGTGCTCGCGACGCTCGCATCGGGCACGCGCGCGCCGCTCGACGTGACGCTGTGGTTCACCGTCGCGACCGCGCTCGGCATGGCCGCCGGCCGCGGCGCGTCGCGCCGCCTCGCCGCGCGGCATGTGCAGGCCGGCTTCGCGGCCGTGCTCGTGTGCGTCGCGCTGGGGTTGCTGGCCAAGGCGGCCTTCGGCGCGTGAACGCCGACGACGGGCCGGCGATCGTCACGCGCCGCCAAACGAAACGCCCGGCCCGACGCGTCGTCGGCACCGGGCGTTTTTCACGGCGGCAGCCGCCGGCCCGTCAGGCCGCGAACCCCGCCATCCGCTTGCGTTCCTGACGCAGCATCACGAAGTTCGCGATCACGACGCCGGCCGTCACCGCGATGATGAACAGCGTCGCGAGCGCGTTCATCTCCGGGTTCAGGCCGAGGCGTACGCGCGAGAACACGACGAGCGGCAGCGTCGTCGAGCCGGGGCCCGACAGGAACGCCGACAGCACGAGGTCGTCGATCGACAGCGTGAACGACAGCAGCCAGCCCGCGATCAGCGCCTGCGAGATCAGCGGCAGCGTGATCGTGAAGAACACCTTCAGCGGCGTCGCGCCGAGATCGAGCGCGGCTTCTTCCAGCGACGGATTCAGCTCGCGCACGCGCGACTGCACGATGATCGCGACGTACGAAATGCACAGCATCACGTGGCCGAGCCAGATCGTGAACACGCCGCGCTCGGCCGGCCAGCCGATCCACTTCGCGAGCTCGATGAACAGCAGCAGCAGCGAGATCCCCTGGATCACCTCGGGAATCACGAGCGGCGCGTTGATCATCCCGCTGAACAGCGCGAAGCCGCGAAAACGCCCCATCCGCGCGAGCACGAAGCCGGCCCACGTGCCGATGAACACCGACGCGAACGCGGTCAGCACGCCGATCTTCAGCGACAGCCATGCGGCCGCCAGCAGCTCGTCGTCCTCGACGAGCGCCGCATACCAGCGGAACGAGAAGCCCGACCACACGGTGACGAGCTTCGACTCGTTGAACGAATAGACGATCAGGCTGATGATCGGGATGTACAGGAAGGCGAAGCCGACGAACAGCGCCGCGAACTGCAGGTAGCGATTCGGTTTCATCGACGGCCTCCTTGTTCCTTCGCCTGGAAGTGCTGGAACATCGCCATCGGCACGAGCAGCAGCAACACCATCGCGCAGGTCACGGCCGACGCCATCGGCCAGTCCGCGTTGTTGAAGAACTCGTTCCACATCACGCGGCCGATCATCAGCGTATTCGCGCCGCCGAGCAGCTCCGGAATCACGTACTCGCCGACCGCCGGGATGAACACCAGCAGGCAGCCCGCGATGATCCCGTTCTTCGACAGCGGCAGCGTGATCTGCACGAACGCTTTCCACGGCTTCGCGCCGAGGTCGTACGCGGCTTCGAGCAGGCGCAGGTCCATCTTCACGAGGTGCGCGTAGAGCGGCATCACGAGGAACGGCAGGTACGAATACACCATCCCGATATACACCGCGTAGTTCGTGCGGTACAGCTCGATCGGCGTATGGGTGAGCCCGATCCACATCAGGAAGTTGTTCAGGAGCCCGTTGTTCTTCAGGATCCCGATCCATGCGTACACGCGAATCAGGAACGACGTCCAGAACGGCAGCATCACCCCCATCATCAGCAGGTTGCGGGTAGCCGGGTTCGAGCGCGCGATGTAGTACGCCATCGGATAGCCGAGCAGCAGGCACAGCAGCGTCGTGATCGCGGCGACCCACACCGAATTCACGTAGGTCGCGAAATACAGGCTGTCCGTGAGCAGGAACGCGTAGTGCGACAGGTTCAGCGCGATGTGCACGACGCCGTCCGCGTACGACGCGAGCTCCGTATACGGCGGGATGCCGAGCTGCAGCTCCGCGAAGCTGATCTTCACGACCAGCACGAACGGCACGAGGAAGAACAGCACGAGCCACGTGAACGGCCCGGCGACGACCGCCGTGGCGCCCGTCAGGTTGAAGCGCCGCACCGGCCACTCGAGCAGGGACTTGAACGCGTTCATGACGTCAGCACCACGCCGGCGGTCGCGCTCCAGCGCACGTAGATCTCGTCGCCGAGCGCCGGCGTGTCGAGTTCGGAAATCGCGAGGCTCGACACGTTCGCGATCACCGTCTTGCCCGCGTCGAGCTTCACGTGATACAGCGAATAGCCGCCCATGTACGCAACGTTGCCGATCCGGCCGCGCGCCCAGTTGAATGCGCCTTCGGGCGGCTTGCGCGTGAGCGCGATCCGCTCGGGACGCACCGACACCGTGACCGGCATGCCGAGCGGGCCCGAGATCCCGTGACTCACGTACAGCCGGCTCGGCAGTTCCGGCGATTCGATGTACACGTGATCGGGTTCGTCCTCGACCGTCACGCCGTCGAACAGGTTCGTCGAGCCGATGAATTCGGCCGAGAAGCGGCTGTTCGGATATTCGTACACTTCGTTCGGCGAGCCGATCTGCACGATCTGGCCTTCGCTCATCACGGCGATGCGGTTCGCCATCGTCATCGCCTCTTCCTGGTCGTGCGTGACCATGATGCAGGTGACGCCGACCTTGTTCAGGATGTTGACGAGCTCGATCTGCGTGCGCTGGCGGATCTGCTTGTCGAGCGCCGACATCGGCTCGTCGAGCAGCAGCAGTTTCGGACGCTTGACGAGCGAACGCGCGAGCGCGACGCGCTGCTGCTGGCCGCCGGACAACTGGTGCGGCTTGCGCTTCGCATACTTGCCCATCTGCACGAGCTCGAGCGCGGAAGCGACGCGCGCCTTCAGCTCGGCCTTCGGCGTGCCTTCCTGCTTGAGCCCGAACGCGACGTTCGACTCGACCGACATGTGCGGGAACAGCGCATACGACTGGAACATCATGTTCACGGGCCGCTTGTACGGCGGCATCTGCGCGAGGTCCTCGCCGTCGATCAGGATCTTGCCCGACGTGACCGTCTCGAGGCCCGCGAGCATCCGCAGCAACGTCGACTTGCCGCAGCCCGAGCTGCCGAGCAGCGCGAACAGCTCGCCCTGGCGCACGGTCAGGTTGACGCTGCGCACGGCTTCGGTGTCGCCGAATTTCTTGACGACGTCGACGATCTGGACAAAGTTCTCGGCGCGCGCATCGGCGCCGGAGGAAGGAACGGAGAACGGCGCGCCCGCGACCGGCGCGCCCGACTGGCTATTCATGATGTGCTGCTTCTCTCCTGCGTTAGACGAACAAAGCCCCCGGGGGCACCAGGGGCTTCATGACTGCGGGTTCACTTCGGCTCGCGTCAGCGGCCCGACTTCAGCTCGGTCCACAGACGCGTCTGCAGACGCTGGATTTCAGGCGGCAGCGGCTTGAGCAGGAACAGTGTCTTCACGACGTCGGCCGGCGGGTAGACCGCCGGGTCGTTCGCGACGTCGGGGCGCACGTACTTGCGTGCCTCCGCGTTGGCGCTCGGGTAGTACACCGCGTTGGTGATCGCCGCGTGCACCTTCGGATCCTCGATGTAGTTGATCCACTGCAGCGCGGCTTCCTTGTTCTTCGCATCCTTCGGGATCGCCATCACGTCGAACCACACCGGCGCACCGCCCTTCGGAATGTAGTACTCGATCTTGTACGGCTTCTTCGCCTCGATCGCGCGATGCTTCGCGATCACGACGTCGCCCGACCAGCCGAACGCGAAGCAGATGTCGCCGCCGACCAGGTCGTTGATGTAGCCCGACGAGTTGAATTGCGTGATGTACGGACGGATCTTCTTCAGCACGTCCATCGCGGCCTTGTAGTCGGCCGGGTTCGTGCTCATCGGATCCTTGCCGATGTAGTGCAGCGCCGCCGCGAACATCTGGTCGGGCGCGTCGAGCACCGACACGCCGCAGGTCTTCAGCTTCGAGAGGTTTTCCGGCTTGAACAGGATGTCCCAGTTGTCGAGCGGCACCTTGCCGAGCGCCTGCTGCGCCTTCGTCAGGTTGTACGCGAGACCGGTCGTGCCGTATGCCCAGGGCACCGAGTACTTGTTGCCCGGATCCGCGCCGGCGACGAGCGCCATCAGTTGCGGATCGAGGTACTTGAGGTTCGGCAGCTTCGACTTGTCGAGCGGCGCGAAGATGCCGGCGGCGATCTGCTTGCCCGCGTAGTTGCTGGTCGGCACGACGATGTCGTAGCCCGAGCTGCCCGTCAGCAGCTTCGCCTGCAGCGTGTCGTCGCTGTCGTAGTTGTCGTAGCGGACCTTGACGCCCGCCTGCTTCTCGAAGTTCGGGATCGTGTCCTTCGCAATGTAGTCCGACCAGTTATAGATATTGAGCTGCGTATCCTTCGCCGCTGCCGCCGATGCACCCACGCACAGCGCGAGCGCCGCGAACCGGCCCACTACCTTTGCTTTCATCCCGTTCTCCCTTCGGCCGGACGCGTTGCCCGGCTGCCGTCTGCCTCGTCATGGCGGCGCATTCTGGCGCGCCGCCCCTCGAAAACCCCGAAAACTACCATCATTCGCGCCCCGTCACAAAAAAATCATGCCGGTGTCGCGCAAACGGAACAGATTCCCGCTGCCGGCCGATCGGACTGCCCGTGCGGCGGGGCGTTCCGGGGGAATTCTATCGGGTAATCGGCGGCTGTCCACCGGGAAAAACGGACGGTGACGAACCTTCGTCCGCATGGCGGGTGCGCCCGCCCGGCGACCGCGCCCGACGCCCGGCCGACCGTCCCGCTCCCGCGCCGGGACAACCGGCCGGCGCCCGCGGCCGGCCGGGCCGCCGCGATGCATTAAAATGGCGGCTGACGATTCAACTGCGCGAACCCTCCCGATGGCATCCAATCTTCACGATCTCCCCGACAGCCCCTGCATCGGCGTGTGCTCGACGCTCTTCGACGAAGTCTGCAAGGGCTGCGGCCGCACGGCCGCCGAAGTCTCGAACTGGGTGTTCCTGAGCGACGACGAAAAGCGCGCGGTATGGGAGCGCATCGCGCGCGAAGGCACCGCGATGCGCTTCCAGTACGACAAGCTGTAAATCCGCCGCGCAAAAAAAGAGCGGCATGCCGACCGCCATGCCGCCAACCCCAACTCTGTTCTTTCCGTCGCGTCTAGAACTTCATCCCGACGCCCACGCCGACGATCAGCGGATCGATGTGCAGCGTGCCGATGCCCTTGTCGCCGAGCGTCGCATCGGTGCTCATCCAGATCTTCTTCACGTCGACGTTCATGAACACCTTCTTCGTCAGCTGCACGTCCACGCCGAACTGCAGCGCGGGGCCGAAGCTGCTCTTGTTGATCGATACGCCCTCTCCGCCGACGTTGAGCCCGTTGTTGTAGAAGTACGTGTAGTTCAACCCGGCGCCGACGTACGGCCGCACCTTGCCCGCATGGTTGAAGTGATACTGCAGCAGCAGCGTCGGCGGCAGCACGCCCACGCCGCCGAGATTGCCGAGGCTCGACGTCAGTTGATGCCGCGACGTGCCGAGGATCAGCTCGACGCCGAGGTAGTCGCGGATCATGTACGTGAAGTCGAGCTCGGGCACGATTGCGTTGTTCACGCCCGTGTTGATTGCGCCGAGCGTATCGCTCGCGCGCTCGTTCGGCTGGATGCTGATCGCGCGCAGCCGGACCAGTACGTCGCCCTGGTTGATGCCGTCGCCCGGCGACGCCGCGTGCGACAGCGACGGCATCGCGACGATGCCGGCCAAGACGGCGGCTGCGGTGACACAAGTTCGAATCGTTTTATGCATGGTACGGACCCCCAAAGAATGGTTACCATTCTCCCAATAGGGTCTTTTCGCCATCTTGATATTGGTCAAGCCAGCGTAAACGTGGGACGGTTTGCCGCAGGCTCGATCGCACTGCCCGTCAGCAGCAGCTCGAGCAGATCGCGCACGCTGCGGATCGCACGACCGAACGGCAACGCTTCGCGGCCGCGGAAGAACAGTCCGTTCGCGACGTCGCCGCGCAGTGCGGCCGCGAGCCGCGTATCGATGCAGAAGTGGCCGAATTTCTCGATGCCATCGCGCAGCCCGCATACGCTCAGGCATTCGAGCGCGGTCGGACAGCGCTGCTTCAGCGCGCCGAGCTTGTCGCGAATGCGCGTCTCGTTGCGCAGGTAACGATCGAGCCACGGCGTCTTCACCGCACGTGCCGGCAGCCCCGTCACGCTGACGAATTCGACGATGTCGTCGGGCGTCGCATCGGCGAGCACGCGCTTGAATTGCGGATGCGCATCGCCCTCTTCCGTCACCGCGAACGGCGTCCCGACCTGCACGCCGTTCGCGCCGGCCGCGAACGCCGCGCGCACCGTGTCGTGACTGTTGATCCCGCCGGCCACGATCAGCGGGATCGTGTCGCGGGCGAGACCGAGCGACGCCATCACCTGTGCGGTTTCGTCGAGCACGCGCGCGAAATCGAAACGGCCGTCATGCATGTCGTCGATCTGCGTGACGCCGAGGTGCCCGCCCGCGTGCGCCGGATGCTCGATCACGATCGCATCGGGCAGGCGCCCCTTCTTCATCCATTTCTTCAGCACCAGCGCGACCCCGCGGCTGTCCGACAGGATCGGAATCAGCGCGATGTCGCACCCTTGCGTGAGGTCGGGCAGATCGAGCGGCAGGCCCGCGCCCATCACGATCGCGTCCGCGCCCTCGTCGCACGCGACCCGCACGTAATCCACATGCGCGCTCACCGCCTTCATCACGTTGACCGCGATCATCCCGCGCCCTTCGCCGTAGGTCTTCGCGAGACGGATCTCGCGCGCGAGCGCGTCGAGGTTCGCCGCTTCGAGCGTCGCGCGATCGGGTTGCGCGCGGCAACGCGCGAGCAGATCCGCATGATGGTGCCGCAGGTCGATGCTCGCGATCGTGCCGACCGCGCCTTCGCGCGCGACGCTGCCCGCCAGCCGGTGCGCGGAGATGCCGACGCCCATGCCGCCCTGCACGACGGGCAGCAAGGTGCGGCCGCGAATCGTCAGCGGCGGAAAGGAAGTGCGTACGGTCATCTGAAACCTCGTCGGAACATCGGAATCGCGATGATCGACGATCCACCGCCGCGCACCTTGACGGCCGTCAATAAAAAACGGCACGCGAACGTGCCGTTTTCCGGTTCGGGCCGCGAGCGGCGCTCAGGCCGGCTTCGCCTGCTTCAGTTGCATCGACTTGTATTCGAGATACTCTTCGAGCCCGTACACGCCGTTCTCGCGGCCGTGCCCCGACTGCTTGAAGCCGCCGAACGGCGCGGCGCCGTTCCACGTACCGCCGTTGATGTCCACCTGCCCCGTGCGGATGCGGCGCGCGACGCGCATCGCGCGTTCGTCGCTGCCGGCCCACACCGCGCCGCCGAGCCCGTACGGCGAATCGTTCGCGATCCGCACGGCCTCGTCTTCATCGCGATACGTGATGATCGACAGCACCGGCCCGAAGATCTCTTCCTGCGCGATCGTCGATTTCGGATCGACGCGGCCGAACACGGTCGGCTTCACGAAGAAGCCTTTCGCGAGCCCTTCCGGCAAACCGGTGCCGCCCGTCACGAGTTCCGCGCCTTCGTCGATCCCGCGCTGGATGTACGCCTGCACGCGCTGCTGCTGCGCGGCCGACGCCAGCGCGCCGAGGCGCGTCGTCTCCTGCCGCGGGTCGCCCGCGACGTACGTTTCGGCCGCGGCCTTCGCGATCTCGCGCGCTTCGTCGTAGCGGGCTTCCGGCACCAGCATCCGCGTATGCGCCGAGCAGGTCTGGCCGGCGTTCAGGTAGCACGCGTTGACCGTGCCCTTCACCGCCGTCGCGAAATCGGCATCGTCGAGGATCACCGACGCCGACTTGCCGCCCAGCTCCAGCGCGACGCGCTTGACGCCCGCGGCCGCCAGCTCGGCCACGCGCTTGCCCGCGCGCGTCGAGCCGGTGAACGACACCATGTCGACGTCCGGATCGGTCGCCAGCACCTCGCCGACGACCGGGCCGTACCCGCACACGAGGTTGAACACGCCGGCCGGCAGCCCGGCCGCGTGGATCGCTTCGGCGAGCATGAACGCGTTGAGCGGCGCGACTTCGGATGGCTTCAGCACGACCGTGCAGCCGGCCGCGAGTGCCGGCGCGACCTTCAGCGTGATCTGGTTGAGCGGGTAGTTCCACGGCGTGATCGCCGCGACGACGCCGACCGGCTCGCGCACCACCAGCGAATTGCCGACCTGCGCCTCGAATTCGAACGATTCGGCGAGCTTCGCGTACGCCTTCCAGTTGTAGATCGGGCCGCCGACCTGGATCGCGCGCGACAGCTTGATCGGCATGCCGACTTCGCCGGTGATCGACTGCGCGAGTTCCTCGCTGCGCGCCTGCAGATGCTCGACGATCTTGCGCAGGTAACCCGCGCGCGTCGCGGCCGGCGTGGCCGCCCATGCGTCGAAGGCCGCGCGCGCCGCGCGGATCGCGTCCTGCGCGTCGGACGCGACGCCCTCGGGAATCCGGCCGATCACGGCTTCGGTGCCCGAATCGATCACGTCGATCGTGCCGGTGCCGGCCGGTTTGCGCCATGCGCCGTCGATGTAGAACTGGTCGTAGATTTTCATCGTGTTCCGCCTCCAGGGAAGCCGACATTCTAGCGAGCGTTCCGGTGACTGGTGTGACGAATGACAGCCGTTCGAAAGGACCGCGCGCCGTCGCGTCGGAGCGCCGTCACGCCGGTGCTCCGCCGTCCGCCGTCCGCTGTCCGCTGTCCGCCGCTCGCCGCTCGCCGCGCGTGGCCGGCAACGCATTCGTCGGGTCGCCGCCACGTCGGCATCCGCCAGGGTGCGCGGCCGGGCCTGCATCGTGCTATGTTTTTATTATCGGCATCGGCCCGTTGCGGCCGGCGCCGCCCGGAATCGACGCACTTCGTGAGCGCTGCCATGTCCGACGCATCCCATACCCTCGGCTCGCAAGACCGCCTGGAGCTGCTTTGCTGGCTCACCTGCGGCAACCTCGGCGCGTTTTACCTCAACGAATCATGGCCGGACGCCGCGTTCCAGGTCCAGGCCGCGCACCGCTGGCTCGACCGTCATCACCGCCAGGCCGACTGGCTCGCGGTCGCCCGGCTCGCAGCGCTCGCGCAGGACATCGCGAAGCGGCATGCCGGGTTCGTCGACGCGTCGTGGGCGCGCGACGCGGTCGAGGAAATCGTCGATACCGACGATCTCGACTATCGGGCCAAACTCGTGCAATGGGTGTACGAGGACTGCTGCAAGGCGCTCGCGGACAAGCGGCTGGCCGATTGAGCCGCACGAGGGCCGCCCGTGCGACGGGGCGCGGCATCGCCGAGCGCGACGCGCTTTTCGCCGCGACGAACGTCACGGCCGGAATGATCGCCGGGGTTCGGTGCGTGCGCACCGCCCCCGGCGCCGACACGCGCGATGCGTGCCGATGCGTTTACAGCAGCGACTTGGCCTGCGTCAGCACCTTGTCGCAAACCTGCTTGGTCACCTGCTGCTTCAGGCCGCCGCCGCTCAGGTCGAGCTTGCTGCCGTTGCCTGCGTCGAGGATCCCGCTCGCGCCGCTCGTATAGCCGCTGTCGGACGACGCGTTGCCGCCGAGCTTGCCCATCAGCGCGTCCTTCACCGACGCCGCGCCGCCGCCTGTTGCGCCGCCGAGATAGTTGTTCTGGATGCAGAACTGCAGCAGGCCCGCGACGTTGCCGGTGCTGCCCGGCATCAGCGACGCACCGCCGCCGCCCGTCAGCGCGCCACCGAGTCCGCCGAGGTTGCCCAGCGCCCCGCCCGCGCTGCCGCCCGAATCGCCGCCACCGCCGACCTGCTTCAGGACGTCGCCCAGTTGCGCATGCGCGACCGAAAACGGCGCGAGCAATCCGATCAGCGCGCCGGCAACGGTCGCGCGGTAAAGACGTGCATTCATGTAAAGCCTCCCGGTTGTGACTGCGTGAGTACCGCGATTCGCATCCAAGGATACTCAATCGACCGGGGCATGACAGCCTCCGGAGCCGCATGAAACGTCAGGCATCGTGATATCGCGGCGATTTGACAATGCTTGACGCGCGATTGCGCGCGGCCTCGCCGGCTCGACAGGCGTGCGACCGCCATTCCGTCTCGCCGGCCCGCGCGAAGCGTCATAGAATCGTCGTCGCCGACCGTTCGGCCGCTGCGACCCGACATCAACCTCGCACATGAAGAACACTCGCGTGGCGCTTGCCCATCGACTTCTGCCGATCGCCGGCGCATCGAGCGCGCTGATGGCCGGCGCCGGTACCGCCGGTACCGCATCCGCAGCCACGGCGGCCGCGGCCTGCGCGTCGCCTTCGTTCGACCGCTATCCGGCACCGGCCGCCGCCCGCGCGCCGCGCAAACCGGCCGCGTCGCCCCGGTTCGCCTGCGACGAAGCGCACCTGTATCGCACCGTCATCCGTGACGAATTCGCGCAACCGGCCAATTTTGCCGGTCACGACCGCATCGCGATCCGGGATTGCGGAACGGATTGCCGAAATGTCGCGATCGTCGACGAGGACACTAGCGCGACGTACACGACGCCCGGCGTTAAGGCCGGTCTCGGGCGTGATGGGCAACGACGAGGAGCGCGTCGACTTCCGTGCCGGCAGCAAGCCGTTGATCGTCGCCGGCTGCTTCGACGACGATTGCGGCGACGGCAACGCGAACGCTGCCCGGTTCTTCCACGAATGGACCGGCACCCGACTGCGTCCGGTCGGCACGTGCCCGCTGGCCATCGAGCCGGCTCGGTAAGCGGCCCCGGCGACCGATGACCTCCATTCACCTCAGTTTCGACGACGGCCCCGGCCCGTCTACGCCCGCGTTGCTCGACGTGCTGCGCGATGCATCGTGCGCGGCGACCTTCTTCGTGCTCGGCAAGCATCTGGCGGGCGCGCTCGACGTCGCGACGAGAATCGCGCGCGAAGGCCATCGGCTCGGCAATCACACCCATTCGCATGCGCGGCCGGGAGCGCTCGCGGACGTCGCACTGATCGATGAAATCCACACGACCGATGGGCTGATTCGCGACGTCTACCGCCGCGCCGGCCTCGCCGCGCCGGACGCGATCCCGCTGCGTCTTCCGTACGGATTGCTGCCGCAGGACGAGCGCGCCGCCGTGCTCGCGCGCCTGCAACGCGAACACACCGGCTGGACCGCGATACTGGACGACTGGCAGCGGCCGGCGCCATCGCCGCAGGCGCTGTTCGACGCGATGTGCGCGCACGTCGACGCCTGCGCGGCGCAGCATTGCGACGTGCTGTTCTGCCTGCACGACGGATCGCGGCACGGCGACGCGCGGCCCAACACGGTCGAAGCCGTACGGCTGTTCCTGAACCGGCAGCGCTGACGCGACGGCCGGCTAATCCGCGGGCCGCGCCCCGTCGAGCAACTGACGCCAGCCGCCGAGGAATCCGATGCCCGGCCCCGGCATCCATAGGCCGCGCTGCGCGGCTTCGAGATGGATCAGCGTCTGGTCCGCGCAGAACAGCGCCATCAACGGCTCGCGGTTGTCGCGCAGCCATTCGGGCGCCGCCTCGGCCCGCGTCGCCGCATAAACCTGCAGGCAGGCCGCCCATCGCGCACGGTCGAATACGAAGCAGTCGTCCCGGCCCGCATCGCGCGACAGCGCGAACGACGCAAAGGCCGCCTCGAGCCATTGCGCCCCCTGCCCCACATCGTCGAAATCCAGCACGCCGTTCACCGCGTTGCCGACATACAGCAGGTTGCCCGCGTGATAGTCGCCGTGCAGCCAATGCACCTGCCCCGTGAGCCACGACGACGCTGCGTCGAGATGCGCGCCGATCCGCCGGATCACCGTGTCGTAAGCGTCGCGCAGGTCGCTCGGCAGCGTCGGCATCGCGCGCGCCGCGACGCGCGCATGACGTGCGGACAGCCACGCCAGCGGCGCCGCTTCGCTCGCGGGGATCGCGGCCAGTGCCGTATGCAGATGCGCGAGCGTGCGCATCGCATCGGTCGCCCCAGCGTGCGGGTCGTCCGGCAAGCCGGGACGGCCGTCGATATGCTCGAACAGATGCAGCCAGCTTCCGTCGCACGTCCGCACGCCTGTTTGCGCATCGACGGTCGGCCGTAGCCGAGGCAGCGCGGGCAGCTTCGACGCCATGCGCGCATCGGCGAGACGGCCGAGTATCGACGCCTCGCGCCGTAACTGCCCGACCGGCTTGCCGGCCCACGACACGCGCAGCACCGTGCGCCCCGCATCGCATTCGACGAGATACGTTTTGTTAGTATGGCCCGACGCCAGCGCCCGCAGGCGCGCCGGCCCGATGTTCCAGTACCGCTGTAGCCACGGTTCCAGCGTCTTCACGTCACTCCTACTCGTTGCATTGACCATGTCAGAGCGTCCTTCGGCCCGCATGCGGGACATCAACGTCGAATGGCTGACGCGCGCCGCCGAATTCGGCCATCTGTTCCAGACCCGCTGGCTCGGCGAGCGCTTCTTCCATCTGCCCGGCGACATGCTCGCGCTGCAGGAACTGATCTGGCGCGAGCGCCCCGACTGCATCGTCCAGACCGGCATCGCCGCGGGCGGCGGCGTGGTGTTCACCGCGTCGATGCTCGAGCTGGCGGGCAACCCGGGCCGCGTCGTCGCGATCGAACCGCGCCTGCGCGACGAGGTCAGGCAGCGCCTGCACGCGCACCGGCTCGCCCACCGCATGGTGCTGATCGAAGGCGAATCGTGCGCGGCCGACACGCTCGCCTCGGTGCGCGCGCAGATCGGCGACGGCGCACGCGTGATGGCGATCCTCGATCTCACGCATACGCATGCGCACGTGCTGCGCGAACTCGAATGCTATGCGCCGTTCGTGACGCCCGGCAGCTACGCGATCGTGATGGACACCATCATGGAATACCTGCCCGAGTCGATGTTCGACGGCAAGCCGTACGGCCGGGGCAACAACCCGGCCACGGCCACACGCGAATTTCTGGCCCGCGACGACCGGTTCGACGTCGATCACGACATCGAGGACCGCGTACTCATGACGCTGTCGCCAGGCGGCTTCCTGAAGCGAGTGCGCTGATCAGGCGGGCGGCTTGCGCGGAGCCGTCGCGAGCGGCATAGCTGTCGCGGATCCGCGCCGCCTGCTCGCGCAACGATCCCGGGCGCAACAGACGCTCGAGCGCGTCGACGATTTCCACGACGCCGGCCTGCTGCAGATCGAGCACGCAGCCCGCGCCGGCCCGCTCGACGAAGTGCGCCGAATGGAACTGGTCGTTGCAGAACGGCGACAGCAGCATCGGCACGCCGCACGCGAGCGACTCCATCACCGAATTCGCGCCGCCGTGGCTGACGAACGCGTGCGTGCGTCGCAGCAGCGCCAGTTGCGGCGCGTAACGTACCGCGATCACGCGTTCGTCGCCGGCCGGCAGCAGATCCGAATCGGCCAGCTCGCCGACCGACAGCACCAGTTGCGCGGACGTCGCGCGCGTCGCCTCGATCACCTTCGCAAACAGCGCCGGATGGTAGTAAAGCTGGCTGCCGAGCGACATATAGACGAGCGGGCGATCCGCATCGACGCGTTCCCACGGGAACGCCGTCTCGTCGCCGCGCGGGCCCGACGGCATCGCGGGGCCGACCAGTTCGACGCCGGGCGGCGGCGCGCCGACCAGCGCGTCGGTCGTGAACGCGAGCGTCAGGTGCGGCGACAGCACGTCGCAACCGCGAAAGCGCGCGTCGAGGCCGTAGCGCGCGAACAGCCGTGTGCGTTCCGGTTCCAGCCATCGCACCGTGCGCAGCAGTTCCGAATCCAGATCGTCCGGCAGCACCGGATTCAGCGAATTGGACATCGAGACCCACGGCAGCCCTTCCTGTTCGGCGGCAATCGCCGCGGCATAGAGCAGCGGATCGATCACGACCACGTCGGGCTGCCATTCGCGCAGCACCGCGCGGATGCCGTCCACCTGCGCGGGCGCGAGGTCGATCAGCAGTGTGCGGATCCAGTGCCGCAGCCAGTCGGCGTCGCGAATGTTCGCGGCGAAACTCGCGCCGCGCGACAGGTCGTGGCGCTCGGGCGTCTCGCGCGGCCCGACGAACGCGAAGTCGCCGGCGCCGTCGAGCTGTTCGCTGATGTCGGCCGGCGCATAGAACGCGACGTCGCAACCGGCGGCGCGCAGATGCTGGGCCGGGCCGATGCAGGGATTGACGTGGCCCTTCTCGGGCACCACGCAGAACAGGATGCGTTTCATGAGCGGCTCAGGTCGGGCGATGCGCAGCATCGGGATGAAGGCGATCGAGATGATCGAGAATCAGTGTCAGCGTCGTCCACAACACGCGCTCGGTATCCGTCTGCAAAGCGGGCACGGCCAAGCCGAGCGTGTCGGCCAACGCGTGCGTGCGGTCGCGATCGAGCAGCGTCGCGAGATCCATTGCCGGCGCGAGCCGTCCGCGCTTGGGGCCATGCACGAGACGGTCCGGCAGGTTCAGGCGCGCACCGAGATCGCGCAGGCACTGCTTGTTCGGATCGGGCGCGACGCTCGTCAAATGCGCGACGACGGCGGGGTCGACGAACGGCGGATGCAGGTCGACCGACGCGGCGTCGAACAACGCGTGGCACAGCGGCAGATAGTTGGCCGACAGGTCGCGGCGCAATACCTGATCCGCGCCGTCGCCGGTAATCGCCACCTCGACGCCATCCGCCGCCATCGCATCGGCCAGCAGCAGCTTCGCGACCGGATGCAGGTTGAACATCGGCTCCTCGACCGCATGGGTCGTTCTCGGCAGCGCCGCGACGAAATCGGCCTCGTTCGCGCGTACGACCTTCACGTTCGCCTGCATCAGCGCGGCCAGTTCGAGCGCCGCATCGCGTTCGCAGTAATCGGGCATGTCGGTGGCGAGGATGTAGGCCGTCACGTGCCCCAACGCGCCGAGTTCGCGCAGCAATGCGAGCAGCAGCGCCGAATCGAGCCCGCCGCTCAGCGCCAGTGCGACGCGCTTGCCGCTGTCGAGCGCGCGCTGCAGCGACGCGCGCAGCACGGTGTCGAGATCGGCATGCTGCGGCCGCTCGGGCGCCGGCTGCACCGTCAGCCCTTGCGGCGACCGGATCAGTGCATGACCGGGCGGCACCGCGCGCACGTCGCGCAGCACGGTGCGGCCGACGAGGCGCTCGCCGCTCAGGTAGCCCGCGATGGCGGCCGCATCCGGCGCGCCGGCCGGTTGACCCGACGCCCGCAATACGGCGCGGATGCCGGACGCCGACACGCCGCTGCGCGGATGGTAGTGCAGACGATCGAAACCGAACGGGTCGCGCGTGCCGACGATCATGGATAACGAGCCTTCAAGGTGTTCACTTCAATGCGTTTGAGGATGCGATGCGGCGCCACCGACGCGCTGCCGCCCTGACAATGCAGGCAGGCTTCGAGCGGCGTCTCGCGTTGCAGATAGGCCAGCATCGCGTCGAGCATGCCCGCATCGTCGCGCAACGGCAGGCCGTCGGCCTGGAAATCCTTCTCGCCCTTGTACAGCGTATGGAAATGCGCGGGACGCGTGCACGTGTAGAACATGCCGTCGCGAATCATATGGCAGCGCTCGCGGATCCAGCAATCGCGATAAAGACGTCCAGCTTCGTCGCGATCCGTGCCGGGCTGGGCGCGGTTCATCGTCGTGAACACGTCCTGCACCTTCCAGTTCAGGCGCACGTCGAAGCGCGCGGCCTGGTGCTCGACGTGCGCGACCAGATCGGCGGAGAGCGCCGGCTTCGGATAGCGCGAGATCGTCAGCGCATCCACCGCTTGCCAGAACGCGTCGGGCATCTCGCCGAGCTTCAGGCCGTTCGTCGTGACCGAGATCACGGGCGCGATGCCGGTGCCGCGCACGCGTTCGACGAGTTCAACGAGCGCCGGATGCAGCAACGGTTCGCCGCCGACCAGCTTGAACATCCGCGGGCGCAGCACCTTCGCGGCCTTGCGCAGATCGGCCTCGATCGATTCGGGGCGTGCATACCATTCGGGCAAAAGCGGCGACAGCGAACAGCATTCCGCGCAGCTCAGGTTGCAGTGATCGACGATATGCGCTTCCAGCGAGCGCGTCTGGACGCGCCCGTCCTCGACGCGGTAATCGCGATCCAGCGGCGGTGGAAACACGTGCTGTCGCTCGCCGGCGTGCGGCGGATTCGGGATCTTGTTCGGATTCGCACTCACATCAGCTTCCTGCTTCCACGCAACGGGAAAAGAAATCGACCAGATGGCCGCGCGCGTCCACCATCGCCGACGCCATCGTCACTGCACCGTTCAGGTGCGACGCGAAGCGCGACGGATCGTCGAGCCAGCCTTGCACGATCCACAGCTTGAGCGCGTGCTGCAGGCACGCGGCATCGACCGCCCATGCGATGTGTGCCAGATTCGGCGGCCGCACGCGCCGGTAGGCGCGCACGAACGCTTCCGCGAGGTGCGGCGCTTCCAGCGGCAAATGATTCAGGCATCGCACCAGCTCGTATTCGCGAGGCGCGCCGATCGACGCCTCCCAGTCGAGGATCAGCGGCGGCAGCGTGCCGGTGAACAGATAGTTGAACTGGTTGTAGTCGTTGTGGATCGGGTGCTGCGGATCGTCGGCCGGAAACGCATCGATGCTGCCCGGATAGTAGCGATCGAGCATGCGCAGCGCGAGATCGACATAGCGGCGCAGGTTCGCGGCGGCGGCGGCACTCGCCTTCGCTCGATCGAGTGCATCCCGCAGACTGCGGCGCACCGCGTCCGCATCGATCGAGGTCAACCGCGCGCGGATCGTATCGCGCGACGGCAGATGCAGTGATTCGAGGCTCAGGTGCAACGCGGCCAGACTCGCGCCGAGTGCGTCCCATTCGGTTGGCGAGAACGTATCGTAGGTTTTGAATTGCCCGGCTTCCCAGCGCGTCAGCATCGCGTGCGAATGCTGCCCCGACCACAGCAATGCGCCGGACGTCGTGCGCTCGAGCGTCTGCACATGGAAACGCGCATCGCCATGCGCTTGCAGATGTGCGAGGACAGCGGCTTCCTTGACCGCACGCGCATGGTGTTCGCATGCATAAAGCTTGACTGCCACGCCCGCGCCGCCGCTGGTCGGCAGGTGCCATACCCGCTCGCTGACCTGCGTCGGCTCCCCGCCGCGACCGAGCCCATAGGCATCGCGAATCTCGTCGAAGGTGACGGCGAGCGAATCCATTCAGATGTGCTCGGCCGGCCCGTGCCGATACGGATGACCGGTCAGAAACGTGTTGTGTCCGACGTAGCGCAGCTTGTACATCGCCGGCCGGAACAACACCGACGGATCGTTGTTCTCGATGCCGAGCAGCGGATACAGGTCGTGCCGCACGAAGAACGCGTTGTTGCCCATGTCGTCGCAGCAGACGAGTTCATAGCCCTTCTGCCTGCCGAGACGAACGAGCGATTCGAGGCTCGCGCCGTAATAGGTCGAACCGTCCCATTCGTGATCGGGATTGAAGCACATGACCCAGCGCTCGGGCGGCGTGTAGTACGGGTTGTATTCGATCACGACGATGCGCGGCCGGAACGATTGCAGGCCGCGCCACACCCAGTAATCGTTGCCGTCGATGTCGATCGACAGCAGATCGAAGTCGGTCGGTACGTTCGCATCGGCGAGCAGTGGGTCAACCGTGTCGGGCTGCACGCGATCGTGATGCAGACGAACGCGCTCCACGCCCGCGTAGTGCGCGGCAAGCTTGCCGAACCGGTATGCGCTGCCTTCCACGAGTACGCCGGACCAATCCTGCTCGCGCAGCAAGCGCGCGGTATTGCTGTTGCGCAGGCCGTCGCTCGCGCCGATATCGACGCAGAAGCGGTTGGTCGGCGCAATCCGCTCCATCAGACGCGACAGGATGCCCTCCTCGGTGCCCTGCGCGTAGAGGCTGGGCGCAAGGCCGGACAGGTCGAGCGGGAGAGGATGGTCCTGCATCGAGAGCGGCTCCGGGGCGAAATGGGGAATGATGGGCGGTGTCGGGTGGGTAATTTACCTGAAGTCGATTGAACAGAGGAAACGGGAATGCGCGGCGTGGCAGGTTTTGCCGCAGCGGATATGAAAAAGCCCGCATCGACATTGCTGTCGATGCGGGCCTGTCGCGCTTCTGGCGGTTCGCCGGGTGCAGCGACTCCTAACCTGGGCCCACGGCCGGACGAGACCTCAGGACACTTACTCCTGCCCCTGACTCGTCAGGAACTCCTCGTAATTCCCGCCGAAGTCGAACAGCGTGCCGTCCGTACGCACTTCGATGATCCGGTTCGCCAGCCCGCTCACGAATTCGCGGTCGTGCGACACGAAAATCAGCGTGCCTTCGAACTGCTCGAGCGCGATCTGCAGCGACTCGATCGATTCCATGTCCATGTGGTTGGTCGGCTCGTCCATCAGCAGCACGTTGTGGCGGCCGAGCATCAGCTTGCCCCAGATCATGCGGCCCTTCTCGCCGCCCGACAGCACCTTCACCGACTTCTTGATGTCGTCCGACGAGAACAGCAGACGGCCCAGCGTGCCGCGCACCATCGTTTCGTCGTCGCCGTCCTTGCGGTACTGGTCGATCCAGTCCATCAGCGTGATGTCGTCCGGAAATTCCTCGTACGTGTCCTGCGGCATGTAGCCGACGTTCGCGTTCTCGGACCACTTCACCGTGCCGTGATCGAGCGGCAGCGCGCCGAGCAGCGAGCGCAGCAGCGTCGTCTTGCCCGCGCCGTTCTCGCCGATGATCGCGATGCGCTCGCCCGGCTGCACCGACAGGTTGAAGTTCTGGAAGATCGTGCGCTCGTACTTCTTCGTGATCTCTTCGGCGACCACCGCGACGTTGTGCAGCTTCTTCTCGAACTCGAAGCGGATGAACGGGTTCTGCCGCGACGACGGCTTGAATTCCTCGATCTTGATCTTGTCGATTTGCTTCGCGCGACTGGTGGCCTGGCGCGCCTTCGACTTGTTCGCCGAGAAGCGGCGCACGAAATCCTGCAGTTCGGCCACGCGCTCCTTCGCACGTGCGTTCGCCGCAGCCTGGCGCTCGCGCGCCTGCGCCGATGCGAGCATGTAGTCGTCGTAGTTGCCCGGCCAGACCTTCAGCGTGCCGTAGTCCATGTCGGCCATGTGCGTGCACACCGAGTTCAGGAAGTGACGATCGTGCGAGATGATGATCATCGTCGAGTTGTACTCGTTGAGCGTGTGCTCGAGCCAACGGATCGAGTTGATGTCGAGGTTGTTGGTCGGTTCGTCGAGCAGCAGCACGTCCGGCTTCGAGAACAGCGCCTGCGCGAGCAGCACGCGCAGCTTCCAGCCCGGCGCGACGTCGGCCATCGTGCCGTTGTGGAACTTCTCCTCGATGCCGATGCCGAGCAGCAGCGCGCCCGCGCGCGCCTCGGCGTCGTAGCCGCCGTATTCGGCGAACTTGCCTTCGAGCTCGGCCGCGTGCATGTAGTCGTCGTCGGTCGCTTCCGGGTTCGCGTAGATCGCGTCGCGCTCGGTCATCGCGGCCCACATCTCGGTGTGGCCCATCATCACGACGTCGAGCACGCGCACGTCTTCGTACGCGAACTGGTCCTGGCGCAGCTTGCCCAGGCGGACGTTCGGCTCCAGCGCGACGTTGCCGGCGCTCGGCTCGAGGTCGCCGCCGAGGATCTTCATGAAGGTCGACTTGCCACAGCCGTTCGCGCCGATCAGACCGTAGCGGTTGCCCTCGCCGAATTTGACCGAGATATTCTCGAACAAGGGCTTCGGCCCGAATTGCATCGTGATGTTGGCAGTAGAAAGCACGGCAGGTCCCGTTAAGAGAGAAATCGACGGAAAACCGTGTATTTTAGCAGGTGTCGGCGAAACTGCCGACCGCACCGCCCCGGCGGCCCTTTCCAGGCCCTCCGCCTCGCCGCCCGGCGGCCCATCCACACGACGGCACGCGCCTCACCGCCGTCTCACCGGAATCCCGCATGCTCGCCAGCCAGCTTCGCGAACGACTCGTAGGCGCATGGCGCCTCGTGTCCTACGAAATCCGCCCGTGCGACGGCAGCCCGTCCGCCTATCCGCTCGGCCGCGACGTGCGCGGCTGGATCCTCTATACGCCGGACGGCTACATGTCGGCCCAGCTCATGGCCGCCGGCCGGCCGCGCTACACAAACGGCGATCTTCAGGGCGGCACCGACGACGAATGCGCGGCCGCCGCGCGCGGCTATATCGCCTACTCCGGCCCCTTTCAGGTCGCCGACGACGGCACGCTGACCCACGAAATGGACGTCAGCCTGTTCCCGAACTGGATCGGCGACGTCCAGCAGCGGGCCGTCATGCTCGACGGCGATCGTCTGCAGCTCGGCACCGTCGCGCCGGTGCGGATCGACGGCCGCGAGGTCGACGCCGTGTTGCTGTGGGCGCGCGCGGGCCGCTGACGCGCGTCACTTGCCGGCCTTGCTGGCCGCCCTCTGCGCCGCCTGCGCCTTCATCTGCCCGAACAGTTCCGAGCACGGCACGTCGCGGTTGTTGCTCGGCGCGATCAGCGGGATCAGCGCCGCGAACGGGTTGATCAGCCCGAGCCCGACCATCGCGCCGGCGCGCAGCGCGAGCGCGCCCGCATCGACGCCGACCTTCGGGTTCTTGAACGTGCCCTTCGCATACAACGGCGAGCGCAGCGAGAAGATCCGGAAGCCCTTCGTGTGCGGATGGACCTTCAGGTCGAGCGATTCGTCGCGCAGGTTGATCGGGCCGTCGACGTTGATCAGCGCATCGTCGGTATCGAGCGCGAAGACCTTCGGGTCGAGCATGCCGTCGGTCGCCACGAAATCGATCGCCGCGCAATTGATGTTGACGTCGCGGTTGCCGAACAGCTTCTCGTAGACGACGTTCGCGACGTTCAACCCCGCCGCCTCCATCAGCAAGCGGCTGATGCGGCCGTTGGTGATCAGCGCCTTCACTTCGCCGTTCGACGTCGCCGCGAGCGCGGCCGGCGAATTGCCGGTTGCCGACAGCGACGCGTCGCCGTTGATTTCGCCGAACGCCGTCTGCATCACCTTCTGCGTCGGGAACAGCTGCTTGAGCTTCAGATGCCGTGCGACCAGCTTGAAGCGGCCCTTGAGCGGCGTGCGACTGCCGTCGAGATGCGCGTTCGTCTCGAGTGTGCCGCCCGCGACGCCGAACTGCAGCGGCTCGAACGACAGCACGCCGTCCTGCATCAGGATGTGCGTGTACAGATTGGTGATCGGCAACTGCGGGCTCTTGATCAGCTTGCGG
Source organism: Burkholderia sp. MSMB1072 (assembly GCF_001524725.1). NCBI lineage: Bacteria > Pseudomonadati > Pseudomonadota > Betaproteobacteria > Burkholderiales > Burkholderiaceae > Burkholderia > Burkholderia sp. MSMB1072. Next base: position 85,622 of record NZ_LOYC01000067.1, read on the forward strand.
CCGGTGAACTTCACGTCCGCATCGATCGCGCTCCAGCGTTCGGTGCGGAACGTCTCCACCGGCAGCACGCGATCGGGCGGCTGGCGCGTCGTGTCGCCGCGCTTCGCCTTGCTCGCGGCCGTATCCGCACCGATCACCGGCGCGAGATCGGAGAACTGCAGCAGGTTCGACACGAGTTCGCCCGACAGCTTCGGCCGCGGCGCGCGCTGCGCCCAGACGAGCGTGCCGCCGAGGTCGCTGCCGCCGACGCGGCCGTTGAAGTTCTCGTAGCGGAAGGTGCTCGCATGCGGCTTGAAGTTGCCGATCAAGCGCCCTTCGGTCGCATAAGGCGGCGTATCGGGCAGCGTGATGCCGGTGAGCTGATAAAGATGCGACATCGACGTGCCCTGCAGCCACAGCCGCAGGTCGAGCGCCGCGAGATGCATCGGATCGGTCAGTGTGCCGACGATCGCGAGCCGCGTATCGCCGGCCTTCACGTCGGCCTGCAGCGGGAACGGCCGCGACGCATCCTGGATCGCGAGCACGCCGCCGACCTTGCCGGTGCCGCTGATCGGCACGTTCTTGTAACGGCCGTCGACCTTCAGCCCGAAGGCATAGGTCGGGCCGGACGGCTTCGCGGGCGCCGTCGCGCCGCTGGCGCCGGACGCGGCAGCGGCCGCCGAAGCGGAAGGCGTGGCAGGCACGGACGCAGCGGGCAACCCCGACGAACCGGAAGCGGCCGACGCGCCCGAGGCCGCGGCCGCGCTCGCCCCCGACGCGGCTTGCGCATCGGCCTTCGCGCCCAGTTGCGCCGCGCCATGCTTGCCGACGCGCTGCGCCGACGCCGCACGCGACGTCTGCTCCTGTTCCTTCAGCACGTCGCCGAGCGGGATCGGCTGGCCGAGCGTATCGATCGCGACGGTCAGATCGGCCTTCGTGATCGCGTCGCGATACGTGACGGTGCCCTTCGCGAACCCGAAGCTGTCGAGCCGCACCTTCCACCGCGAAGGCTGCGACGATTGCTTGAACTGGAAGGTCCACGTATTGCTGCCGTCCGCGCGCCGCTCGAGATCGACGGCGGGATTCACGACGTCGATCGACGGGATGACGATTTGATGCGCAAGCAGCGGCAGGATCGCGAGATCGAAGTGCGCGGCATCGAGCGTGACGAACTTGGGCGCCTTCGCCCAGTCGGGATTACCGATCTCGAGTTGCGTGGCGGAGAAGCTCGGCCAGGGCACCCATGCGCGCCAGCCGGTTTCGCCATCGGGGCGACGCCAGCCGACCTTGAGGTCGCCGTTGATCGCGAACGGGCGGCCGAGTGCGGCACTCACCTGTTCGTTGACCCACGGTTTCGCGCGGTTCCAGTCGAACGTGAAAAGAAAGACGCCGGCCGCCGCGATGAGCACCGCGACGATACCGACGACCCATGCAGCCGATTTGCCGATGGCTCGGGTTAGCGTCATGGCGGTTCCGTTGTTGTTCTGAAGTGTTGCCACACCATGCCGGGCCGCTTGCGTGGACGAACGGCGCACGACAGCTGCGGCTTTTCGATCGGTATTATGACGCACGACATGGCGGCCTTTCGGCGCCATTAACGCTTTTTTTCATTTGTGACATGACCTCCCCCACCGGCCTCATCGACGCGCAGCACATCACGCGGCGCGACGCCAGCAGCGGCAAGACGCTGCTCGCCCCCACCGATCTCAGCCTCGCCGCGGGATCGCGAATTGCTGTCACCGGACCCTCCGGATCGGGCAAGAGCGTGTTGCTGCGCGCCCTCGCGCTACTCGATCCGCTCGACGGCGGCCACCTCCTGTGGCGTGGCCGCCGGATCCGGCGCAGCGCGATTCCGCGCTACCGGCGCAGCGTCGCCTATGTCCGCCAGCGCCCCGCGCAAATGGACGGCACCGTCGAGTCGCAGTTGCGCTACCCGTACTCGCTCGCGATCTATCGCGACGTCGCGTTCGATCGCGCGCGCGCCGAAGCGCTCGCCGCGCAGGCCGGCCGCGGCGCCGGCTTTCTCGACAAGCGCGCGAGCGACCTGTCCGGCGGCGAGGCGCAGATCGCCGCGCTGTTGCGCGTGCTGCAGCTCGATCCCGACGTGCTGCTGCTCGACGAGCCGACCTCCGCGCTCGATCCCGAATCGGCACGCGCGATCGAAGCGCTCGTCGGCGCGTGGTTCGACGCGGCGCCCGACGCACGCGCATACATGTGGATCTCGCACGATCCGGCCCAAGCCGCGCGGATCGGCACGACACGGCTCGTGATGCAGGCCGGCGTATTGCACGCGGCCAACCCGACGGAGATCGCGCGATGAGCCCCGCACTTCAGGACCTGAGTCTGGTGGACGTCGGCATCGCCGCCGCGCTCGTCGCCGTCAACGGCGCGATCTCGGCGGCGCTGTCGCTCGGCCTCGGCCGCAAGCTCGCGCTCGCGGCGGTGCGCACCGTCGTGCAGTTGCTCGCGATCGGCTACGTGCTCGGCTGGGTGTTCGGCCATCCGCACTGGTACGTCGTGCTGCCGCTCACCGCGCTGATGACGCTGATCGCCGGTTTCGCCGGCGCGGGGCGCGGCAAGCGCACGTACTGCGGCCAACGCATCGACAGCATCGCGTCGATCTGGTTCAGCAGCTGGTTCGTCGCGGCGGTCGGCCTGTTCGTCGTGATCCGCATCCATCCGTGGTTCGCGCCGCAATACGCGATCCCAATCCTCGGGATGATTCTCGGCAATACGCTGACGGGCGTCTCGCTCGGCGTCGAGCGGATGATGGAGGAACTCACCGCGCGCCGCGATCGTGTCGAAACCGCGCTCGCGCTGGGCGCGACGCGCTGGGAAGCCGCGCAGGACGCCGCCCGCCAGGCCGTGCGCGCGGGCATGCTGCCGACGCTGAACCAGATGGCGGTGGTCGGCGTCGTGAGCCTGCCGGGCATGATGACGGGCCAGGTGCTGGCCGGCCAGTCGCCGCTGCAGGCCGTGCGCTACCAGATCGTGATCATGTTCCTGATCGCCGCGGCGTCCGCGCTCGGCACCGTCGGCGCGGTGCTGATGACCTATCGCCGGCTGTTCTCGGCCGATCACCGCTTTCTCGCGTCGCGGCTCGAAGAGCGCACGCACTGACGCGCGGCGGCAGCGCGCGCATGCGAAGTTTTCACCGGGATGTCATGGCCGGACGGACAGGATGCGCGCGAGCATGACGTGACATCCGCATGACGCCACGCGTCGCCGTTGCACGGTCGCGGCGCCGCGCCTCGGAGCCGGCAGCGGATGCATTGCAACGGCGGCACGGCGGAGCTGCCCGCGTGCCGCCCTGCTCGTTCCGCCCGTCGAACCGGTTGCGCGCGCACCGGACGAAACGCCGGCCCGCGCGCGCCGCTCAATGCTTGATCGACACCGTCACCTTGGTGCCGTCGCTCATCGTCACGGACTTCGACCCGCCATTGGTCGGAATCGACACCCACTTCACCTGGCTCACCGACGCGACGTCCGGGCACTGCAGCGACTTACCGCCGGCCGTCACGCTGCGCGTGCCCTTCGGCGCGGCCGCCTGGAAGCTCAACTGCACGTTGGCGACACCCTTTGCGTCGACCGACGGCGCGAGCCGCACCTGGGTCTGCCGCACCATCGCGCCGTTCGCGTCGCGCGGCAGGTTGTCGGCGTTCGGGCAGCCGTCCGGCATCGCAACGGCACCGCTCGGCGGCACCGACTTCCAGTTGAAATCGTCCGTCTCGCCCGAGCGGATCTTGCGGGTCTCCTGCGTATTGCCGAAGGTCTTCGAGTCGACCTTGACGGTGTATTCGAGCTGTCCCGTACCGCCGCCCTTCAGGCTGCCCTTGACCGGCGGCGCCGCGAATACGCTCGCGCTGACGCACGCCGCCGCGAACACGACCGACCACGATGCGGCAACCGACAAGCTGCGTTGGCTCATGCTGACCTCCTTGTAATGCGGCGGCACGCGCGTGCCGCGCGGTTTTCGATGCATGATGCGCTGCCAGTCTACCGCCAAGCGGGATGCAATGCGCCGCAAACGCATCGGGTGTTACCCCGCTTGCGTTCGCGGCGCCGCAACCTTACGCGTCCCGCCGGCTCAGAACCCGCTCAATACGAGCTTGCCGATCGCGCGCCCGCCCTCGAGCATCCGGTGCGCGCGCCGCACGTTCTCGGCATTGATCGTGCCGAGCTGTTCGCCGAGCGTCGTGCGCAGCGTGCCGCCGTCGACGAGCCGCGCCACCTCGCTCAGGATCTTGTGCTGCTCGATCATGTCCGGCGTCTCGAACATCGCACGCGTGAACATGAATTCCCAGTGAAACGCGGCGCTTTTCGCCTTCAGCAATTCGACCGGCACCGGCTTCGCGTTCTCGACGATCGTGCAAATGCCGCCCTGCGGCCGGATGACTTCCGCGGCGGCCGGGAAATGATGGTCGGTGTCGTTGAAGATCAGCACGTAGTCGACGCTCGGATGGCCGACCTCGCGCAATTGCGCCGGCAGATCGCCGAAATGGTCGACCACCGCGTCCGCGCCCAGCGCGCGCACCCATTCGGCCGACGCCGGCCGCGAAGCGGTCGCGATCACGTGCAGCTTGCCGAGCGTCTTCGCGAGCTGGATCGCAATCGAGCCCACACCGCCCGCGCCGCCGATGATCAGCACCGACTTGCCCGCGTCCGCGCCCTGCGGCGACACGCGCAACCGGTCGAACAGCGCTTCCCACGCGGTCAGTGCGGTGAGCGGCAGCGCGGCCGCCGCCGCGAAGTCGAGCGTGCGCGGCTTCAGCGCGGCGATCCGTTCGTCGACCGCGTGAAATTCGCTGTTCGCGCCGGGCCGCGTGATGCTGCCCGCGTAGAACACTTCATCGCCGGGCCGGAACAGCGTGACGTCGGCGCCGACCGTGACGACCGTGCCGGCCGCATCCCAGCCGAGCACGCGCGGCGTCTCCTCGATCTGCGGCTTCGGCGCACGCACCTTGGTGTCGACCGGGTTCACGGAAATCGCCTCGACCTTCACGAGCAGATCGCGCGGGCCCGGCACGGGCTGCGGCAGTTCGACGTCGAGCAACGCTTGCGGGTCGTCGATCGGCAGATAACGGGTCAATCCAACGGCTTTCATCTCGATACTCCTTTCAGGGAATCCGGCAGGCTGCGGCGCAACCTCCATGCGTGCCATCGTAGGCAACCCGATCATTCGAGAAAACCGCTATATTTCCTGAAACATTTTCAGGAATTCCAGAATAATGACGTCTGCTCCCATTTCGGCGCCCGACAAGCCGCTCGACCTGCTCGACGTCGCGCTGTTCGTGCGCGCGGCACTGCTCGCGAACGTCAGCGCGGCCGGGCGCGAATTCGGCGTGTCGGCCGCGGTCGCGAGCGCACGCATCGCGCAGCTCGAACGCCAGCTCGGTGCGCGGCTGCTGCACCGCACCACGCGCCGCATCAGCCTCACGCAGGACGGCGAAGTCTTCATGGCGCGCGCCGACGCGCTGCTCGCGGCCGCCGATGCCGCGCGTGCGTCGGTCGGCCGCGGCCGCAGCGAGCCGTACGGGCGGCTGAAGGTGTCGATGTCGTCGTCGTTCGGCCGCCAGCACGTCGCGCCGGTGATTCCGGCGTTCCTGCGCCGCTATCCGTCCGTGTCGCTCGATCTGCGGCTGTCCGACGAGATCGTCGATCTGGTCGACGACGGCTACGACGTCGCGGTCCGCCTCGGCGCGCTGAAGGATTCGACGCTCGTCGCCCGCAAGCTCGCCGCCAACCGCCGCGTGCTGTGCTGCTCGCCCGCCTATCTCGCCGAACGCGGCACGCCGCGCCACCCGACCGACCTGACGCAGCACGAATGCGTGATCCTCGGCGACCAGCGCGACTGGTCGTTCGCGACGCCGCAAGGCCCGCTCACGGTGCGGGTCGGCGGCCGGCTCGCCGCGAGCAACGGCGAAGCGATCCGCGAAGCGCTCGTCGACGGCTTCGGGATCGCGATCAAGTCGACCTGGGACGTCGGCCCGCTGCTCGCGAACGGCGTGCTCGTCACCGTGCTCGACGATTACCCGTTCGCGGAAGACGTCGCGATCTGGGCCGTCTATCCGAGCCGCGCACACGTGCCGCTGAAAACGCTCGCGTTCATCGCATTCCTGGCCGAGCATTTCGGCGATCCGCCGTACTGGGATCGCGCGAACGGACGATAGTCGGCGGCGTCCGGTTCGCGCTGCGGGCGTGCCGGTTCTAGTCCGGCCTCAGGATTCGTCCCTGCTGCGATCGCCCGTCCGGGCCAACCGGCTACAATGGCGCGTTCGCGACGCAACGGCCTGCAGCCGCACGGGGCCGCGTTCGCAGGCGGCCGCCCGCGGGCCGCGCACGTCATTCATTCGTCTTCCAACCACTCGTCATGACCCACAATCTCGTCATCCAGAGTCTTGCGCCGCTGTCGGACGCCCATCACAAACCGCTGCTCGCGCTGTCGCGCGGCACCCGCATCGTGCAGACCGACGATCACGCGTTGCGCGTCGAAAACGCGAGCCCGGCACAGCGCCTCGACATCGACGCGTACTGCGGCACGCATGCGCTCGACTTCGGGTTCGTCGAGGCCGGCCTCACGCTCGGCGATTTCGGGCTCGCGGTGATGGACATGGATTCGACGCTGATCACGATCGAATGCATCGACGAGATCGCCGATTTCTGCGGGCTGAAAACGCAGGTCGCGGAGATCACCGAAGCGTCGATGCGCGGCGAGATCCGCGATTTCAACGAAAGCCTCACGCGCCGCGTCGCGCTGCTGGCCGGGCTCGACGCGCACGCGCTCGAGCGCGTGTACGAAGAACGGCTGCAACTGTCGCCGGGCGCCGAGACGATGCTGGCCGGCGTGAAGGCCGCCGGCATGAAGACGCTGCTCGTGTCGGGCGGCTTCACGTTCTTCACCGAGCGGCTGAAGGCGCGCCTCGGCATCGACTACGCGCATGCGAACACGCTCGAGATCGTCGACGGCAAGCTCACCGGCAAGGTGCTCGGCGAGATCGTCAACGCCGACGTGAAGGCGCGCCTGCTGCGCGAGACGTGCGCGTCGCTCGGCCTCGAGCCGCGCCGCGCGATCGCGATGGGCGACGGCTCGAACGATCTGAAGATGATGGCCGAAGCCGGGCTGTCGGTCGCGTTCCACGCGAAGCCCGTCGTGCGCGATGCGGCGACGGTCGCGTTCGACCATGTCGGCCTCGACGGGCTGCTGCGACTGTTCTGATCCGGCCGCACCGTCAATGAGAAACGCCGGCGCGACAAGGCATCGCGCCGGCGTTTCGTTTTTGCGCCGGACGTTGCCGGCCGGCGATCAGCCGAGTGCGACCTGCATCGCGCGCTCGATGTCCGCACGCAAATCGGCTTCGTCTTCCAGACCGACGTAGAAACGCACCAGCGTGCCGCGATGCGGCCAGTCCGGACGCATCGACGCGACGTCGTAAGGCATCGCGAGGCTGCACGCGCCGCCCCAGCTCCAGCCGATCGCGAACAGCTCGAGCGACTCGACGAAACGGTCGACCTGCTCCGCGCTGTAGCGTGCGTCGAACACCACCGAGAACAGCCCGCCCGCGCCGGTGAAATCGCGCATGAACGACGCATGCCCCGGGCAGTCGGCGATCTGCGGATGCAGCACCGCCGCAATCTCCGGCCGCGCCTTCAGCCATTGCGCGAGCGCGAGCGCGCTCTTGCCGTGCGCGTCGAAGCGCACCTGCATGCTCGGCAGGCTGCGCAGCACGAGCGAGCAATCGTCGACCGACACGCCGATCCCGCAGCGCATCCGCGCGAGCTTCAGCTTTGCGTGCAGCTCCGCGTTCGCGGTGACCGTCGCGCCCATCAGCACGTCGCTGCCGCCCGACTGGTACTTGGTCAGCGCCTGCACCGAAATGTCGACGCCGTGCTCGAACGGCTTGAACGCAAGGCCCGCGGAAAAGGTGTTGTCGATCGCGGTGACGATGCCGCGCGCCTTCGCGGCCGCCGTGATCGCCTGCACGTCGGGCACTTCCATCGTCACCGAGCCCGGCGCCTCGATCCAGATCAGCCGCGTGTTCGGCTGGATCAGCTCGGCGATGCCGGCGCCGATCAACGGATCGTAAAAACGTGCGGTGATGCCGAAGTCGTTCGCCAGCCACTTGCCGAAATCGGCGTTCGGGCCGTACACATTGTGCGGAATCAGCACATCGTCGCCCGCTTTCACGATCCCGAAATAGACGTTCATGATCGCCGCGAGGCCCGACGGCTGCAGCAGCGCGTGCGTGCCGCCCTCGATCTCGGCGAGCCGCTGCGCGAGCGCGAGCGACGTCGGCGTCGCGTGCAGCCCGTAGCGCCACTGGTTGTCGTCGTGCCAGACCAGCGCGCGCATCGTCGCGAGATCGGGGAACACGACCGTCGACGCGCGCGCGACCGGCGGCACGAACGAACGAAAGCCTTCCGGAATGACGTCGTCGGGTTGAACGATGCGGGTTTGCAGCGCGCGCTTGGGAGTGGATGCGGTCATGACTGGAGGCCGGGCACGAGGCCGTTCGGTTGCGGAATATGTCGCTAGAGTAGCCAAAATCGGCGCGCTTGGCCCGGTACAGTGCGCGCCGCGCACACCAAGCCAGCGTGCGCTCAGTCGTCGGTGCGCAGATTGACGATGCCGCCCACCGTCTCGATTTCGTGCACGCGGCCGTCGCGCACCTGCAGCGCCGCGCGCTTGCCCGGCGCCAGACGCAGCACGACCGGTTGCGGATCCGATTCGTCCGAATTCATCCGGTCGGCCTTCAGGTCGCCCGTCGCGTCGAAACGGCCGATCCACACGCCGGTGATGTTCGTGCCGTCGTTCGACTCCTCGATCTCGAGCGTATCGCCGTCGCGGTCGCCCGCGAGCAGCACGACCTCGCCCGTGTCGGCGAACTGGTATTCGCCGTGCACGCCTTCCTCGTCCGTCTTGGGGCCGAGATGCACGACGATCGGCCGGTCGCCGAGCGTGCCTTCGTAGCGCGGCAGGCGGGCGAACTCGGGATTCGGCTTCAGCGGCCGCGCCGGCGCCGGTTCATCCTGCTGCACGCCGGGTGCAACCCCCTGCGCTTCGACCGCCGCCGGCATCGCGATGCCCGCTAACAGCGCACCCGCGACGACGAGCGCCCGTTGCCATTCCGAATATCGACCCACCTTGTGTTGCTCCTTGCTTCAGATTCGCCCGACCATCGCGGACCGTGCCAGGTCGCAACCCGGCTCTTGCGTCGCCGCGCAAGCCTGCGCTGCGACTGCGTCGTCGGCGTACGCGTTTCGCGTCAGCCCTGCATCAGGCTTTCCACCGCAGCGCGGTGCGGAATCGGCGCGACCGCGCCGTAACCGGTCGTCGACAGCGCCGCCGCCGCGTTCGCATAACGCGCGGCCGCGAACGGATCGTCGCCGGCGACGATCCGCGCGACGAACGCGCCGCCGAAACAGTCACCGGCGCCGGTCGCGTCGACGGCATCGACCGCGAAGCCCGGCACGACGCGCCGCTCATGCGGCGTCGCGACATACGCGCCTTCCTTGCCGAGCTTCAGCGCGACGACCTGCGGCCCGTGCTCGAGCATCGCGTCGACGATCGCGTCGCGATCGTTCGCGCCCGTGAGCGCCGTGACGTCGTCCCAGCTCGGCAGACAGATGTCCGTCTGGCGCAGCGCCTCGCGCATCACCGCGCGGGCACGCGGCAGCGGCCACAGCTTCAGGCGCAGGTTCGTGTCGAAGCTAACCTTCGCGCCGTGGCGACGCGCGTGGTCGATCGCCGCGAATGCCGCGTCGCACGGGGCCGTGCCGATCGCAAGACTGATGCCCGACAAGTGCACGGCCTTCGCGGCCGCGAGCGCGTCGAGCGGCAGGTCGCCCGCCGCATAGCGGCTCGCAGCCGAGCCCGCACGCAGATAGTCGAACTGGTGGCCATCGATGCCGTGCGTGACGAAATACACGCCGGTCGGCGCCGTGCGGTCGATGCGTACGTACGTCGTGTCGACCTGCTCCGCCGCCCACATGTCGGCCAGCAGGCGGCCGAACGGATCGTCGCCGATCGCCGACACGAAGCCCGTCGACGCGCCCTGGCGCGCAGCCGCGATGCAGAAGTTCGACGTGTCGCCGCCGAAGCCCTGCAGGAATTCAGGGCGCCCCGGCTGCGACTGGTTGAATTCGATCATCGCCTCGCCGAGCGCGAGGATCTCCGGAAATACAGCGGCCATCGCTTACACCTCGCCCCACAGATCGTGGCCGTCGGCGCCCGTGATCTTCACGGACACGAAATCGCCGACCTTATAGCGCTTCGATGCCTTCGCCGCCGGCTCGACATAGACGACACCGTCGATCTCCGGCGCATCGGCTGCCGTACGGCCGATGCCGCCTTCTTCGCCGACTTCGTCGATCAGCACCTTGAGCGTCTTGCCGACCTTGCGCTGCATGCGGTTCGCCGACACTTCCTCGGCCACTTCCATGAAGCGCGCGCGACGTTCCTCGCGGACCTCGTCCGGCAACGCGCCGTCCAGGTCGTTCGCGGTCGCGCCTTCGACCGGCGAATACGCGAAACAGCCGACGCGATCGAGTTCCGCTTCGCGGACGAAGTCGAGCAGCGTCTCGAACTGCGCTTCCGTCTCGCCGGGGAAGCCCGCGATGAACGTGCTGCGGATCGTCAGGTCCGGGCAGATCTCGCGCCACTTCTGCACGCGCTCGAGCACCTTCTCGGCGTTCGCCGGACGCTTCATGCGCTTCAGCACTTCCGGGTGCGCGTGCTGGAACGGCACGTCGAGATACGGCAGCACGTGGCCCTTGAACGGACCTTCGGCCATCAGCGGAATCACTTCGTCGACGCTCGGATACGGATACACGTAGTGCAGGCGCACCCACGCGCCGTACTGCGCGGCGAGTTCGCCGAGCGCGGCGACCAGGTCGGTCATGCGCGTCTTGATCGGCTTGCCGTTCCAGAAGCCCGTGCGGTACTTCACGTCGACGCCGTATGCGCTCGTGTCCTGCGAGATCACGAGCAGTTCCTTCACGCCCGACTTGAACAGGTTCTCGGCTTCCAGCATCACTTCGGCGACCGGGCGCGACACGAGGTCGCCGCGCATCGACGGGATGATGCAGAACGTGCAACGGTGGTTGCAGCCTTCGGAGATCTTCAGGTATGCGTAGTGACGCGGCGTGAGCTTGATGCCGGCCGCGGGCACGAGGTCGACGAACGGGTCGTGCGGCTTCGGCAGGTGCGAATGCACGGCCTGCATCACTTCGCCCACCGCGTGCGGGCCGGTGACGGCGAGCACCTTCGGGTGGACTTCCTCGATCAGGTTCGAGCCGCTGGCACTCGACTTCGCGCCGAGGCAGCCGGTGACGATCACCTTGCCGTTCTCGGTCAGCGCTTCGCCGATCGCGTCGAGGCTTTCCTGCACCGCTTCGTCGATGAAGCCGCAGGTGTTCACGACGACGAGGTCGGCGCCGTCGTAGGTGCCGGAGATTTCATAACCTTCGGCGCGCAGTTGCGTGATGATCTGTTCGGAATCGACGAGCGCTTTCGGGCACCCGAGGGATACGAACCCTACTTTGGGGGATTGGGACATCTGGAATGTGGGGGCGTGGCAGCAAAAGCGTGAGTTTACAGCGATTTAGGGGCGGCGAGCCAAAATGAGCGACCGGCGGGCAACGTCGATCGGCAGTTCGAGCATGCAGCGCGATGGACAGCCGACGAAGCCGGGGCGCTTGATGCGTCCCTTTCACTCCGGGCCGACCGGCCGTCTGCTTACCATCGGCGGCACGTCGGAGAGGGGCGCGCGCGCAGTCCTACAAGAATCGCCCCGAATTAGCGCAGCCGCTATGCGAAAATGCGGCATCCGCTCTCTCCAATCGACCCAACGGGCCTCGCATGACCACCCACATCACGATCGAATTCACCGAGCACGCCGCAGAAGCCATCGGCGAGCAGACCAGCACCAGCTTTTCCTACGACCAAGGTGCACACGTGCCGCAACCCGGCGATTTCGTCGAACTCGATAACTCGCGCCAGACCTTTCTCGTGATCGGTCGCGTGTTTTCGCTCAAAGCGAACTACAGTGCCGTCAAGCTCGTGCTCGACCTTCCTCCGTCGGATGACGATCAGGATTTCGGTTCGGCACACTGAGCAACGACGGAACGCGTCGCGGTCACCCGCACCGATGACCCTGCGGCGCCAGTCCCCGGCGCCGCAGCACCCCAGCCCGTCGATTCGGATGGCAGGTCGTGCCCGAACTCGAAACGCCGCGCGTCAGTGCGCATCCGCATCCGGAAACACCGGCGCCTTCAGACACCGATCGAACCACGCGGCATCGCCGCCCTCTCCGAGCGGCCACAATTCGGCGTCGAGCTGCGGCAAGCCCGCCACCGGCGCCGGCGTACGGTTCTCGCCACCGGACGCCGCAGCCCGCACCCATCCCGCCTGCGCGCTGCCGCTGTCGCATGCATGCGTGCCTTGCGCTTCGCAGAACGCCACCGGATGCACCTTCCCGCCGTCGGCCGCGCTCACCAGGCGGTACTGATAGACCGCGCCGGTCGCCCAGTCCTCGCTTTGGCTGCACACCCGCGCATGATGTTGCACATGAATCGCGCCGAAACACGCATAAGAAACATGCGCGCCGCTCGCATCGTCGGGAATGAAATCGCAGTTGGCATCGAAGCCGGCCAGCGGGCCGCCGCTGTATTTCGCGAGCCACTGCCGCTCGGCCAGTGCGCGCGCGATCAGCCCTTCATCCGATCGGTCGGCCAGCACGGCGGTGCGCCGATCGAAGGCCTTGCGCACTTCGTCGACGGCCAGCCGATGGCCGTCGTAATCGGTATCGAGTCGTTTGTTGCGCGCGGCGAGCCAGCGGCGCTGGCTGCGCACCAGCATGTCGCGGACGGCGGCGTCCGGCGCGGCCTGTAGCACGCCCGCATAGGCCGCATTCATCCGCGCATCGGCCGCGCGCAGCGCCGGGCTCGCGCAAATGCGCTTCTCGATCGGCTGGACGGCTTTCGAGCAATCCATCGCAAAGCCCGGCACGGCCAGGCCGACACCCATCATGAACATCGCAGCAAGACCGGCCAGCCTGCCGGTCGATGCCGTTCGAATCCCTCGCATGCTCTCTCTCAGTCGGTTTGTTTTTCTCGGCCGCCCGCATCGATGCGGCATCGGACCTCTCGCCATGCGCGGGAACCGCCAGCGCATTTCGCGCATCGCCGTGCAGCGCCGCTTATGGTACGCCAGGCAAGCGTCCGCGCGGGCACGAACGCGCACCGTCACGCGCGGTGCGACCTGGCTTTCATTCGTATGGACGGGATCTCGAGCGACTGGACGACGACGATGTCCGTGCCTGCCCGGCACGGGCATTCGGTGCCGACGATCCCGGACGACCGTCGGCCATCTTTTCCGGCAAGCGGCAGCCACGCTTCGTCCTGGCCGAATGCACGATAGCGACCGGCCGCCCGCTTCGCGGCGCCGACGCCCCGACGGCTCGCGCCGCCCCGGCCGGCCTGCCGCGATTCCGTTACTTCTTTTCGGGCTCCGATGCGCCGGGCTGCTTGAACGGGAACGTGCTGAACATCGACTTCGCCTGGTTCTGCATCTGCTCCTGCATCTGCACGAACATGTTCTTCGACTGCTCGATGTAGCTCGTCATCATCCCTTGCATCATCGGCGCCTGCATGTTCATGAACTGCGACCAGACTTCCGGATTCATCGCGTTGCCTTCGTAGAGGTTCTTCGATTGATCCGCGAGCTTGTTCTGGATGTCGATGAATGCCTGGATGTTCTTTTCCAGGTACGTGCCCATCATGCCCTGCATCGCATGACCGTAGAAACGGATGATCTGCGACAGCATCGACGACGAGAACATCGGCACGCCACCGCTCTCCTCCTCGAGGATGATCTGCAGGAGGATGCTGCGCGTCAGGTCTTCGTTGGATTTCGCGTCGACGACCTTGAAATCCTCCTGCTCGAGCACGAGCTGCTTCACGTCGGTGAGCGTAATGTACGTGCTTGTCTCGGTATCGTAGAGCCGGCGGTTCGGGTACTTCTTGATGAGCCGTTCGGCCGTCTTCTTTGTAGTAGTCATGTAACGCCTTTGAGTGCAGCGTAGCGCAAGTGACGAATCCCCGCCTCCCGGGTCCGGGAGGCGGGGGCCTTCGGAAAACGCCCGGCTGCGCGGCCATCCGGCCCGCGCAGCCCGGGCGCTCAGCCCATGTGCAGGCCGCCGTTCAACGAGAAGTCGGCGCCCGTCGCGAAGCCCGAATCGTTCGATGCGAGCCACGCGACGATCGAGCCGATTTCCTCCGGCGCGCCGAGACGCCGCACCGGAATCGTCGCGACGATCTTCTCGAGCACGTCCGGACGGATCGCCTTCACCATGTCGGTGCCGATGTAGCCGGGCGACACGGTATTGACCGTCACGCCCTTCGTCGCGACTTCCTGCGCGAGCGCCATCGTGAAGCCGTGAATGCCGGCCTTCGCGGTCGAATAGTTGGTCTGGCCGAACTGCCCCTTCTGGCCGTTCACCGACGAAATGTTGATGATGCGGCCCCAGCCACGTTCGACCATTCCGTCGATCACCTGCTTCGTCACGTTGAACAGGCTCGTCAGGTTGGTGTCGATCACGGCGGTCCAGTCTTCATGCGTCATCTTGCGGAACACGACGTCGCGCGTGATGCCCGCGTTGTTGACCAGCACGTCGATCTCGCCGACTTCCGCCTTGACCTTGTCGAACGCTTCCTTGGTCGAGTCCCAGTCGCCGACGTTGCCTTCCGACGCGATGAAGTCGTACCCGAGCGCCTTCTGGTCCTCGAGCCATTTCACCCGGCGCGGCGAGTTCGGGCCACACCCGGCGACCACCTTGAAGCCGTCTTTCGACAGGCGCTGGCAGATGCTGGTGCCGATGCCGCCCATCCCGCCCGTTACGTACGCAATTCGCTGAGACATAAATCTCACTCCATTTTTGGTTTCGAGAGCTGCCGAAGGCCCCCTCTGACTTCACGTGACGCCGGCCGAAGCTGCAATCGGCCGGCGCACGGATCCGGTTCGCCTGTGGCGAACGGCCGGTTACGAACCGCCGATCACGGTTGGCCGATCACGGACGCTCGACCGCGAGCGCGACGCCCATCCCGCCGCCGATGCACAGCGACGCCAGCCCGCGCTTCGCATCGCGCTTGAC
>NZ_LOYC01000068.1:0-1209 GCF_001524725.1 Burkholderia sp. MSMB1072
GTCGCGGACGGCACGGATCGTCACGATGCGATCAACCTCGGCCAGTTGCAGGACGCAGGCCTGGTGGCGCCGGTCGATCCGACCAACCCGGGTGCGGGTCTGGCTTCGCTCGCGGTGACGTATGGCAAGAACGCCGACGGCTCGGCGAACTTCGACCAGGTCACGCTGGCCGGCGCCAACGGCACGACGATCACGAACGTGAAGGCGGGCGCGGTATCGGCCACCAGCACGGACGCGATCAACGGTGCGCAACTGCACGGCGCGGCACAGAGCGTGGCCGATTCGCTCGGCGGCGGCGCGACGGTGGGCGCGGACGGCAAGGTGACGAACCCGACGTACTCGCTGGCCGATCCGACGGATGCATCGAAGTCGGTCGCGTACGACAACGTGGGCGACGCGCTATCGAACCTCGACGGCCGCACGGCGACGAACACGGAAAACATCACCGTGATCAACAAGCAGTTGGCCGATTCGGGGCTGGTGGATCCGGTGACGGGCCAGTCGATCGCGGCGGTGACGTACGACCGTAATGCGGACGGCACGCCGAACCTCGGTTCGGTGACGCTGGGCGGCACGGGTGCAACGACGCCGGTCGCACTGAAGAACGTCGCGGACGGCACGGATCGTCACGACGCGATCAACGTCGGCCAGTTGCAGGACGCGGGCCTGGTTGCGCCGGTCGACCCGACGAACCCGGGTGCGGGCCTGACGTCGCTGGCTGTCGCATATGACAGTGCGACGAAGGACACGGTCACGCTGAAGGGCGCGGACGGCACCACGCTGTCGAACGTGAAGGCCGGCGTGGCCGACATGGACGCGGTGAACGTCTCGCAACTGAAGGACGCGGGCCTGATCGATCCGTCGACGGGTAAGTCGATCGCTGCGGTGACGTACGACCGCAACGCGGACGGCACGCCGAACTACGGCTCGGTGACGCTGGGCAACGGCACGGGTCCGACGCAACTGAAGAACGTCGCGGATGCGACGGACGACGGCGATGCGCTGAACCTCGGCCAGTTGAAGAACGCAGGTTTGGTGGGCGACGACGGCGCGGGCAATCTGACATCGCTGGCAGTGGCGTACGACAGTGCGGCGAAGGATACCGTGACGTTGGGCGGTGCGGGCGCAACGACGCCGGTGGCGCTCAAGAACGTCGCGGACGGCACGGATCGTCACGATGCGATCAACCTCGGCCAGTTGCAGGACGCA
>NZ_LOYC01000069.1:0-70228 GCF_001524725.1 Burkholderia sp. MSMB1072
TCGCCTTCGGCGTCGGGAATCGTCTTGCCCTGCTCGGCCGTCAGCGTCTTCGCGATGCGTTGCTGGTTCGCGCGCACGAGATCCTGGAACTTCAGCATGATGCGCAGTCGCGCGCCGATCGGCGTCGTCTTCCAGGTCTGGAACGCGCGCTGCGCGGACGCGATCGCGGCATCGACCTCGTCGAGCGTCGCATACGGCACGCGGCCGATGACTTCCTGCGTCGCGGGGTTGACGATGTCGCCCCATTCGGCGCTTTGCGAATCGACGAACGCGCCGTCGATCAGCAGCTTGGCGGTGGGCAGGGCGAGGGCGGTCTGGGGAACTGCGGCGTTCATGGAACTCTCTCCGGGAAACGGTGGTGCGAGGCAAAAGGGCGGCCTGCGTCCGCCGCGCGTGCGGCCGCGGCGGACGGCAGGTTGAACTGAAATCGACTGAATGCGGGCGGGGTGCTATGCGCGCGCCGGCCGCATCAACGAGGTACAGACGAGCGCGAACACGCCGAAGCCGACGAGGTACGCGATCACGTAGTGCGGCTGGCCGCCGCCGGCCTTGAGCAGCGACGTCGCGATCATCGGCGCGAAGCCGCCGCCGATCACGCCGGCCAGCTGCACCGACAGCGAAATGCCGCTGTAGCGGATTTCCGCCGGGAACTGCTGCGCGAACAGCAGCGATTCCGGCGCATAGAGGATCGGGAACACGACGCCGAGGCCGAGCACGATCGCCCACCATGCGTACGACGTCTGCTGCGTGCCGAGCATCATGAAGAACGGCGCGGCGAACGCGCACATCAGCACGAGGCCGAGCGCGAACATCCGGCGCTGGCCGATGCGGTCGCTCAGGTGCCCGCACAGCGGCATCGTGACGAGCGACAGCACCGCGCCGGCCGTGATCGCATGCAGCATCTCGGCTTTGGGCAAATGCAGTTGCTGCGTCGCGTAAGCGAGCGCGAACGTGACGACCATGTAGAACCAGGTGTTCTCGGCGGCGCGCGCGCCGACGATCGTCAGCACTTCGCGCGGATGGCGGCGCAGCGCGGCCGTCACCGGCGATTTCTCGGCCTTGCCCTGGCGCTGCACCTTCTCGAAGTCGGGCGATTCCGGCACCTTCGCGCGGATGAACCAGCCGAGGCCGACGAGCGCGATGCTCGCGAGGAACGGCACGCGCCAGCCCCACGACAGCATGTCGGCTTCCGGCAGCGCGGCCACCGCGGCCATCGCCACCGACGACAGGATCAACCCGAGCCCGACGCCCGTCTGCGGCAGGCTGCCGAACAGCCCCTTGCGGCCCTTCGGCGCGTGCTCGACGGCCATCAGCACCGCGCCGCCCCATTCGCCGCCGACGGCCATCCCCTGCAGGAAGCGCATCGCGATCAGCAGCGCGGCAGCCCAGTAGCCGATGCTGTCGTACGACGGGATCAGCCCGATGATCATGCTCGGCACGCCCATCAGCAGCAGCGTGATCATCAGCATCGACTTGCGGCCGATGCGGTCGCCGAAGTGGCCGAACACGATGCCGCCCATCGGCCGCCCGATGAAGCCGACCGCGAACGTGCCGAATGCGGCGAGCGTGCCGACGACCGGGTCCAGCGACGGGAAGAAGATGCGGTTGAACACGAGCGCGGCGGCCGTGCCGTAGAGGAAGAAGTCGTACCACTCGATCGTCGTGCCGGCCATGCTGGCCCAGCCGGCCAGCAGGTAGTGCTTCGCGGTGCGCCCGGGGGCCGGCGTTGCGATCGTCGCATGCTTGTCGAGGGTGGATCGGGTCTGCATGGTGTCTCCGTGGTAGTTGTTGCCGCGGCTCGTGGTCCGCAGGTCACGGTCGAGTATAGTTATGCGCAGATTCACGATGTACCGATAAAGAAACCGGTTGGATATGCATTTATGCATATCGACGGCCGGCCCGGAGACGCCCGCCTTTTCCCTCGCCCATGCGACATGCCACCGAGCCGGTTTCCGGCAACCTGAACTGGGACGACCTGCGCTTTTTCCTCGAGGTCGCGCGCACGCAGCGCGCGAGCGGCGCCGCGAAGCGGCTCGGCGTCGACTACACGACCGTCGCGCGGCGCATCCGCGCGCTCGAGGCCGCGATGGGCACGCTGCTGTTCGACAAGTCGCGCTCCGGCGGCTTCGCGCTGACGGCCGAAGGGCAGCGGCTCGTCGCGTATGCGGATGCGATGGAGACGACCGTGCAGTCCGCGTGCGACCAGATCGCGAATACCGGCGAGGCGCTGTCGGGCCACGTGCGGATCGGGTCGACCGAAGGGTTCGGCTGCTTTTTCCTCGCGCCGCAGCTCGCGCGGTTCCGCGCCGCGCATCCGCACGTGACGGTCGACCTGCTGCCGGTGCCGCATTTCGTCAACCTGCCCAAGCGCGAGGCCGATCTCGCGATCACGCTCGAGCGGCCCGAACGCGGGCCTTACGTGGTCACGAAGCTGTGCGACTACCAGTTGCGACTCTATGCGACGCGCGATTATCTGGCGAACCACGCGCCGATCGCGTGTACGGACGATCTCGCGCAGCACGCGTTCATCAGCTACGTCGACGATCTCGCGTTCAGCAACGAGCTGCTGTACCTGGACCGCGCGGTGCCGGGCGCGACGGCGGGCTTGCGCACGACCAGCGTGATCGCGCAGTATTTCGCGGCGCTGCAGGGCGGCGGCCTCGCGATCCTGCCGTGTTTCATGGCGGCCGCGCAGCCGGCGCTCGCGCCGGTGCTGCCGGACGACGTGGTCGTCACGCGGTGTTTCTGGCTGACGTGCCGCGAGGATCTGCGCAAGCTGCGGCGCGTGACCGCGCTGTGGGATTACCTGCGCGCGGCGGCGGACGCGAACCGCGCGTTGCTGTCGGGGGAGTCGGGGACGCTGCGCTTCGTCGGCGAGCCGGAATAGCGGTGCACGGGCCGGCCGCGACGCGGGCCTTCAACCCGGGCAGCCCAGCCGATCCGCCAGCTCGTTCAGATCCCTGACGTCGAAATCCCACGCGTCGTCGGCTTGCAGATCGGTCGTCTGGCCGGGCCCGTGCTCGGTCGGCCGCAGCACGAACGCGGTCGACAGCCCGAGCCGGCGCGCGGCCGCCAGATCGCCGTTGTGCGCGGCCACCAGGCACAGCTCGGCCGGCGCGAGACCGAGAATCTCGACCGCTTCGGTATAGACGGCCGGCGACGGCTTGTACGCGCGCGCCACCTCGGCGCCGAGAATCGCGTCCCACGGCAACCCGCCATGCTTCGCGACGTCGATCATCAGCCGGATATTGCCGTTCGACAGCGGCGCGACGATGTAGCGCTGCTTCAGTCGCTGCAGCCCGGCGACGGCATCGGGCCATGGATCGAGCCGATGCCACGCGAGATTGAGCGCATCGATGTCGGCATCGGGCACGTCGTCGATCCCGAAGCGGTCGAGCGTGCGCACGAGGTTCTCGCGATGCAGCACGTCGAGCCGCACGTAGCGGCGGCGTCCGCTGCGGATTTCTTCCATCGAAGGCGAATACTCGGCGCGCCACGCATCGGCGAACGCGAACGGGTCGAGCGTCGGCGCGTGGCGCGCCAGGAATGCGGCGGCGCCGCGTGCGACACCGCCTCTCCAGTCGACGATCGTTCCGAAGACATCGAAAACGAGCGCCTTGATTTCGGTGGGGTTCGTCATGGTGATCCAGTGAAGGTCGTTCGATCGGGTTCGCCTCGCCGTGCCGCCGGATGGCGCGACGTCGGTTCGATCGACATTGAATCACGGATACGAAAACGCGGCCCGGGAGGTCGCGCTGCGCGGCTCGGTGTTTCCGTCGCGGCGCGGTCGCTGCCGCAGGCGCGCCTGCAGATCGATTGGCTGGCCCGAGCACATCCGGAAGGATCGACGGGCAGCGCGCCTGCGTCTTCGTGCAGCGCAGCAACCTGTCGTCGCACCGGCCGCTGCCCGCGAGCCGCGCGGCAACCGAGCGTATCCCCTGATGGAACGAGGTGTGCCGATCGTTGCGGATTGGTGTTAAATACATTTCGGCGCGCTCTGGCACGGCGCGCAAACGGGGCGCACCGTGCATCGGCGTAAACCCGAGGCGGGACAGGGTACGAAATATCGATAACGAATCGGGCGCATCAGACCCGGTCGGACAGACGGCAGGATTCAGCTTGAATACCGAACCGCAAAGTTCTCGCTACAGCTTCGGGCTCGCCGCGGAAGTGCTCGCGTCCGAGCAGAGCGTGCTGAGACTGATCACGCGCAACACGCCGCTGCCGGAACTGCTGTCCGAAGTTTGCCGGCGTGCCGAGGCTTTGCTCGGCGACGGCGCGTCGTGCACGATCCTGCTGCTCGATACGGACGGCGTGCACGTGCGCGTCGGCGCGGCGCCGTCGCTGCCCGCGCAGTACAGCGCGGCGATCGACGGCGCGCCGATCGGGCCCGCGGCCGGCTCGTGCGGCACCGCGATGTACGAGCGCCGGATGATCGCCGTCGAGGACATCGAAACCGATCCGCGGTGGGCCGACTACCGCGCCATTGCGTTGCCGCTGGGCTTGCGCGCGTGCTGGTCGGTGCCGTTCCTCGACGAGGCCGGCGTCGTGCTCGGCGCGTTCGCCATCTATCACCACCGGCCGTGCCGCCCGAGCGACGAGGAAACCGCGCTGTTGCGCGATATCGGCAACAGCGTCGGCCTCGCGGTGCACCAGGACAGGATCGCGCGGCAACTCGCACGCAGCGAGGAACATCACCGGCTCGTCGTCAACAGCCTGAATGAAGGAATCCTCGTCGTGTCGCGCGACGGTGTCGTGGTCGCGAGCAACCCGAGCGCGAACCGGATGCTGCGCGTGAAGGGCGAGCTCGTCGGGCGCCGGCTGTCGACGGTGATCCTGCGCAAGCTGCACGAAGACGGCACGCCGATCGCGCCGGACGACTGGCCGAGCCGGATCGCGCTCAAGACGGGCAAGCCTCAGCTCGGCTACACGGTCGGCTTCGGCCTCGCGGACGCCGACATCATCTGGGTGCGCGGCAACGCAGTGCCGATCGTGAGGCCGGGCGAGACGCAGGCCGACTCGGTGCTCGTGTCGTTCAACGACATCGGCCCGGTGCGCGAAGCGCAGCAGCAGTTGCGGTATCTGGCGACCCGCGACGCGCTGACGGGCCTCTACAACCGCCGCTGGCTCGGCGACCGCATGCGCGAGCTGTTCGACGTGCACGATGCGGCGGCCGGGCCCGCGCGCGTCGCGATCCTGTTCATCGATCTGGTCGGCTTCAAGAAGGTCAACGACACGGCCGGCCACGACGCGGGCGACGCGCTGTTGCGCAGCGTCGCGGCGCGGCTCGCGGCCTGCGCGGATGGCCGCTACGCGCTCACGCGCGTCGGCGGCGACGAATTCGTGATCCTCGTCGACGACTGCGACGATCCCGAGCATCTCGCGGTGCTCGCGCGCGAGGTCATCGAGGCGATCGCGAAGCCGTTCGCGATCGCGAACAACGAATACTGGCTCGGCGTATCGATCGGGATCAGCGTCGCGCCGCGCGACGGCGACGACGCCGTGACGCTGATGCGCAACGCCGATTCGGCGATGTACGACGCGAAGCAGCGCGGCCGCAACCACTTCACGTTCTTCACCGCCCAGCTCAACCTGCGGCTGCAGCGCCGCTTCGCGATCGAGCAGTCGCTGCGGCGCGCGCTCGCGTCGGACATGCTGCGGCTCGCGTATCAGCCCGTCGTCGATGCGCGCAGCGGCCGCACGGTCGGCGCCGAGGCGCTGCTGCGCTGGACGAGCCCCGAGCTCGGGCCGATGTCGCCGGCGGAATTCATTCCGGTCGCGGAAGACACGGGGCTGATCGTCGCGATCGGCCAGTGGGTGCTCGAAACCGCGTGCCGGCAGGCGGCCGAATGGCGTCGCACGATCGCGCCGGACCTGATGCTGGCCGTCAACCTGTCGCCGCGGCAGTTTCACGAAGGGCTCGTCGAGTCGGTCGCCCGCTGTCTCGCGCAAACGCGGCTCGACCCGTCCGCGCTCGAACTCGAGATCACCGAAGGCGTGCTGATGAACGACACGGATACCGTGCTGCCGATGCTCGAAGCGCTCACGGACATGAACGTGCGGATCTCGGTCGACGATTTCGGCACCGGTTATTCGTCGCTCGCGTACCTGAAGCGTTTTCCGCTGCACAACCTGAAGGTGGACCGCTCGTTCGTGTCGGGCGTGCCCGATCATCACGACTCGGTCGCGATCACGCAGGCGGTCGTCGCGATGGCCCATTCGCTCGGGATGAAGGTCACGGCCGAAGGCGTCGAGACGCAGGCGCAGTCGTGTTTCCTGCAGCAGATCGGCTGCGACATGCAGCAAGGCTATCTGTTCAGCCGCCCGCTGGACGCGAACGACTACGCGCGCCGGCTCGGCGCCGCATAAGCGCGTGCCGGGTGTCCCGCTAGCGCGCGCCGAACCCGCCCGCGCCCGGCGGCGGATCGATCTCGACCCGGTTCTTGCCTTCGTGCTTCGCGCGATAGAGCGCGCGGTCGGCCGCCTCGATCAGGAGTGTCGTCGGCAGGCCGGGCGTGGGCACGATGCTCGCGCCGCCGATGCTGATCGTCACGGTGTGGTTGCCCGTCGACGAGTGCGCATGCCGCAGGCGCAGCGCTTCGACCGCGAGCCGGATCTTCTCGCCGAGCAGCCGTGCGGCGCCCGGCGACGTGGCCGGCATCACGACCGCGAATTCCTCGCCGCCGAAGCGCGCGGCGAGATCGCCCGACTGCCCGAGGCAGCGCTCGATCGTCGATGCGATCTGCTTGAGCACGCTGTCGCCCGACACGTGCCCGTACGTATCGTTGTACAGCTTGAAGTTGTCGACGTCGATCATCAGCAGCGACAGCTCGCTGCGTTCGCGCGCGCCGCGCCGCCACTCGGCGGCGAGGTATTCGTCGAGATAGCGCCGGTTCGACAGCCCGGTCAGGCCGTCGGAGTGCGTGAGGCGCCGCAGTTCGAGATTGGCCTCGAGCAGTTGCTGTTGCGATTGCCGCAACGCGCGATAGGCTTCGTCGCGCTGCAGCAGGTTCATGTACGAGCGCGAGTGGTAGCGGATGCGCGCGACGAGTTCGATGCGGTCGGGCAGCTTGACCAGATAGTCGTTCGCGCCGGCCGCGAACGCGGCGCTCTTGATCACCGGCTCTTCCTGCGTCGACAGCACGATGATCGGCACGTCGCGCGTCGCCGGATTCGCGCGGTACGCCCGCACGAGGCTCAGCCCGTCGATGCCCGGCATCACGAGGTCCTGCAGGATCACGGTCGGGCGCGTCTCGATCGCGGTGGCCATCGCGTCGTCCGAGCGCGGGCAGTAGTGGAAGTCGATGCCTTCCTCGTCGACGAGCGCGCGCCGCACGGCCTCCGCGACGATCGTCTGGTCGTCGACCAGCAACACCATCGCCGGCGCGTCGGCGGGCGACGCGGTCGGGCCGCCCGGCGGGCGAGTCAGGTCAATCGTCATGATCGATGCGGGTCGTTGCGGTTGTTGCGGTCGTTACAGGGGCAGGCATGGGTGCTGCGCGCGGTCATCGTCGGGTTCAGAGCCGCGCGAGCGCCGCCAGCTCGCCCGCGATGCGCCCGAGCGGCAGGATCGCACGCGCCGCGCCGAGCGTCGCCGCCGCCTTCGGCATTCCGTACACCGCGCTCGTCGCCTCGTCCTGCGCGATCGTATGGTAGCCCTTCATCCGCAACGCCTTCAGGCCGATCGCGCCGTCGCGTCCCATCCCCGTGAGCAGCACGCCGATCACGCGGCCGGGCCAGTGCTCGGTCAGGCTGTTGAAGAACACGTCGACCGACGGCCGATACGGCGTGGCGGCCGGTTCCCGCGTGTACTCGAGCGTGCCGGCGCGCGTGATGCGCAGGTGATCGTCGGTCGCGGCGAGCAGCGCGACGCCTGGCTGCGGGCGGTCGCCTTCGCGCGCGACGCGCACGGCGAGCCGCGTCTGACCGTCGAGCCATTGCGCCATGCCTTCGGCGAACGCGCGATCGACGTGCTGCACGATCACGATCGGCGCATTGAAATCGGCCGGCAGGCTGCCGAGGATCGACGCGAGCGCGCCGGGGCCGCCGGCCGATGCGCCGATCGCGACCAGCGGGCCGCCGCCGCGCGCGGCCGCGCCGGCGACGCGCGTGCCGCCCGGCGCGTCGAGCAGGCGGCCGATCTGGTCGATCTTCGCGAGCAGCAGTTTCGTCGTGTCGCCCGCGGCGCCGTCGCCGAGCCGCGGCGTGTCGACCGCATCGAGCGCGCCGGCGCCCATCGCCTCGAACACGCGCCACGCGTTCGCGCCGATGCAACTCGTCACGATCAGGATCGCGCACGGTCGTTCGGAACGCATGATCCGACGTGTCGCTTCGATCCCGTCGAATTTCGGCATGATCAGGTCCATCAGCACGATGTCGGGCGGCTGCGCGGCGCACAGTTCGACGGCCTGCGCGCCGTCGGTCGCGACCCACAGCACGCGGTGCTCGGGCCGTCGCGCGATCGCGCGGCGCATCGCCTCGACGGCAAGCGGGAGGTCGTTGACGATGCCGATGTTCACAAGCGGAATTCTCCGGTCGGTTCGTAGTGTTGGAGGTGGGCCGGGTTCATGGAGGGGGCAGCCTGTTCGGCGCTCGCTGCCGGGCGGCATCGGCGGCCGGACGGCGCGGCATTCTTTTCGGTTGACGACGCCCGAATGCTGTCATGCAGCGCGGGCGGCGGCAATCGAAAAATGAGCGCATGATGCCGTTTCAGTGCGTTTCCTCTATGACTGTGCCGCATTGCCTGCAAGCGGGCCAGTCGATCCTGTCCGGACAGGCCGCAAAAGTCCGCATGTTACCGTGCCGGCATCGAAAAAAAGAAAGCGGGATCCCGAGGACCGCGCGCGAAACCCTGCTCGTCGTCAGCCGCGCGCCGTTCGCACCGGTCGCGACGGCCGTTTGCCGTAGAGGATCTACATCGAGAGCGGATATGCGTCGATCTACCGCGATTGTCCGGTCGAACGCGATGCGCAGCGCGCGCGTTATTTCAGCACGATCCCGTGTGCCGGCCGCGACGAGGCCGAAGCCTTCATGACGGAACGCGATCGCGCCGGCAATGGCGCGGCAGCGAACTTGCCGAGGCGCTTCACGCAGGCTGACGACCGGCAACCGCGCGAGGGCCGGTGGGCTCGGCATGGGCGCGGGCGCGCCGGCCGCGTGGCGGGCCGTAGCGAGCCGTACCGGGCCGTCGAGGGCATCCGCAGCGCACGCGCCCGCCGCACCGTCAATGGCTACGTGCGTAGCCCTGGATCAGCGCGCGCATCATCCCTTCGACCGTCGCGTCGCGCAGGTCGCCTTCCTGCTCGGCTTCCTCGACGAGCGCGGCATAAGCGGTCGCGAGCGTCACGCGGTCGACTTCATGGCGTTGCTCCATCAGCGTCACCATCCCGTCCTTCGCCAGATGAGCGGAGAACGCGCGGCTGCCGATGGTCTGGAATACGTCAATCATGGCGGCTCTCCCGTACGTTGCCGATGCCTTTCAGTGTAGTCGCCGTCCCGGGGCTGCGCCACGCGCGCGGGCCGACCCGATTCGTCCGATGAAATGCGCTCGACACACGGCGCGCGCACGGTATCCGCCGGCTTCAACGTTTACCCGAATCGGCAAATTGTCGACTTTTTATCGATAAAGTCTCGTGTTAGATTTCGCCGTCCGAGCCCGATGCAAACCGGGCCGCCAACGCGTTGCCGACGTGCCGCGCGTCCAGACACACGGAGGAGAAATGCTGGTGCTGATTGGGGTGCCGATCGTCGTGATCGGCTTCGCGCTGCGCTTCAATGCGCTGCTGGTGGTCACGATCGCGGGGCTCGCGACGGGGCTGGCGGGCGGGCTGAATCTCGTCGACATCGTCGGCGCGTTCGGCAAGGCGTTCGCCGAGAACCGCTACATGGGGCTGATCTGGCTCACGCTGCCGGTGATCGCGCTGCTCGAGCGCAACGGGCTCAAGGAGCAGGCGAAGCGGATGATCTCGCGCGTGCATGCGGCCACCACGGGCCGCGTGCTGATGCTGTATTTCGTGCTGCGCCAGGCGACGGCCGCACTCGGTCTCACGTCGCTCGGCGGCCACGCGCAGATGGTGCGGCCGCTGATCGCGCCGATGGCCGAGGCCGCCGCGGTCAGCCGGCACGGCGAGCTGCCCGAGTCGGTGCGCCAGCAGATCCGCGCGCACGCGTCGGGCGCCGACAACGTCGCCGTGTTCTTCGGCGAGGACATCTTCATCGCGATCCAGTCGATCCTGCTGATCAAGGGCTTTCTCGAACAGAACGGCATCGCCATCGAGCCGCTGCACCTGTCGGTGTGGGCGATCCCGACCGCGATCGCCGCGCTGCTGATTCACTGCACGCGCCTTGCGCTGCTCGACCGCCGGCTCGCGCGCGGCTTCGGCCTGGTGAAGCAGGAGGGCGCGAGATGATCGGCCTCGAATCGCTGTACACGCTCGCGGGGCTGATGTTCGCCGCGTTCGCATACTTCAACCTGACGGACCGCACGAACCCGCGGCGCGTCGTCAATTTCGCGTTCTGGGCCATCTACGCGGTCACGTTCCTGTTCGGTGCGCTGCTGCCGCATTTCGTCACGGGCTGCCTCGCGATCGCGCTCGCGCTGATCGCCGGTTCGGGCAGGCTCGGCCGCGGCCGGTCGGACGAGGCCGGCGAAGCGGCGGCCGTGCGGCGCGAGACGCTCGCACAACGCTTCGGCAACCGGTTGTTCCTGCCCGCGCTGCTGATTCCGGTCGTCACGCTGATCGGCACGTTTGCGCTGAAACTCGTGCCGTTCGTCGACCCGAAGAGCGTGACGCTGATCTCGCTCGTGCTCGGCACGATCGTCGCGTTCGTCGTCGCGCTCGCGATGCTGCGCGATTCGCCCGTGCATGCGCTGAAGGAAGCGCGCCATACGATGGATGCGGTCGGCTGGGCCGCGATCCTGCCGCAAATGCTCGCGGCGCTGGGCGCGCTGTTCGCGATCGCGGGCGTCGGCGGGGTGGTGTCGGGGCTCGTGAAGGAATGGGTGCCGATCGATTCGCCGTTCGCGGTGGTCGCGGCCTACACGGTCGGCATGGCGCTGTTCACGATGATCATGGGCAACGGCTTCGCCGCGTTCCCGGTGATGACGGCGGGCATCGGCCTGCCGCTGATCGTCCATCAGTTCCACGGCAACCCGGCGATCATGGGCGCGATCGGGATGCTGAGCGGCTTCTGCGGTACGCTGATGACGCCGATGGCCGCGAACTTCAACATCGTGCCCGCGGCGCTGCTCGAACTGAAGGACAAGAACGGCGTGATCAAGATGCAGTGGCCGACGGCCGTGCTGCTGCTGGCCGTGAACACGCTGCTGATGTACGCGTTCGTATTCCGCTTCTGACTCGATGGACGAGATCCTCATGACCGACCGACTCACTCCCGAACTCGCGTCGAAATTCGCGTCGCTCGCGCTCGCGCACCTGACCCGCGAATATCCGAACAAACTCACGCATGCGCTCGAAGGTCCGCACGACGTGCAGGGGCCGCGCGCATTGCATCCGATCTTCTACGGCAGCTACGACTGGCACTCGTGCGTGCACGGCTACTGGCTCGTGCTGCGCGTGCTCGAACGCTACCCGGCATTGCCGGAAGCCGAACGCATCGTCGCGATCGTCGACGCGCATTTCACCGACGCGAACGTCGCCGGCGAGCGCGCGTATCTCGCGCGGCCGCACAACGCCGGCTTCGAGCGGCCGTACGGCTGGGCGTGGCTGCTCGCGCTCGCCGCGCAGCTCGAGCGGCTC
The DNA here is from genome assembly GCF_001524725.1 of Burkholderia sp. MSMB1072. NCBI lineage: Bacteria > Pseudomonadati > Pseudomonadota > Betaproteobacteria > Burkholderiales > Burkholderiaceae > Burkholderia > Burkholderia sp. MSMB1072. Next base: position 11,760 of record NZ_LOYC01000069.1, read on the forward strand.
GCGCTGAAGGGCGTGCTGCCGCAGGCCGCGCGCTGGGCGAAGACGATGGCGCCGCTGGCCGACCTGTTCGTGTCGCGCTTCGAGACTTTCCTGCCGAAGGCGACCTATCCGCTGCGTGTCGGCACGCACTTCAACACCGCGTTCGCGCTGGCGCTCGCGCTCGATTTCGCCCGCGACACGCAGCGCGACGGGCTTGCCGCGCTGATCGTCGATACCGCGAAGCGCTGGCACCTGAACGACGTCGCATGCCAGGCGTGGGAACCGTCGGGCGACGAATTCCTGTCGCCCGCGCTGATGGAGGCCGAACTGATGCGGCGCGTGCTGCCGGCCGCCGAATTCGACGGCTGGTTCGCGCGCTTCCTGCCCGACCTCGCGCGCGGCGAGCCCGCGACGCTGTTCGAGCCGGCGACCGTCAGCGACCGCAGCGACGGCAAGATCGCGCACCTCGACGGGCTGAACCTGAGCCGCGCGTGGTGCCAGCGTTCGCTGGCCGGCGCGCTGCCGGCAGGCGATGCACGGCGCGCGAAGCTGCTCGACGCGGCCGACCGGCATCTCGCGAGCGCACTCGCGCACGTGGCCGGCGACTACATGGGCGAGCACTGGCTCGCGACGTTCGCGTTGCTCGCGCTGGACGCGTAGCGCGCGAAATCGCGCGGGCGGGAAGGGCCGCTGCGCGCGGTCGATACTCGCCGCGCGGGCCGCTCCATGCAGCATGCGCGGCGCGAAGCCCGGCATCCGCCGGTTCGCCGCTTCGCCATGGACGAACTCGTTTTCTGCGCCGCCGCGATCCATGGGCTCGCCGGGTCCGTGTCGATCGCGTCGCACGCGACGTCGCGCGATTGCAGGACCGACGACGCCGGGATCGCGCACGACGAAACCGAATACCGTTTCGACCGCGGCGCGATCGTGCGCCGCCCGGCCGGGCAGGACCGGGCACCGTCCGACCTGCCGTGCGCCGAATGCCGGATCGACCGCGACGTGTGGCGCCATCCCGATGGGCAGCCAATCGACGCGTTGCCGCTGCCGCTCGACCGGCTTTGCATCGTGCGCAACACCGCTTTCCATGACGGGACCGACGCGCGGCGACGACGACTCGCTACACTGCCGTACCGGTTGGACGGACCCCGGCATCAGGCCCCCGAGCAAGGAGACAGAAGAGGATGGACACCCCACGCGCAGCGGTCGTCACGTACCGCGGCAATGCGATCGAGAACACGCACGTCGCCCATGTGGCGGTAGTCGACGCCCGCGGCCGGCTGCTGGCCCGGTTCGGCGATCCGTTCCGGATGACGCTCGCGCGGTCGGCCGCCAAGCCGGCCCAGGCGCTGTCGGTGATCGAGACGGGCGCGCCGGAACGTTTCGGCTTCGACGACGCGGACATCGCGTTGATGTGCGCGTCGCACAGCAGCGAGGACCGTCACATCGAACGCACGCGCGCGATGCTCGAGAAGGTCGACGCGCACGAATCGGATTTGCGCTGCGGCGGCCATCCGCCGTTGTCCGACGCGGTGTACCGGTCATGGATCAAGCGCGACTACACGCCGACTAGCGTATGCAGCAACTGTTCGGGCAAGCATGTCGGGATGCTGGCGGGCGCGCGCGCGATCGGCGCCGCGATCGCCGATTACCATCTGCCCGCCCATCCGATGCAGGTGCGCGTGAAGCACGCGGTGGCCGACGCGTGCGGCCTGCGCGACGACGAAGTCGACTGGGGCATCGACGGCTGCAACCTGCCGACGCCGGCGTTCTCGCTGGATCGGCTGGCGCGCCTGTACGCGTCGCTGGCCGACGGCGCGGACGCGGCGGAAGCGGGCGGCGTGCTCACCGATCGCGTGCGCGCACTGGCGCGCATTCACCGTGCGATGACCGCCTATCCGGAACTGGTCGCAGGCGACGGGCGCTATTGCACGGTGCTGATGAACGCGTTCGGCGGGCAGGTGGTCGGCAAGCTCGGCGCGGATGCGTGCTACGGGATCGGCGTGCGCGCGTCGGAACGCACGCGGCAACTCGGCGCGGACGGCGCGCTCGGCATCTCGGTGAAGATCGAGGACGGCAATCTCGACGTGCTCTATATGGTCGTGAGCGAAATCCTCGAGCGGTTGCAGATCGGCACGGCCGAGCAGCGCGCGCAACTGGCTGGCTTCCACCGGCCGCGGATGCTCAACACGCAGGGCGTCGAGTTCGGGCACGTGACGTTCCCGTTCGAATTGCAGGCGGCCTGAACGCGGCCGCCGCGCCGATGCCGCCAGCCCGCGATCCGGGCCGTGCATCGGCGCGCGCTACGCGCGTGCGTGGCGAAGCTTCGCCAGTTCCCGATCCGACAGCTCGCCGATCTGCGCGAGGTGTTCCACGAGAAAATCCTTCAGCACGCGCAGCTTCGCCGAGCTGCGCCGGTTCGCCAGATACGCGATGTAGATGAATTCGCCGGTCAGCCGGTTCTGCAGCCGGTAGCGCGGCAGCACGGCTTCGAGCTGGCCGCTCGCGAGCAGGTCGCGCACCAGCCAGATCTCGAATTCCGCGATGCCGAGCCCCGCGCAGGTCGCTTCCAGCAGCAGCTCCGAATGGTCGGTGACGAGATTGCCGGCCGGCAGCACGCTGTGCTGGGTGTCGCCGTTCACGAAAGCCCAGCGCGGATCGCCTTCCGGATGCACGTAGCGCAGACAGTTGTGGTGCTTCAGGTCGTCCGGCGTCGCCGGGCGCCCGCAGCGGTCGAGGTAGCCGGGCGTCGCGCACAGGATGCTGTCGTTGCGCGACAGCCGGTGGACGACCAGGTTGTCCAGGTAGTTCTCGCCTTCGTGGATGTCGAGGTCGAAGCCGCCGGCCACGAGGTCGTTGTGGTTGTCGGTGAGCCGCACGTCGAGCTGGATCGTCGGATAGCGCGCCAGAAACGGCGCGATCAGCGGCGCGAGGTGACGGCGGCCGAACGCGACCGGCGCGGTGAGCTTCAGCGGGCCGCTCGGCTGCGCATTCAGCTCGGCGACGACGCGCAGCGTGTCGTCGAGATCGGCGATCAGCGTGACCGCGCGCTCCAGATAGATATGGCCGGCTTCGGTGAGCGTCACGCTGTGCGTCGAGCGGTGCAGCAGCGCGACCCCGAGCGCCTCCTCGATCGCCGTCACCTTGCGCGCGACCGTCGACGTCGACACGTGCATCTCCTTCGCGACCGCCGAAAAACTCCCCGTTTCGACCACGCGCACGAACGCGCGCATCGCGCCGAGGTGATCGATGCCGGTTTCTCTCGCGCCTTTCTTCATTCGATTCTCGCTGTTGCGCCACACGCAAAACTGCTTTCGATAATACAGAAGGGAGCTTGTTTTTGCAAAGGCATAGAATGCGAACCCGTCGCGTCGGCAAGCGGCGAACGACGAGCGGCACGAGACATCCTGGAGGGCACGATGACCGAAAACGGCTTCCGCGTCGAAGCGGATCTTTTAGGCAAACGAAGTATTCCGGATGCCGCCTATTACGGCGTCCACACGCTGCGCGCGAAAGAGAATTTCGACATTTCGGGCCGCACCATTGCGTCGCTGCCGTACCTCGTGATGGCGCTCGCGGCCGTGAAGGAAGCGGCGGCCGACGCCAACTGCGAACTGGGCCTGCTGCCGCGGCCGTACCGCGATGCGATCGCCGCCGCGTGCGTCGAGATCCGCGAAGGGCGGCTGCACGACCAGTTCGTCGTCGACGTCATCCAGGGCGGCGCCGGCACGTCGACCAACATGAACGCGAACGAGGTGATCTGCAACCGCGCGCTCGAAATCATGGGGCACGCGCGCGGACAGTACGAATATCTGCACCCGAACGAGCACGTCAATCTCGCGCAGAGCACCAACGACGTCTATCCGACCGCGATCCGGATCGCGACGTGCTTCGCGGTCGAACATCTGCTCGAAGCGATGGCGCGGCTGCGCGATGCGTTCGCCGAGCGGGCCGACGCGTTCGCCGGTTTGCTGAAGCTCGGCCGCACTCAACTGCAGGACGCGGTGCCGATGACGCTCGGCCAGGAATTCTCGACCTACGCGGTCATGCTGACGGAAGACATCGCGCGGCTGCAGGAGGCCGGCTGGCTGATTCGCGAGATCAACCTCGGCGCGACCGCGATCGGCACGGGCATCACCGCGCACCCGCAGTACGCGGAGAAGGCGCTGGCCGCGCTGCGCCGGATCACCGGGCTCGACCTGAGCACCGCGCCGAACCTGATCGAGGCGACGCAGGATTGCGGCGCGTTCGTCCAGGTGTCGGGCGTGCTCAAGCGGATCGCCGTCAAGCTGTCGAAGATCTGTAACGACCTGCGGCTGCTGTCGAGCGGCCCGCGCGCGGGCTTCGGCGAGATCAACCTGCCGCCGGTGCAGGCCGGCTCGTCGATCATGCCCGGCAAGGTGAATCCGGTGATCCCGGAAGTCGTCAACCAGGTCGCGTTCGAGGTGTTCGGCAACGACGTGACCATCACCTTCGCGGCCGAGGCCGGCCAGCTTCAGCTCAACGCGTTCGAACCGGTGATCGCCAGCGCGCTGTTCCGCAGCTTCAGCCACCTGACGGCCGCCTGCACGACGCTCGCGCAGCGGTGCGTGAGCGGCATCACCGCGAATCCCGAGCGGCTGCGCGAGACGATGGAGCGCTCGGTCGCGCTCGCCACCGCGCTGAATCCGTACATCGGCTACAAGCGCGCGACCGCCGTGGCCGCCGAAGCGCACGAGAGCGGCAAGTCGATCCGCGAAGTCGTGCTGGCTCACGGGTTGATGACCGACGCGCAACTGGACGAGGCGCTGCAGCCCGAAGCGCTGATCCGGCCGCGCGCCTACTGATTCCGCCCGCGCGGCGCCGGCCCATGCCGCCGGCGGCCCGCGCGTGGCCGTTCCCCGCAGCGCCCGTCGACGGGCGCGATACATCAAGAAACGGAGACACACCATGAAGCACGCCAGCGAGCGCCCGGCCGACACGGCCGGCGGCGCGGATCCCCGTCATGCCGACCGCGATGCGATGTTCGCGTCGCACGAAGCCGGCTACGAACAGAAGTTGAAGCCGCGCCACGTGCAGATGATCGCGATGGGCGGCGCGATCGGCACCGGCCTGTTCCTCGGCGCGGGCGGCCGCCTGCAGAGTGCGGGGCCCGCGCTGGCGCTCGTGTATCTCGTGTGCGGCGCGTTCGCGTTCCTGATCATGCGCGCGCTCGGCGAGCTCGTGATGCACCGGCCGACCAGCGGCAGCTTCGTGTCGTACGCACGGGAGTTCATGGGCGAACGCGCGTCGTTCGTCGCGGGCTGGATGTACTACCTGAACTGGGCGACGACCGGCATCGTCGACATCACCGCGGTCGCGATCTACATGAAGTACTGGGCCGTGTTCACCGACGTGCCGCAATGGGTGTTCGCGCTCGGCGCGCTCGGGATCGTGTCGGTGATGAACATGATCGGCGTGAAGGTGTTCGGCGAGATGGAGTTCTGGTTCTCGATCGTCAAGGTGGGGACGCTCGCGCTGTTCCTCGCGGTCGGCGCCGTGTTTCTCGCGAGCGGGCATCCGGTCGCCGGCCAGATGCCGGGGCTGCATCTCGTTGCGGATCACGGCGGGATCTTCCCGCACGGCATCCTGCCGGCCGTGCTGATCGTGCAGGGCGTGGTGTTCGCATACGCGAGCATCGAGCTCGTCGGCGTCGCGGCGGGCGAGACCGCCGATGCGCGCAAGGTGTTGCCGAAGGCGATCAATAGCGTGATGTGGCGTATCGGGCTGTTCTACGTCGGCTCGGTCGTGCTGCTGACGATGCTGCTGCCGTGGACCGCGTACAGCGCGCACGAAAGCCCGTTCGTGACGTTCTTCAGCAAGCTCGGTGTGCCGTACGTCGGCACGGTGATGAACGTCGTGGTGCTGACCGCCGCGCTGTCGAGCCTGAATTCCGGCCTCTATTCGACCGGGCGCGTGCTGCGCTCGCTCGCGATGGGCGGCTCCGCGCCGCGCTTCGTGTCGCGGATGAACGCGCGCGGCGTGCCCTATGGCGGAATCCTCGTCACGGTCGCGGTCAATGCGATCGGCGTGCCGCTGAACTACATCGTGCCGGCGCAGGCGTTCGAGATCGTGCTGAACATGGCATCGCTCGGGATCATCACGACCTGGGGCTTTATCGTGATGTGCCAGATCCTGTTCCGTCGCGCGGTCGATCGCGGCGAACTGAGCCCGGTGTCGTTCCGGATGCCCGGCGCGCCTTTCACTTCATGGCTCACGCTCGGGTTCCTGGTCAGCGTGCTGGTGCTGATGGCGTTCGATTATCCGGGCGGCACGTGGACCGTCGCGATGATTCCGGTCGTCGTGCTCGCGCTGGCGATCGGCTGGAAGCTGGCGAAGCGCGGAGCCGTGCGCGAGCAGGCGGCGATGCCCGCATCGGCGCGTGCCGTTGCCGAGCCTGCCCGGAACGCGTAATGCCATGCACCGCAGGCGCCGGTCCGTTTGCGGGCCGGCGCCTGCGGTGCGTCCGGTTCAAGTCCGGTTCAAGCCGGCGCGCTCGCCGACCCATCGGCCGAAATCGCCGGCCATCTCCGCGGTCAGCTCGTGTCCGGCCGCATACAGCCGCGTGTCGTGCGCGATGCCGAGTGCCGCCAGTTTCGCATCGGCCTTGTCCGCCCACGCGACGGGCAGCTTGTCGTCGAAGCGGCCATGCACGATCAACGCGTGCAGCGGGCGAAGCGCATCGCGCGGCGCGATCAGCGGATCGATTTCCGGCAGGATGCGGCCGCACAGCACGGCGAACGCGCTCACGTCGCCCGGCGACGTGAGGCCGACGCTCGCGCTCATGATGCCGCCCTGGCTGAAGCCGGCGATCACGGTCGCCGGCGCGGGGGCTGCGCCATCCCGCGCGCGGAGCGCGTGCAGCAGCGCGATCAGTTGCACGCGGCTCTCGTCGGCACGCGCCGCATCGATTTCAGGGCCGTTCGGGCCGAAACGCACCGGAAACCATGCATGCTGATTCGGCCCGAACGTGAGCGGGCCGCGCACGAACGCGATTTCGATGCGCGGATCGATTGTGCCGGCCACGTTCAGCAGGTTGGTTTCGTTGCCGCCGACGCCGTGCAGCAGCAACAGGCGGGCGGCGGGGTGGCCGGTGGCCGGGCGCAGCCGGTACTGCAGCCCGGATTCGGGATCGGTGGTCAGCGGCAGAACGTCGGTCATTGCGTGAGTCCGAAAGGGAACGATGCGACAGTCTAGAGCGGGCGGATCGGGACGGGAATCGCCGGGGCGGGATTGATTGTTTCCGCGGGGGAACGAATCGGGGCCGCGGTGCGTTGCGGGAACGGATCGCGACGCCATGCCGCCAGGCATGGGCCAACGGCCCGGCAACCTTTCGACGGCAGGCCGATCGGACGACTCGTCATTCTCACGTGCGTTGACAAAATAGATACATTTTGTAGATACGTGAGGGCGCGAAGATGGACACGGCAAAGATCTTCAAGCATCGCGGCTCGCAGGCCGTCCGGCTGCCGAAGGATTTCCGCTTCGATACGGCCGAGGTGCGCATCCGCCGCCATGGGGCGTCCGTCATTCTTGAACCGGTGCCGCAAGACTGGGCATGGCTGACGCCGCTGATCGGCCCCGTCGACGCCGACTTCGAGGCTGCGGCGACCACGCAGCCGTCCGCTCAGGAGCGCTCGGGCCTGGATGTGTTCGAATGAAGTTCCTGCTGGACACCACCGCGGTGATCGCCATTCTCGAGGGCGAGCCGGCAATGCTGGCCCGTCTGCATGCCTGGCGGCCGGCCGATTTCGGGATCCCGGCAATCGTCGCGCATGAGCTTTATTACGGCGCGTACAAGAGTCGGCGAGCGGCAGCGAACGTCGCACGTGTCGACGCGCTTCAGTTCGAGGTCGTCCCGTTCGACACCGAGGATGCGCAGCATGCGGGCGAAATTCGTGCGCATCTGATCGCGGCCGGTACGGCGATCGGCCCTTACGACGCGTTGATCGCCGGGCAGGCGCGCGCCCGGCGTCTCGTGCTCGTCACGCACAATGTCCGCGAATTCGGGCGGGTTCCGCGGCTGCAATTCGAAGACTGGCTCGCCGAACCGAGCGAAGGCCGAGCGGCGGATCGTGCACGGGCGACATTAACGAGCCTGCCAGGCGAACGCAGCATCGATTATAAAAAGAGGCCGAAATAAACCGGCTCGCCGATAATGCGCAAACGTTTTACCGGCATTCAATAAAACGGATTTCGCGGAGCATGAATAAAACGATGAATATCCGCTATTGCGGCGATGCATCGGGCGCCGTGGCCGTGCTGCATATGGCGGCCGCCAGTTAACGGCAAATCCGCGAAAAACTTTAGGCTTTTCCCCGCACAATTATTCATTTCAATTTCCTCAATGAACGATTGATTGTCGGTCATCGGACAGTCATACACCATCCCCGATAATTCGGCGCTCACATTCTTTCATTAGACCAGAGGGCGATCGAAGCCGGATCGCTGCGGGGAGCTGTACTCATGACCATCCGTCATCGCATTACGCTACTAGTCGTCCTGACGTTCTTCGCGCTGTCCGCGATCGGCATCTATGCCGTGTACCAGACGCGCAAGAGCGCATCCGAGGTGCGTCAGGTCACCCAGGGAATCGTGCCGAGCGCGCTCGCGTCGGCGGATCTCGTCGCCGACGTGAAGAACATCCAGATCGCGACGATGACGCTCGTCTACGCGCCCGACGCGAACACCGCCGCGCAGGCCCGCGACGAGCTGAAGGCGAAGCAGGCCGCACTGCGCGCCGCGCTCGACGCGCAGGCGAAATCGGCGGTCGGCCGCGCGCAGGAAGGGCTCGTCGCGCAGGCGAAGGACAGTGCCGCCAACTATTTCGCGGCGATCGACGACACCGTGAAGATGAAGGCGGACGGCAAGGCCGAGATGGCGCAGGCCTACCTGTTCGCGAACGTCGCGCAGTATCGCGACGAACTCGAAAGCATCGTCGACACGCTGCGCGTCGAGAAGAACCGCCAGAAGGACGACGCGATCGGCGCGCTGAACGGGATGCTCGCGACCACGGCGACCGCGATCGCGGCCGTCGCCGGCACGGTGATCGTGTTGCTGACCGCGCTCGGACTCGTGCTGTATCGCCAGATCACGCGCCCGTTGATCGGGATGCAGACGGCGATGAGCGAGATCGCGAGGAGCCAGGATTTCACGCGCCGCGTGCCGGTGGGTCGGATGGACGAAATCGGCCATTCGATCGTCGCGTTCAACGGGATGATCGAGAAGATCCAGGAGAACGCCGCGCAACTGAAGCAGAAGACGGCCGACATCCAGGCGATGCTGCAGAACATGCAGCAGGGCATCCTGACCGTCGTCGAAGGCGGCGTCGTGCATGCGGAGTATTCGGCGTACCTCGAAACCATCTTCGAGACGAACGACATCGCCGGCCGCGACCTGATGGCGCTCGTGTTCGACGATTCGGCGATCGGCGCCGACGCGCGTTCGCAGGTCGATGCGGCCGTGCACGCGTGCCTGGGCGAAGACAGCATGAACTTCGCGTTCAACGAGCACCTGCTCGTCAACGAAGTCGCGAAGCGGATGCCGGACGGCCGCGAGAAATGGCTCGATCTGAGCTGGTCGGCGATCACCGACGAGACCGACACGGTGGTGCGCCTGATGTTGTGCGTGCGCGACGTGACCGAGATCCGCGAGCTGACCGCGCAGGCCGGCGAGCAGCAGCGGCGCCTCGAGATGATCGGCGAGATCCTGTCGATCAGCCAGGACAAGTTCCACGACTTCGTGCACAGCGCGAAGGGCTTCCTCAGCGAGAACGAGCGGATGATCCGCCAGCACGAGCGCGCCGATCATTCGATCGTCGCGGCGCTGTTCCGCAACATGCACACGATCAAGGGCAATGCGCGCACCTACAGCCTCCAGCATCTGACGAACATCGTCCATGAAGCGGAGCAGGCGTACGAATCGCTGCGGCGCGCGGACAGCGGCCCCGAGTGGAACCGCGACGCGCTGATGGACGACCTGGCGCGCGTGCGCGAAGCCGTCGATCACTACGCGACGATCAACGCGGTCACGCTCGGCCGCAGCAGCGAGCCGGCGCAAAGCGGCGCCGATTTCCTGATGGTCGAGCGCGCGCGCATCAGCGAAAGCCTGCGCGTGCTCGACGGCGCCGATCCGGCGAATGCGTCCGACTGGCACGCGGCGCGCGATGCCGTGCGGCGCATGTTGAGCCAGCTCGGCACCCAGGGTATCGGCGAGGCGCTCGGCAGCGTGATCGAGTCGCTGCCGTCGCTCGCGGCCGAGCTCGGCAAGCCGGCGCCCGTCGTGCATATCGACAGCCACGGCCAGCGCGTGCGCAGCGAGATCGTCGCGACGCTGAAGAACGTATTCATGCACCTGCTGCGCAATTCGATCGACCACGGGATCGAATCGTCCGACGTGCGGCGCGCGGCCGGCAAGGCGGCGTCCGGCACGATCGACATCGCGGTCGGCGTGGGCGGCGGCGAGCTGTGGTTCGTGCTCGCCGACGACGGCCGCGGCCTCGCGCTCGACCGGATTCGCGGCATCGCGCGCGAGCGCGGCTGGATCGATGCCGACGACGCGGCGGCACTGTCCGACGAGGAGGTCGCGGAGCTGATCTTCCGGCCGGGTTTTTCGACGGCGCAGACGGTGACCGAAGTATCCGGACGCGGCGTCGGCATGGACGCGGTGCGCAATTTCCTGAAGCGCGAGGGCGGCGATATCGCGCTGCGCTTCACCGACGATCGCGTCGGCGCGCCGTATCGCGCGTTCGAGACGATCGTGTCGCTGCCGGCGCGCTTCGCGGCGGACGGTGCCGCGCATGGTGCGGGGCCCGCCCAGCGGGCGCGCAGCGCGGATATCGGCGCAGCGGAGTGACGGCGTGATCGTGCAGGCGTGGATGATTCAGATGGCCGCCGCGCTGGCGGGCGGCGCGGTCGTCGCCGTGGCGGCGGCGATCGCGTTTCGCGTGATGCGCAGGCGGCACGTCGCGGCGCTGGCGCGCGAGGCCGATGCGTTGCGCGACGCGCTCGACGCCGCCCGCGCACGCGCCGAGGAAGCGGCGTCGGCGCATGCGGAAGCGGCCGACGCATGGGCGCGGCGCGAGGCGCAGCTCGAGGAGGCGCTGGCGCGCGAGGCGTCCGCGCACGGCGCGCAGCGCGACGCGTTGCAGGCGCTGTCGGCCGATCGCGCGGCGCTCGCGCAGCACGCGATGAAGATAGCCGACGAAGCCGCGCGCCTGCGCGGGCTAGCCGGCACGTTCGAGCGCTGGCACGAGCAGATGATCTCGCTGACCACGCAGAACCAGGACATGCGCACGAAGAACCAGGAGCTGTCGGCGATCGTCGCGCACGTGTCGATCGTGTCGCTGAACGCGTCGATCGAGGCCGCGCGCGCGGGCACGGCCGGGCGCGGCTTCTCGATCGTCGCGAGCGAGGTGCGCGGGCTGGCCGCGCGCTCGCAGCAATTGTCGAACAGCTATCGCGACAGCCTGAACCGCAACGATCTCGTGACGGCCGCGACGTTCCAGGACATCCAGGCCGGCGGCAAGATGATCACGGCCGCGCTCGCGACCGTCGAGACGCTGGCCGGGCAACTGCACGCGCGGATCGAAGGAGAGGCCGCGTGATCGGCGCGCAGGCGAGAGCCGGTTTCGAGCGGATCTTTTTCGATGCCGCGCGCACGCGGCTCGCATCCGGCGGCGCGTGCGACATCCGGCCGGCCACCGGCCACGAACATGACGCGCCCGATCGCGTGCAGGCGACGTCGCGATCGAAATCGAAGGCGCCCGAACATGTGGCCGTGCTGACGATCTCGGCGCTGCACTTCCGCCTGCTGCTCGCGCTGCGCTTCAGCGACGACGATGCGACGCGCCGCCATTTCGTCGGCACGGCGGCAGGCGCGGGCAACGCGCGGCCGCTGACCGACGCGTTCATGGAAGCCGCGAACCTGTGTTGCGGCGCGATCAACCAGGCGCTGACCGTGCCGTTTCCCGATCTCGGGATGTCGACGCCTTACCTGCTGAGCGGCGCGAGCATCGACTACATGCACGCGCTCTCGCCCGACTACGTGGCCGCGTACGACCTGACGTTCGACGACGTGCGGGTCGGCGCGACGCTGTGCGTGTGCGCGAACGCGCCGGTCGATTTCCATGTGCCGGAAGCGGCCACGGTGGAAACTGGCGGCGAGCTCGAACTGTTCTGACCGACCATCAGGAATCCATCAGATGACCGAAGACCAACCCGTCAGCAAGGTGCTCGTGCTCGACGACAGCCGCGTGCATGCCGACGCGATCAAGCGTTTCTGCGACGAGCACAACCTGGTCGGCCTGACCGTGCGGCGCAGCCGGCTGCTGAAGGTGCTGCGCTCGAACATCGATCTCGGCGCGATCCTGCTGGCCGAGGATTACGGCGGCTCGCCGGCCGAGAGCGCGATCATCGCGACGCAGATCGACGCGCTGCGGCCCGAGTTGCCGATCATCCTGCGCCGCGAATCGCTCGCGTCGCGCGACGGGCTGCCCGATGCGCTCGCGCGTGTCGCGTGCGCGGCCTACGTCGCCGACGACATGACGCCGCTCGAGCGCGCGATCGACGAATACCTGTTCGGCCGCGACTACCCGAACGCGCTCGTGCGCGGCATCTCGGAGATCACCGAGGCGCGCCTCGACAGCCTGTTCCCGGGCATGACGATCGAGCACGACACGCCGTGCATCGTGCGCGACCAGATCATCTTCGGCGAAGTGTTCAGCCTGATCGCGCTCGAAAGCGCGTGGTGCCGCGGCTACATGCTCCTGCAGACGAGCGAGCAGCCGCTGCTCGACATGCTCGGCGGCTCGCGCGACGGCAGCCGCGCGCCGGATTTCCGCGACGTGAACAGCGTGCTCGGCGAGCTGACCAACCTCGTGTGGGGCGCGTTCAAGAACCGCTATCTCGGCGACGCCGAGGCGCTGGCGCGCCATCCGGTGCAGGTGCCGCTCGTCGTCAATCACAAGCAGAAGTTCATCTCGTTCGGCGGCGACTGTCCGCAGCTCTGTTTCAAGTACCGGATGACCGATCCGGCATCGGGGCGCTCGGTCCGTCTCGACCAGCGTTTCGTGTTCAGCCTGAGCTGGTCGCCGGAGGATTTCCGCGAATCGGTGCAGGACGTCGGGCCGATGGTCGAATCGGGCGAACTCGAACTGTTTTGAATGTTGAAGTCAGCAACGACGAAAGGGGAATACGACATGGCAAAGATTCTGGTGGTCGACGATTCGGGCACGGTGCGCGACGAAGTGGCGGGCTTCCTGCGCAATCACGGGCTCGACGTCGCGACGGCCGTCGACGGCAAGGACGGGCTCGCGAAGCTCAAGGCGACGCCCGGCGTGCGCCTCGTGATCAGCGACGTGAACATGCCGAACATGGACGGCCTGACGATGGTCGAGAAGATTCGCGGCGAACTGGCGAACACGGCGGTCAACGTCGTGATGCTGACGACCGAAAGCAGCCCGGCGATGAAGGAGCGCGGCAAGGCCGCCGGCGTGAAGGGCTGGATCGTGAAGCCGTTCAAGGGCGATGCGGTGCTCGACGCGCTGAAGAAGCTCGCGGGCTGACGCGCGCGGCCGGCGCGGGCTCGATGCCGCGCCGGCGTTTGACGCTGCGGTTCGGGGCGCGCGGCCGCGGCGTGGCCGGTTGCCGAGGGCGGCGTGCCGGTGTGTCATGCACGGCACGCCCGGCATTGACAACATCGGGAACGGTACACCTTCCAATGAAAACCGGAATCGGTCGGCCCGCGCGCTTGCGCGGCGCGTGCGTATCGCTGGTCGCCGCGCTGGCGGGCGGATGCGCGAACACGGGGCCACAGCGTGCACACACGGCGGCCGCGGGCGACGGCTCGTCGTACACGTGCAATCCCACGCAGGCCAACGGGCAGGCGTCGGCCGGGCGGGGCGCAAACGGATGCTATTTCGTGCTGCACGACCCCGCCACCAGGCAGGCGCTGCCGAACACGCGCTATGCGTTCGCGCTTTACACCAGCGCGACCCAGGACAGCCGGGAACTCGAAGTCGAAGGCACCACCGACGCGCAGGGGCGCACGATCTACATGCGTTCCGACGCGCCGATCGATGCGGCGCGCATGGTGCTCGTCCGCATGATCGGCGACGGCCCGACCGGACGCATTCCGGTGCTGGTCCGTCCGACGGACGGCAAGCGCGTTCCGTTCGCGCAGTACAAGGTGACGGGCTGCAACGGGCCGTACGAAGGCGTGACCGACGAAACGGGGCGCGGCGTGATGTATCGCTGCAAGACACAGTCCCGGATCGACGTGTCGTTCTATCGGTCGCGTCCGTAGCGCGAAACGGATGATGTCCGTATCCGGCGGGGCTGCAGCCCGGCACATCGAGACGCTGATCGCAAAGGGCATCGTCTTTACCGTCGTGGGCACGTGCATGCTGATCGGCGTCGGCCTGTATGCGCAGTCGACGCGTGAGTTCCTGCGAACGTCGGTCGTCGTGCCGGGGCGCGTCGTCAAGCTGAACGCGGGCCCGCATCATCCGGAAATCGCGTTCACGACGCTCGCGGGCGAACATGTCGAATATCCGCAGGGCGGCGACGTCAGCGTCGAGGACGGCGCGACGGTCGAGGTGCGCTATGCGCCGGACGCGCCGGCGATGACTGCGCGGATGAACACGTTCGGCGCGATCTGGGGCGATTTGCTGACATTCGGCGCGATGGGGTTGGTCTTTTTCGTCGTCGGCGTCGGTCAGTTGTGGTCGGGCGTGCGTGTGTGGCGCAGCGGGCGCAAGCGGAAGTGACCGCGCAGCCGATGATGTTCTACCGGGATATCGCCGGCGATTGGCATCGCGACGGCACGCGCGATCACGACGTCACGGAAGGCAGCAATGCGCTGAGCGTGCTGTCGACGTCGACGGACGGCTTCCACGACTTGCAGCTGCGCGAACGCGGCGGCAAATGGCGCCGGACGTTTCGCTGGTCGGCGAGCGACGGCGAGTATCAGCCGCGCTGACGCACCGGCCCGTTAGCGGGCGGGGGCCGCCGCTGTCGCGAATTCGTCGACGACGGCTTCGATCACCGCCTGCACGCGCGCGGTCTTGTAGAGATCGGCATGGGCGACGAGCCACACGTCGAAATGATTGCACCGCTGCGGCATGAGTCGCACCAGCTCCGGCTCGGTGTCGGCGCGGAAGCACGGCAGCTCCGCAATACCGAGCCCCGCCAGCGCGGCTTCCACCAGCATCATCGTCGACGAAGTCTGGAACATCACGCGGCCACGTGAAGTCGGTTCGCCGCACAGCGCGTCCCACATCGTCGGCACCACCGGCTGCTGATACATCACCAGATCGTGCCCGTCGAACGCGCTGCCCGCGACCGGTTCGCCGCGTTCGGCCAGATAGCGGCGCGATGCGTAGATGCCCGTTTCGAGATGCCCGAGCCGCCTGACGATCAGATCCGGCGATTCCGGCCGCAACGTGCGAATCGCGAGATCCGCTTCGCGGCGCGTGAGGTTGGTGATTTGCGCCGACGTCACGCACACGACGTCGATGCCGGCATGCCTGCGCCGCAAGCGGGCGATCGCGGGAACGACGAAGCGCTTGCCGAGCGTGTCGGTCGTGGCGACGCGCACGGACCCGGCCAGTTGCTCGTCGAGCCCCATCACGCGGCGTTCGATCGTCAGCGACGCCCGCTCCATCGTTTCGGCCGGTTCGAGCAGGGCTTCGCCCGCGGTCGTCAGCACATAGAGGGACGGGGTGCGGAGAAACAGCCGGGCCGAGAGCTCGTCCTCGAGCGCGGCGATCCGGCGCCCGACGGTCGCCTGATCGACGTTCAGTTGCGCCGCGGCGCCGCGCAGCGTGCCGGTGCGCGCCAGCGCGAGGAAGAAGCGGGCGTTGTCCCAGTTCATCAGGATGTGCTCCGAGAAACCCGCCATTGATGGCGGGAAGGCAAGGCGTGCCGTTGACCGGCAGGTTCTGCCACGGGGCAGGATCACCTGCGTGATTCTTGTCTACCGCTACCGGGTGGAGTCGCTCGACGGACGATCGGGCAGCCAGCGGTGGGCGGAATCGAATGATGCAAATCTGCATCGGGCAAATGCGAAATTATCACTTTTCCGCATCATGCGCCCGGTCCTAGACTCCCGGCATCTGCCTGGAGGTGTCATGTCCGATTGCCATTCCGTTTCCGTCCCCGTTCCCGTCGCCGCGGCGGCGCCGAGCCGCCCGACGGCGCGCGAGCAGCGCTGGACGCTGGCGCTCGTCGCGGTCGGCATGTTCATGGCGGTACTCGATTCGACGATCGTCAACGTGGCGCTGCCGGCGATGCGCACGAGCCTCGGCGCGACGGTCGCGGAACTCGCGTGGATCGTCGATGCGTACACGCTCAGCTTCGCCGCGCTGATTCTCGCGGGCGGCGCGCTGTCCGACCGGTTCGGCGCGAAGCACGTGTATCTCGCCGGGCTGGCGCTGTTCGTCGCCGCGTCGGCGGCGTGCGGCGTCGCGTCGTCGGTGGCGGTCCTCGTGGTCGCGCGTTTCGGGCAGGGCACGGGCGCCGCGCTCTTCTTGCCCGCGTCGCTCGCGATCGTGCGCAGCACCTTCGACGTGCCGGCCGAGCGGGCGCGAGCGATCGCGGTGTGGGCCGGCATCGCGTCGGTCGCGGTTGCCGTGGGGCCGGTGCTCGGCGGGATCCTGGTCGACGATTTCGGTTGGCGCAGCGCATTCCTGATCAACGTGCCGACCGGCGCGGTGGCCTTTGCCGGCGCGGCGGCGCTCGTTCGCGCATCGGCCGCGCAGGACGTGCGCCGGTTCGACTGGGCCGGCCAGTGCGTCGGGGCGACGGCGCTCGGTGCGCTGTGTTTCGCGGTCATCGAACTGCCGACGCGCGGCGTCGGCGCCACCGAGGTCCGGTGCGCGCTGCTGATCGCCGCGCTCGCCTCCGCCGTGCTGGTCGTGGTCGAGCGGCGTGCCCGCCATCCGATGGTGCCGCTCGCGTGGTTTCGCAACCGCATCTTCGTCGCGATGAATCTGATGGGCAGCCTCGTCTATGTCGGGTACTTCGGGCTGCTGTTCGTGCTGAGCCTGTACCTGCACGGGCGCTTCGGCATGAGTGCGCGGCAGACGGGGCTGACGCTGTTGCCGTTCGCGCTGAGTCTGTCGCTCGGCAATCTGCTGTCGGGAAAACTGCACGGCCGGGTGCGTCCGGTCACGCTGATGGCAAACGGCCTCGCGATGGCGGCACTGGCCGTTCCCGCGATCGCGCTTGCGCTCGCGCTGCGTGCGCCGTGGCCGGCGGTCTGGACGGCCATGATCGCATTCGGCACCGGGACCGCGCTGTCGGTGGCGCCGATGATCGCGACGGTGCTCGAACAGGTGCCTGCCGACGCGGCGGGCGTGGCATCCGGGTTCCTCAACGCGGCACGGCAGGCCGGCAGCCTGCTCGGCGTGGCCGTTGCCGGCGCCGCGACGATCCTGTTGCCGGATCCGACCGATGCGCTGTGGGCTGTCGCGGCGCTCGGCTGCGTCGCCTATGCGATTGCCGCGCTGGCTGCGCGGACGGCAGGTCGCGCGCAAGCCGCGCAGCCGCGCCGTTGACGCACGAGCGGCAGGGGCGTGGCGCAGTGGCGGGCAGGCCGCGGCGCACGCGCATGCGGCGGCGCGGCTGGACGCGCCGCGGAATGTGGAGGACCATTTCCTCGTCATGCCGCGAGCGGGCGGGCGCGATGGTCACGCGTTCGCCTCGCCGCGCAACCTGTCGAACCCCGTCCAGCGGAGCCCCATGGAACCCGATCAACAGACCGCCGAGCCGATCCTGCTGCGCGACACGCACGACGGCGTCGTCACGCTGCGCCTGAATCGCCCGCAGCAGTTCAACGCGTTGTCCGAAGCGTTGCTCTCGGCCCTGCACGATGCGTTCGATACGCTGGCTGCCGATCCGCACGTGCGCTGCGTCGTGCTGGCCGCCGAAGGCAAGGCGTTCTGCGCCGGCCACGACTTGCGGCAGATGCGCAGCAAGCCCGAACTCGACTACTACCGCACGCTGTTCGCGCAGTGCAGCCGCGTGATGCTCGCGATGCGCGCGTTGCCGGTGCCGGTGATCGCGCGCGTGCACGGCATCGCGACGGCGGCCGGCTGCCAGCTCGTCGCCGCGTGCGACCTCGCGATCGCGGCCGATACCGCGCGCTTCGCGGTGTCGGGCATCGACGTCGGGCTGTTCTGCTCGACGCCGGCCGTCGCGCTGAGCCGCAACGTCGCGGCCAAGCGCGCGTTCGACATGCTGATGACCGGGCGCTTCGTCGATGCGGCGACGGCCGCCGCGTGGGGGCTCGTCAACGAAGCCGTGCCCGAGGACGCGCTCGATGCGGCCGTCGCGCGCAAGGTCGCGGAGATCGTCGCGAAGAGCCCGGCCGCGGTGCGGATCGGCAAGCAGATGTTCTATCGTCAGCGCGAGTTGCCGCTCGACGAGGCGTATGCGTACGCGGGCGACGTGATGGCGCGCAACATGATGGAAGAGGATGCGGGCGAGGGCATCGACGCGTTCCTCGACAAGCGGAAGCCGACGTGGCGCTCGTGACGCATCGGCGCAAGCGCGCGGGGAGCGCATCGGCGCCCGTCGTTGCACGACGCGCAACGACGTCCCGCGTCGTCGCCGGTGCGCGTGGGCGGGCCGCCGGTACGTAGCGCGACAGGTGCGGCGCGCGGTCGCGTATCGCCGAACCGCCGCCGGTCAGCGCCCGTGGCTGCCGGTCCGCGGCACCGGCTGCATGCTCGACGCGCCGGGGGGCACGATCGCCACCGGCACGCGGCGCGCGAGCGCGCACATCAGCTCGTAGCCGATCGTGCCGCTGGCTTCCGCGACGTCGTCCACCTTCACCTGGTCGCCCCACAGCTCGACGCTCGACCCGATGCCCGCGTTCGGACACGGCGTCAGGTCGACGGTCAGCATGTCCATCGACACGCGGCCGACGACGCGCGTCATCACGCCGTCCACGGCGATCGGCGTGCCGGTCGGCGCATGGCGCGGATAGCCGTCCGCGTAGCCGCACGCGACGACGCCGGTCCGCATCGGCTGGTCGGCCGTGAAGCGCCGGCCGTAGCCGACGGTCTCTCCGGGGGCGAGCGTCTGCACGCCGATGATCCGGCTGGTCAGCGTCATCGCGGCCGTCAGCGGCGTGTCGGCGATATGGCGCGACGCACCCGTCGGCGAAGCGCCGTACAGGATCGTGCCGGGGCGCACCCAGTCGCGGTGCGCGTGCGGGTGCCACAGCACCGCCGCCGAATTCGATACCGAGCGCTCGCCCGGAATCCCGGCCGTGGTCGCGTCGAACTGCTCGAGCTGCCAGTCGACCTCGCCTTCGTCGGCGTTCGCGAAATGCATCATCAGCGTGATCTTGCCGATCGACGGCGCGCGCGCCGCGCGCTCCCAGGCGGCGCGGAACGCGGCCGGCCGGTAGCCGAGCCGGTTCATGCCGGAATTCATCTTCAGCTGGATGTCGATCGGCTGACGCGGCTTCGCGGCGATCAGCAGGTCGAGCTGTTCGTCGCAGTGCACGGCGACCGTCAGCCGGTGGCGATCGGCCAGCTCGACGTCGGCCGGCTCGAAGATCCCTTCGAGCAGCAGCACGGGCTTGTCCCAGCCCAGCTCGCGCACGCGCACGGCTTCGTCGAGATCGAGCAGCGCGATGCCGTCGGCGGCCGCGAGGCCCGGGTAAATCCGTTCGATGCCGTGGCCGTATCCGTTGGCCTTGATCACGGCCCACACGCGCGATTGCGCAGCGGTGCGGCGGATGAAGTCGAGGTTGTGGCGGACGGCGTCCGGGCGGATATGGGCGACGATGGGACGGGGCATGGCAAGGGCTCGGGTCGGATGTCGTTCGGCGCGCGGCGGCGCGGAGGGAAACGGCGGGCTTGGCGCGCTCGCGTGCCAAGCCAGTGTTGAGCGCTATCTTATTGGTGTTCGACCAGTTTTAATTAACGTATTTGTCGACGATTTGGTGGAAATTTTGGTGTCGTAGCGGGCCGGGCTCGTCGCCGGCGGCCTGCGCGGCCGAGTCTCCCGTCTAGAAAACCGGTGCGCGAACGGCACGGCGCGATGCTAAGCTCTTGGCGATCTTGTCATTGTTCAATGTAATCATAATGGAGGAGACCTGGATGACGACGTCCCAGCTGTGCCTGCTCATCGTCGCGTTGTTGCCGTTCCCGATGACGTTTCTCGCCAAGGCCCGCAAGGGTTACGACAACCGCGCGCCGCGCGAGTACCTGGCGAAGCTCGAAGGCTGGCGCGCACGCGCCCAGGCCGCTCATCAGAATGCGTGGGAAGCGCTTGCGCTGTTCACGGCCGCGCTGGTGGTGGCATGGCACAACGGCGCGAACGTGCATCGCGTCGATCAGCTCGCGATCGCGTTCGTCGCGATCCGTATCGTCTATGCGCTGATGTACCTGCTGAACTGGGCGTCGCTGCGTTCGCTCGTGTGGTTCGGCGGGATGGCGTGCGTCGTCGCGCTGTTCTTCGCGACGCCGTAAGCGGCCGCCGGGCGACGCGAGGCCGGCCTTGCATGCCGGCCCGTCAGGCGCCGCTCGTGCCTCGCGCGTGACTATCGTTGGATGCGGGCGCAACCATTTTCGAGACGAACGGCGGTGCGTCCGCTTCGCTGCGCAGGAACGCGATCAACGGATCGAGCAGCCGGTGCCGCGTCGACGGATGGCGGCGCAGCACGAAGCGCCACGACGCGTCGCGTGCGAGGCCCGGCACCAGCGGCACCAGGCGCCCGCTGCGCAGTTCGGGCTCGATCAGCGGCACGCGGCCGAGCGCGATGCCCGCGCCGCCGACGGCCGCGCCGATTACCTGGCTGAAACTGCTGTAACGGACGATCTTCGTCTCGAAGTCACCCGGCAGGCCGAATTCCGATGCCCAGTTGCGCCAGTCGATCTCGGGGTTGTCCTCGTGCATCTCCTGCAGCAGCCGCGAGCGGCATACGTATCCCGATGCGTACGGAAACAGTTCGGGGCTGCACACCGGAAACACGGTTTCCCGCATCAGCACGTCGTCGTCGGCCCGCAGCCGGTGCGCGGGCACGTGCACGATCGCCAGATCGACGCCGCTGCGCGCGAAATCCGGCTCGTCGTCGAGCACGACCGCGTGCAGCGGGGTGTCGGGATGAAGCGACGAGAATTCCGCCAGCCGGCGCGCGAGCCACATCGACGAAAACGGCGCGTTGGCGGAGACGGTGAGCCGTTGCGCGGTGCCGCGAATCTCGGCGCACGCGTCGGTGAGACGTGACAGCGCCTCGCCGACGGCCGGCAGCAGGCGCGCACCGGCCGGCGTGAGGCTGATGCCGCCGAGCCCCGTGCTGCGTTCGAGCAGCCGCGCACCGAGCGATTCCTCGAGCGAGCGGATCTGATGGCTGACCGCGCTGGTCGACACGTTCAGCTCGACCGCCGCGCGCGCGAACCCGCCGAGGCGAACGGTCGCCTCGAAAGCACGCAGTGCGCTGAGGGGAGGAAGGTGCGACATGCGGGGTATTGTAGTTGACTCAACACCCGTTGAAAAATCATCTTTTGCCGCGCGCGGGCGGCGCAGGTAGCCTCGATCCGGTCAAGAAAAACGCAACGAAACACCGACTGGAGGGCTTCATGTATTTCGACCGACGACTATGGGCCATGACGGCGGGGCTGCGCTGGCGGGTGGCGGCGGCCGTCGCGCTCGGGTTGCTCGCGATGGGTGTCGGCATCCTGCGCTTCGTATTTCTCGGTCGCGTGCTGGCGCTGGTTTTTTCCGGCGCGCCGGCGCGCGACATCGGCGAGGCCGTCGTTGCAACGGCGGCTTGCGTGCTGCTGCGTGCCTGGCTCGATCATCGCCGCACGGTGCTCGCGCAGCATACGGCGGGCCGCGTGCAGGCGACGCTGCGCGCGCGGCTGTTCGACCGGATCGCCGCGCTCGGCCCCGCATGGTTCAACGGCGAACGCACGGGCGGCGTCATGCTGGCCGTCGTCGACGGCGTCGAGCAGCTGCAGACCTTCTTCGGCGTTTACCTGCCGCAGCTCGTGATCGCCGCGTGCGCGCCGCTCATGATCTTCGCGGTGCTCGCGTGGTGGGACGTGCCGACGGCCGCGATCCTGCTGGTCGCGGCGCTCGTCACGCTGGCGCTGCCGCAGCTCGTGCATCGCGCCGACAAGCGTGCGGCGCTCGCCCGTTCGGCCGCGTTCAAGGCATTCGGCGAGGAGTTTCTCGACGCGGTGCAGGGCCTGCCGACGTTGAAGGCGTTCGGGCAGAGCACCGCGTTCGGCGCGAAGCTGGCCGCGAAGGCGCGCGCACTGTCGGACAGCACGTTCTGGGTGCTCGCGCTCGGCCTGCTGACGCGGTTCTTCACCGATCTCGGCACCGGCCTCGGCGCGGCCGCGGCGATCGCGGTGGGCGCGTGGCGCGTGCAGCACGGCGACATGAGCGTTGAAGCGCTGCTGATCGTGCTGATGGCCGGCAGCGAGATCTTCCGCCCGCTGCGCGACCTGCGTGCGGTGCTGCATCAGGGGATGATCGGCCAGTCCGCGGCGCATGCGATCCATGCGCTGCTCGACGCGGGCAGTCAGGCGCCGGCCGCCGACGCGCCGCGGGTGGCGGGCCTGCGGCCGGAGATCGCGTTCGACGACGTCAGCTTCGCGTATCCGGGCCGCCGCGCGGATGCCCATGCGGCGCTGAGTTTCTCGGTGCGCGAGGGCGAGACGGTGGCGATCGTCGGGCCGAGCGGGGCCGGCAAGTCGACCATCGTGCGCCTGCTGCTGCGCCAGCACGACGCGCAGGGCGGTGCGGTCCGGATCGGCGGCCACGACGTGCGTACGCTCTCTGTCGACCAGGTGCGCGACATGATCGCGGTCGTCGCGCAGGATGCGACGCTGTTCGACGGCAGCGTCGCCGACAACCTGCGGCTCGGCCGCCCGGACGCCAGCGACGCGGACATGATCGCGGCCGCGCGCGCGGCCAACGCGCACGATTTCATCTCGGCGCTGCCCGACGGCTACGCGACGCGCATCGGCGAACGTGGGCTCATGCTGTCGGGCGGCCAGCGCCAGCGCATCGCGATTGCCCGCGCGCTGCTGCGCGATGCGCCGATCCTGTTGCTCGACGAGGCGCTGTCGTCGGTCGATGCGGAAAACGAAGCGCTGATCCAGCAGGCGCTCGACCGGCTCACGCACGGACGGACGACGCTCGTGCTCGCGCACCGGCTGTCCAGCGTGATCGGCGCCGATCGTATCCTGGTGCTCGATCAGGGGCGGGTGGTCGACGAAGGGACGCATGCGGCGCTGATCGCGCGCGACGGCCCGTATCGACGGCTGATGGGGCCGCAACTGGAAGCGGTCGCCGAATCCGTCGGCGCGACGGCGGCGGCCGGTGCGAGCGCGCGCGCGTCGTCGGGCCCGCAAGTGCGGCCGCTGAACGACGATGCGGCGACGATCGGCTGGCCGGAAACGTTGCAGACGTTGCTGCGCTTCGTGCGTCCGTGGAAGACCAAGGTGGTGCTGACCGTGCTGTTCGGAATCGGCCGCGTGCTCGCATTCATCGGCGTCGGTGTGATCGGCGCACGGGTGGTCGGCGCGGTGCCGACGGGGCATGTCGGCAGCGGGCTCGTGGTCGCGCTGCTCGCGATCGCGCCGGTCGCGGCCGTGCTGCACTGGCTCGAATCCTGGCTCGCGCACGACATGGCGTACCGGCTGCTCGCGGAAATGCGCATCGCGCTGTTCGCGACGCTCGAACGGCTCGCGCCGGCCGGGCTGCTGCGTCGCCGTTCCGGCGATCTCGTGTCGCTCGCGACGCAGGACGTCGAGACCGTCGAATATTTCTACGCGCATACGCTGGCGCCGGCATTCGTCGCGGTGCTCGTGCCGACCTGTGTGCTGGCGTTGCTCGCGTCGGTGGCGTGGCCGCTCGCGCTCGTGCTGTTGCCGTTCCTGCTGTGGGCGGGGCTCGCACCCGTGCTGGCGCGACGCGACGTCGACCGGCTCGGAACCGGTGCGCGCGAAGCGCTCGGCCAGCTCGGTGCGCACCTGACCGAAATGATCCAGGGACTCGCGGAACTGACCGCGTTCCAGGCGATCGCGCGCCGGCGCGCAGCGTTCGTGGCCGAGGTCGATGCGTACCGCCGGCAGCGCGCGAAGCTGCTCGACGATCTGTCGTCGCAAAGCGCCGCGCTGGAAGTCGCGAGCGGGCTGGGCGGGCTGGCGGTCGCGGCGCTCGGCGCGTGGTTGTGCGCACGCGGCGGGTTCCCGCGCGAGTCGTTGCCGCTATTGGTGCTGGTCGCGGTGGCTGCGTTCATGCCGGTGGCCGAAATCGGCCAGGTCGCGCGCCAGCTTGCCGACACGATCGCCTCGACGCGACGCTTGCGCGCGCTGGAGAAGGAACCCGTGACGGTGACCGACGGCGCGCACGCGATGCCCGGCGATGCGACGGTGCGGTTCGAGGCGGCGTCGTTCACGTATCCGGGGCGCAGCGTGCCCGCGATCGATCGCGTGAGTTTCGAGGCGCCGCCCGGCAGCACGGTCGCGCTGGTCGGCGCATCGGGCGCGGGCAAGTCGACCGTCGCGAGCCTGCTGCTGCGCTTCTGGGATCCGCAGCAGGGCCGCGTGACGCTCGGCGGCGTCGACCTGCGCGACCTGCGGCTCGACGACCTGCGGCAGCACATCGCGCTCGTTGCGCAGGATACCTACCTGTTCAACGACACGCTCGAAGCGAACATCCGGCTCGCTGCGAACGACGCATCCGACGCGGACGTGCGGCGCGCGATCGATCACGCCGCGCTCGGCGACTTCGTCGCGCGGCTGCCCGACGGGCTCGCGACGCGCGTCGGCGAGCGCGGCGTGCAGTTGTCGGGCGGCCAGCGCCAGCGCGTGGCGATCGCGCGCGCCTTCCTGAAGGATGCGCCGGTGCTGATCCTCGACGAGGCGACGTCGCACCTGGACACGATCAGCGAGCAGCAGATCCGCGCGGCGCTGGAGGACCTGATGGCGCAGCGCACGTCGATCGTCATCGCGCACCGTCTGTCGACCGTGCGCCATGCCGACCTGATCCTCGTGATGGAGCAGGGCACGGTGATCGAGGCCGGGCGCCATGCGGACCTGATGGCGCGGCAGGGCGCGTATGCGCGGCTCGTGTCGCATCAGGCGAGCGGGGTCGCGGCGTGAGCGGTGCGGCATCGGCGCGTTGCCCGTTGGCCATTGCCCGAGCGTTGCGCCACCTGCATTGAGTCGAGCCGGCGGTTGCCGGCGTGACGCGCACGGCCATTCCGGCACGGCGCGCCATCTTCCGCTCCGCGCCGCCATCCGCCGGCGCGCCACGATCCGGCGGGGCATTCTGCTCCGCCATCCTCCCGCTTTCCTCCGATCTATCCGCGCCGCGCGGCCCGGGTTTGTCTCGATGCATTTATCTGTTGCGGACTTTTTTGGTGTCGTAGTATCGCCATTGACAACACTTGTTGCACTAATGTCTAATTAGACATCGCATGTTGCGGTGCGACTCGATGTCGTCGTTCCGCCGGCCCGTTGGCCGGTCACATCGCTCAATCATGCGGAGAGAATCCATGAGTCGCCGTTCCTTCCTGAAAGCCGTCGCGGTCGTCGCCGCACTCGGCGCCAGCCTCGCGCACGCGGACACCAAGACGCTCGTCGTCGGGACCGATACGTCGTTCATGCCGTTCGAGTTCAAGCAGGGCGACAAGTACGTCGGCTTCGATCTCGACCTGTGGGCCGAGATCGCGAAGGACCAGGGCTGGAAATACACGATCCAGCCGATGGATTTCGCGGGCCTGATTCCGGCGCTGCAGACGCAGAACATCGACGTCGCGCTGTCAGGGATGACGATCAAGGAAGAGCGCAAGAAAGCGATCGATTTCTCCGCGCCTTACTACGACAGCGGGCTCGCCGCGATGGTGCAGGCCGGCGACACGTCGATCAAGTCGATCGACGACCTGAACGGCAAGGTGATCGCCGCGAAGACGGGCACCGCGACGATCGACTGGATCAAGGCGCACCTGAAGCCGAAGGAGGTCCGCCAGTTCCCGAACATCGACCAGGCTTACCTCGCGCTCGAAGCGGGCCGCGTCGACGCGGCGATGCACGACACGCCGAACGTGCTGTTCTTCGTGAACAACGAAGGCAAGGGCAAGGTGAAGGTCGCCGGCCAGCCGGTCAGCGGCGACAAGTACGGGATCGGCTTCCCGAAGGGCAGCGCGCTCGTGCCGAAGGTCAACGCGTCGCTCGTGAAGATCAAGGCCGACGGCCGCTACGCGCAGATCTACAAGAAGTGGTTCGGTGCCGAGCCGCCGAAGATGTGAGCGTGACGGCGCATCGGCGCGCGGCCCCGGGGCCGCGCGGGTCTTGAATCGAACGGGGAGCGACAAGTGAATTTCGATTGGTCGGCGATCTGGGCGGCGTTGCCGGACCTGATGGACGGGGTCCGGTTGACGGTGTTCATCGCATTTTTCGGGCTGGTGGGCGGCTTCGTCGTCGGGATGATCGCGGGCATGTTCCGCGCATACGGACCGAAGGCGATGAACGTGCTCGCACAGGTCTATATTGAATTGATCCGCGGCACGCCGATCGTCGTGCAGGTGATGTTCCTGTATTTCGCCCTGCCGCTGCTCGCGCATATCCGCATCGACGGCCTGACGGCCGCGATCATCGCGATCACGGTGAATTCCGGCGCGTATCTCGCGGAAGTGGTGCGCGGCGCGCTGCTGTCGATCCCGAAGGGGCTGACGGAAGCGGGGCTCGCGATGGGGCTGTCGATGCCGCGCGTGCTGTTGAAGATCGTCGGGCCGCTGGCGTTCCGTCGGCTGATTCCGCCGCTCGGCAACCAGTGCATCGTGAGCCTGAAGGACACATCGCTGTTCATCGTGATCGGCGTGGGCGAGCTGACGCGCAAGGGGCAGGAAATCATCGCCGGTAATTTCCAGGCGGTCGAGATCTGGAGTGCGGTGGCGGTCATCTACCTGATACTGACCGGTGCGATGACGTTGACGCTTCGGCTCGTCGAAAAGCGGATGAAAATCTTATGAGCATGATCGAATTCCAGAACGTGTCGAAGAGCTTCGGCCATGTGCCGGTGCTGAAGAACATCGACCTGAAGATCGACGCGGGCGAGGTGGTCGTCGTGGTCGGCCCGTCGGGCTCGGGTAAATCGACGATGCTGCGCTGTATCAACGCGCTCGAGAAGATCACCGGCGGCGAGCTGCTGGTGGATGGCCAGAGCGTGCGCGGCAACGCGGCGACGATCCGCAACATCCGGCTCGAAGCCGGCATGGTGTTCCAGCAGTTCA
Source organism: Burkholderia sp. MSMB1072 (assembly GCF_001524725.1). Taxonomy (NCBI): domain Bacteria; kingdom Pseudomonadati; phylum Pseudomonadota; class Betaproteobacteria; order Burkholderiales; family Burkholderiaceae; genus Burkholderia; species Burkholderia sp. MSMB1072. The sequence goes on from NZ_LOYC01000069.1 coordinate 39,021, forward strand.
ACCTGTTTCCGCAAATGACCGCGCTCGAGAACGTGATGTTCGGGCCGATGCAGGTGCGCGGCGCGTCGCGCGCCGACGCGCGCGACCAGGCGATGGCGCTGCTCGACAAGGTCGGCCTCGAATCGCGCGCGAATCATTACCCGTCGGAGCTGTCGGGCGGCCAGCAGCAGCGCGTCGCGATCGCGCGTGCGCTCGCGATCCGGCCGCGGCTGATGCTGTTCGACGAGCCGACGTCGGCGCTCGATCCGGAATTGCGCCACGAAGTGCTGAAAGTGATGCAGGATCTCGCGACCGAAGGGATGACGATGATCGTCGTCACGCACGAGATCGGCTTCGCGAAGCGGGTCGGCACGCGGCTGCTGTTCATGGATCAGGGCGGCATTGCCGAGGACGGCCATCCGGCCGACCTGATCGACCGGCCGCCGACGCCGCGCCTGAAGGAATTCCTGAAGCACGTATCCTGAACGAAACCGAAACACCCGACATGCCGCTTTCCCTTTCACCCGTCATCGCCGGCACGCCGTTCGACATCGGCGTGCGCCTCGGCGAGCTTGCCCGCCCCGTGTTCGATCCGTACATGCAGCAGAGCGGCGCATGGCAGGCCGTGCGCCGCTGGCGCGGCCATCCGTTCGTCGATGCGCTGCGGCAGGCCGCGCTGGCCGCGTACCCCGATCTCGTCGCGGAGCTGGACGGGATCGCGGCGGGCATCGGCTGGCCGGCCGAGGACATTTTTCTGTGGAATTGCCGCGGCGAGCTGATTCACAACGCGCCGGACGGCTGCACGACGCTCGCCGCGCGCGGCGCGGATGGCACGCGCTGGATCGCGCACAACGAGGACGGCGATCCGTACCTGCGCGAACGTTGCCTGCTCGTCGACGTGCAACCCGCCGGCAAGCCCGGATTCGTCAGTTTCTATTACCCCGGTTCGCTGCCGGGGCATACGTTCGCCGCGAACCGCGCCGGCATCGCGCAGGCGATCAACAACCTGCGGATCCGCACGCCGGCGCCGGGCGTGCCGCGCATGATCCTTGCGCGCGCCGTGCTCGACGCGACGTCGCTCGACGCAGCCGCCGGCGTGCTGCGCACGCATGCACGCGCGAGCGGCTTTCATCACACGCTCGGTGCGACCGGCGATGCGCGGCTGCTGAGCATCGAGGCGAGCGTCGCGCGCTGTTCGGTCGTCGACGTCGCACGGCTTGCGGGCCATGCGAATCACCTGGTGCATCCCGGTTGCGATGCGGAAGCGCAGATCGTCACGCAATCGTCCGGCGATCGCCAGCGGCGCGTCGACGCGCTCACGCGCGGCATCGACGCGATCGACGAAACCGCGCTGCTGCGCGTGCTCGGCGATCGGGCGCCGGAAGGGTTGCCGATCTATCGCGACGATCCGGCCGACCCCGACGACGAAAACACGCTGGCGACCGCGGTGTTCGCGATTCGCGACACCGCGATCGACTTCACCGTCCATCAACACGGCACGCAGCGCTTCGCGACGCGCATCGTGCCGTCCGGATGCGCACACCGCGCATCCTGATCCATGAGGCCACGCATGACGACCGTTTTCCATCGCGCCCCGCGCGCCACCTTGCCCGTTGCCGTCGCAGGCGACGGCATCGAGATCATCGATTCGACCGGCAAACGCTATATCGACGCGTGCGGCGGTGCGGCCGTATCGTGTCTCGGCCACAGCAACCCGCGCGTGATCGACGCGATCAAGCGGCAGGTGCAGCAACTGCCGTACGCGCATACGTCGTTCTTCACGACGGACGTGGCCGAGGAGTTGGCCGACCGGCTCGTCGACGCCGCGCCGGCCGGGCTCGAGCACGTGTATTTCGTGTCGGGCGGCTCCGAGGCGATCGAGGCCGCGCTGAAGCTCGCGCGCCAGTATTTCGTCGAGAAGGGCGAGCCGCAGCGGCGTCATTTCATCGCCCGTCGCCAGAGCTATCACGGCAACACGCTCGGCGCGCTCGCGATCGGCGGCAACGCGTGGCGGCGCGAGCCGTTCCTGCCGCTGCTGATCGAAGCGCATCACGTGAGCCCGTGCTATGCATACCGCGACCAGTTGGCGGGCGAAACCGACGAAGCGTACGCGCAGCGCCTCGCGGACGAGCTCGAACGCAAGATCGTCGAACTCGGCGCGGAAAACGTCGCGGCGTTCGTCGCGGAAACGGTGGTGGGTGCCACGGCCGGCGCGGTGCCGCCGGTGCGTACCTACCTGAAGAAGATTCGCGCGGTGTGCGACAAGTACGGCGTGCTGCTGATTCTCGACGAGATCATGTCGGGGATGGGGCGCACGGGTTACCTGTATGCGTGCGACGAAGACGGCGTCGCGCCCGATCTGCTGACGATCGCGAAAGGGCTCGGCGCGGGCTACCAGCCGATCGGGGCGACGCTGGTGAGCGACCGCATCTATCGCACGATCGTCGACGGCTCGGGCTTCTTCCAGCACGGTCATACCTACCTCGGCCATGCGACCGCGTGCGCGGCCGCGCTCGAAGTGCAGCGCGTGATCGCGGAAGAGAAGCTGCTCGACAACGTGAAGGCACGCGGCGAGCAGTTGCGCGCGTCGTTGCGGGAGCACTACGGCGCGCATCCGCATGTCGGCGACGTGCGCGGCCGCGGGCTGTTCGTCGGCATCGAGCTCGTGCGCGATCGCGACACCAGGGCCACGTTCGATCCCGCGCTGAAGCTGCATGCGGCGGTCAAGCGCGAAGCGATGCAGCGCGGGTTGATGGTGTATCCGATGGGCGGCACGATCGACGGCGTGCACGGCGACCACATTCTGGTCGCACCGCCGTTCGTCTGCACCGCGCAGCAGATCGACACGATCGTCGAACGGCTGTCCGGCGCGATTGGCGCGGCGCTCGCGTCGGCCGGCGCATGAACCCCGATCTCAACGAATTTTCATCATGACGGACAGACTCCCTCCTTTCGATCCCGCATCGGCCACCGACGAACAGAAGGCCGTGCTCGCCGACATCCTCAGCGGCCCGCGCGGCAACCTGAACGGGCCGTTCCTCGGCTGGATCGCGAGCCCCGAACTGGCCCAGCACGCGCAGAAGCTCGGCGCGTTCTGCCGCTACCGCACGGGGCTGCCGCTGCGCCTGTCGGAACTCGCGATTCTCGTGACGGCCGCGCGTTGGCGCTCGCAGGCCGAGTGGCACATCCATCATCCGATCGCGCTCGATGCCGGCTTGCCGGCGGCAACCGCCGACGCGATCCGGCGTGGCGTCGCGCCGGCCTTCGAATCGGACGACGACGCGTTGATCCATGCGTTCGCCACCGAGCTGTACGACACGCGCCGCGTGAGCGATGCGACGTTCGCACGCGCACGGGCGCGCTTCGGCCACGAGACCGTGGTGAACCTCGTCGCGCTGCTCGGCTATTACGCGCTCGTCGCGATGACGCTCAACACGTTCGGTATGCGCGCAGACGGACAAACTGATTTGCCGTTTCCGGAATAATCGCCGCCGGCGCGTGCGTCGGCGGCATGCCGCGTGCGCGTGCGGATAGCCCGAAAAGCCCGTATATGCGGGCTTTTCGGCGTTTCGGCCTCGGTCGATCGACATTCGCGCCGTGTCGTCCCGCTGCCCGTCGTCCCGCCTGGGCGTCAATGCAGGAAATTTTCCCCGTCTTTAGAATTTCGCCAAAGAACCACGGGGGAAATATCGATGCGCTGGGTCCTGCTGATCGTGTTCATTGCGTGTGTCGTGTACACGCATCGGCGCGGCAAGGTTCGGCACCGGTTGTTCAGGCAACTTTCCGACCACTCGACCTTTACCGCACCGCTGAACTGCTTTTCGTACGCGTTCTCGTCGGTGCCGACCACGCCGTTCGTCGACACGGATCGCTTTCCGGAGCTGGCGGTGCTGCAGCGCGAATGGCGCACGTTTCGCCGCGAAGCGCTCGCATTGCGCGACGCGAGCCGGATCAAGGCGTCGGGCGAGTACAACGACATCGGCTTCAATTCGTTCTTTCGCCACGGCTGGAAGCGTTTCTACCTGAAGTGGTACGACGCGCCGCATCCGTCCGCGCAGGCATTGTGCCCGCGCTCGGTCGAGATCCTGTCGCGGATTCCGTCGATCAAGGCGGCGATGTTCGCGCAGTTGCCGCCGGGCGGCAAGCTCGGGCTGCATCGCGATCCGTATGCGGGCTCGCTGCGCTACCATCTCGGGCTCGATACGCCGAACGACGACGCGTGCCGGATCGTCGTCGACGGCGAGTCGTATGCATGGCGCGACGGCGAGGCCGTGATGTTCGACGAGACGTACCTGCACTGGGCCGAAAACCGCACCGAACACGATCGCGTGATCCTGTTCTGCGACATCGATCGTCCGATGAAATATCGCTGGGCGCAGCGCGTCAACGATGCATTCGGGCAACTGCTGATGCGCGCGGCCGCGTCGCCGAACGAAACCGGCGATCGCACGGGCGGGCTCAATCGCGCGTTCAGGTACCTGTATGCGATTCGCCGCGCCGGCAAGCGATTGAAGGCGTGGAATCGCACCGTGTACTACGTCGTCAAGTGGCTGCTGTTCGGCGGGATCGCGGTCGCGATCTTCTGCATCTGACGGTCGAAGGGCGGCGTTTTTTTCTTGTCCGACGATAGTGCGGCGCGGCATCGCGCGGGGCCGATGGCCCGCCGCCGTGATCAATGCAACCAATTGTATTCGTACGGGATCAACGGACGTCGGCCGCGTATGATGACTTGTTCACGTCGATATGATCGGTGAGCAAGCATGACGAGTACCCGTAAAACCATGATGATCGCCGGCGGGCTTCTGGTCGCCGCGGCCGGCACCGCGTACGTGATGCTCCTGCGCGCGGACCACCGTGCGATCGAAGACGCCGGCATCGGCGATTCGGCTGCGCCGGTTGCCGCGGCGCCCGCGGGCAACGATCATGCGGTACAGGGCACGATCGCGCCGCCGGCACCGGCCGCAGCGACTGCGCCGAAACTGGCGGCGGCCGCGCCGCCTCCCTCCGCGCCCACACCCGCGCCGGCCGCCCCCGCGCGCGTCGGTGCTGCGCCGGCGGTTCCGGTCGTCAGCGACAAGCCGCAACCGGTAACGAAGCCGGTCGCACCCCCGCCGAAGGTCAACGTCGTGACGGTCGACGAGCAGGATTCGACCCCATCGGCGCAGGCCCCGGCTTCGCCTCCGGCCCCCGCCCCGGCCGCCAAACGCGCTCAGTCGGCTGCGCCCGCGCAGGTCACGCAACGCGCGCCGCGCAAGCGCGACGGCCTCGAACGCCACGCCGCCGCCGCGCCGCCGGCCGCGACGAAATCCGAAACGCCAGAGACGGCCGCGCTCGTCAGGGAGTCGGCGAAGCTCGACCCGTCGTTGCCGCCGCCGTCGATGTCGCCGGTATCCTCGATGCCGGCGAGCACCGGTTCGTACCGGCAGGGCGGTTCGTCGTCCGGCGCGAATCCGGTGGCGGCCGCGATGACCGAGCAACTGGTCAGGCAGTCGAGCAGTTTCAAGTCGACGGCGCCTGCGCCGGCGGACGGTGGCCCGACCGCGACCAAGTGACCGCGCACGTCTTCGGCATAAAAAGGGCCCCGCACGCCGACCAAGGCATGCGGGGCCAAGAGAGACAAACTTCGATGTGTGGGGCCGGCCTGCGTCAGGCGGCGACCGCTTCTTCGGCCTGCGGTTGCGCGCTCGCCGCCGGCGCCGCCACGTCCTGCCGGATCAGGTGGTCGAACGCGCCGAGCGACGCCTTCGCACCTTCGCCGACCGCGATCACGATCTGCTTGAACGGCACCGTCGTCACGTCGCCGGCCGCGAACACGCCGGGCACCGACGTCGCACCGCGCGCATCGACGACGATCTCGCCGTGCTTCGACAGTTCGACCGTGCCCTTCAGCCATTCGGTGTTCGGCACGAGGCCGATCTGCACGAACACGCCTTCGAGCTCGACACGCTTCGTTTCACCCGAGCGCAGATCCTTGTAGACGAGCCCGTTCAGCTTGCTGCCGTCGCCGGTCAGTTCGGTCGTCTGCGCCTGCGTGACGATCGTCACGTTCGGCAGGCTGCGCAGCTTGCGTTGCAGCACTTCGTCCGCGCGCAGTTGCGCACCGTATTCGATCAGCGTGACTTCCTTCACGATGCCCGCGAGGTCGATCGCGGCCTCGACGCCCGAGTTGCCGCCGCCGACCACCGCGACGCGCTTGCCCTTGAACAGCGGGCCGTCGCAGTGCGGGCAGTACGCGACGCCGCGGTTGCGGTACTCGCGCTCGCCCGGCACGTTGATTTCGCGCCAGCGTGCGCCGGTCGCGAGGACGATCGTCTTCGCCTTCAGCACCGCGCCGTTCGCGAGGCGGATCTGGTGCACGTCGCCCGGAATCAGCGCGTCGGCGCGCTGTACGTCCATGATGTCGACGTCGTACTGCTTCACGTGCTGTTCGAGTGCGGTCGCGAACTTCGGCCCTTCGGTTTCCTGTACCGACACGAAATTCTCGATCGCCATCGTGTCCAGCACCTGGCCGCCGAAACGTTCGGCGACCACACCCGTCGCGATGCCCTTGCGTGCCGAGTAGATCGCCGCGGCCGCGCCTGCCGGGCCGCCGCCGACGATCAGCGTGTCGAACACCGGCTTGTTTTCGAGCGACTTCGCCGCGCGTTCGCCGGCGCCCGTATCGAGCTTCGCGAGGATTTCCTTCACGCTGCTGCGGCCCTGGCCGAACGACGCGCCGTTCAGGAACATCGTCGGCACGGCCATGATCTGGCGCGACTCGACTTCATCCTGGAACAGCGCACCGTCGATCGCGACGTGGCGGATGCGCGGGTTGATCAGCGACATCACGTTCAGCGCCTGCACGACTTCCGGGCAGTTCTGGCACGACAGCGAGAAATACGTTTCGAATGCGTAGTCGCCGTCGAGCGCGCGAATCTGTTCGATCACGTCGTCGTCGAGCTTGATCGGATGGCCGCCCGTCTGCAGCAGCGCGAGCACGAGCGACGTGAATTCATGGCCCATCGGAATGCCGGCGAAACGGATGCCGGCCGGCTTGCCGGGCTCGCCGATCGAGAACGACGGCTTGCGCTCGGCGTCGTCGCGGCGTTCGGCCACGGTCACGCGATCCGTCAGCGACGCAATCTCGGTCAGCAGCGCCAGCAGTTCCTGCGATTTCGCGCTGTCGTCGAGCGAGGCGACGAGTTCGATCGGGCGCGTGATTTTTTCGAGGTACGCTTTGAGTTGGTTCTTGAGATTGGCGTCGAGCATGGCGTTTCGGATTCCGTATTGATGATGCTGGTCGGGCACGTCGTGCCGGAGGAGGGCGCGGGCCGCGGGATGCGGCGGCCCGCCGTCGCGCGCCTCGTGCGAGGCGCGCGGCGCGATCGTCAGATCTTGCCGATCAGGTCGAGCGACGGGGTCAGCGTTTCCGCACCCGGCGTCCATTTGGCCGGGCACACTTCACCCGGGTGCGCCGCGATGTATTGCGCCGCCTGCACCTTGCGCAGCAGTTCGCCCGCGTCGCGGCCGATGCCGTTGTCGTGGATTTCGCACAGCTTGATCTCGCCTTCCGGGTTGATCACGAACGTGCCGCGCAGCGCCATCCCTTCTTCCTCGATCAGCACGTCGAAGTTGCGCGACAGCGTGAGCGTCGGGTCGCCGATCATCGGGTACTTGATCTTGCCGATCGTGTCCGACGTGTCGTGCCATGCCTTGTGCGTGAAGTGCGTGTCGGTCGACACGCCGTAGATTTCGACACCCAGCTTCTGGAATTCCGCGTAGCGGTCGGCGAGGTCGCCCAGCTCGGTCGGGCAGACGAACGTGAAGTCGGCCGGGTAGAACACGACGACGGACCACTTGCCCTTGAAGTTCTCTTCCGAAACGGGCACGAATTCGCCGTTGTGGTAAGCGGTTGCCTTGAACGGCTTGATTTGGGTGTTGATGATCGGCATCTGGACAATTCCTTTTCGTCAGGGGTGAGTGGAGTGTTGCCAGTATCCGGGTTCACCCTGAAGTTGTGAAATTGCTTGTTTCAATCCGGGGCATCGGGATTTTCTATCTGCTTCCGGCCCTTGATTGGCGGGAGGTGGGAAGGGCGGACGACGTTGACGCGGGTAGCGCCCGCTCGGCATGAGCGCGGCTCGGGGGATGTGCTGTGCAGGCGTACGCGCTCGCGTACGCCTGCTTAAATCTGATACGGCACGCGGACGCCGGGTTCGGAGGCGGGAAAGTCCTTCGTGTTGCGCGATACGAGCAACAGCCCGTTCACCTGCGCCGACGCCCACACAATCGCGTCGGGCAGGCGTATCCGGCGGTCCTTGCGAATCGTCACGGCGCGATTCGCAACCGTGCTGTCGAGTGCGATGACATGGAACGACGAGAGCCATGCACGGATGGGGGCCTCGTCACTTGCGGATGCCCCGACGAGGACTTCCATCCACGAGACCATGCTGATTGCGCGATAGTCGTAGCGCCCTAGCTCCGCGCGGGCGGATTCCACGCCGCCCAGATAATCGATCAGGATGTTGGTGTCGAAAAGGGCTTTTACCATTCCGAGCGCAATTCCTCTTGATAGGCGAGCCCATCGATCGCGCGATCTTTCCAGAGACCGAAGACGTCGTCGGCAAGCCGGTGCTTGTTCAGGGCAATGTAGGCATCGATCGCGTCGCGAATGATGGCGGCGCGGGGGCGGTGTTGAGTCTCGACGATGACGGCCAGCGCGTCTAGTTGGCCATCCGACAGATCGACCAGAATCCGGCTCATGGCAAACCTCCGATATATGATATGCATATCATATATGCCGACTTGAAAGCATGCAAGACCCCGGCACGACGACGGCAAGGGCCCCTCAAATCCCCGCCATCTTCCTTAACCACGCCGCCAGCCGTCGCGCTCCGTCCGGCAGGTCCGCATCCTCGCGGGTGCACAGATAGTAGTCGCGCCCGTCGTCGAGCGCGTGATCGAACAGTTGCACGAGTTCGCCGTTCGCCAGTTCGCGCTGGACCAGCGGCGCGCGCAGCAACGCGGCGCCGAGATCCGCGCGGGCGGCGCTCAGCGTGAGCTGGCCATCCTCGAACATCGGTCCCACCGCGTGCGATACGTGCCGCACGCCGGCGCCCTGCAGCCAGTTGACCCACGTGCTGCGATCCTCGTCGTGCACGAGCGGTGCGCGCGCGAGATCGGCCGGCGTGCGGAACGGTCCATGACGCTTCAGGAACGACGGGCTGCACATCGGCACCATCGCGCCCGGCAGCAGCCGCTCGCAGCGGTAGCCGGGCCAGTCGCCGGTACCGAAGCGGATCGACAGGTCCGACGCATCGCTTCGGTAGTTGCGGTGATGCGCGTACAGCACCGTGACGTCCACATCGGTGTTGTCGGCCAGGAACGCGTGCAGCCGCGGAATGAACCAGCCGATGCCGAGCAACGGAATCAGGCTGACGGTGATCTGGCGCAGCGACGAACGGTCGCGCACGAAGCGCGTCGCGCTGCGCAGCACCGAGAACGCCGCGCTGATCGACCGGTAGTAGTCGCGCCCCTCGTCGGTCAGCACGAGCAGCCGGCCTTCGCGCACCGTCAGCGGCGTCTGGATGAACGCTTCGAGCAGTTGCAGCTGATGGCTGACCGCCGATGGTGTGATGTCGAGTTCGCTCGCCGCCGCGGTGACGGAGCCGAGACGCGCAAATGCTTCGAACGCACGCACCGCGCGCAGCGGCGGATCGTGCGGCAATTGTTCGATATTTTTCATGTGTGGAATTTTATCGAAAAATAAGGGTAAGCGACAACACAAAAATATCCTGCATTTACAGCGATGTACGCTAATGTGTCGGGAACGGTATAAGCATCCAACAATTGGATATTTGAGGTTTGGGTGTTGAATATTTAATATTTTTCATGTTTTTGATTCGACTGATCGTCCCCCGCACATGAAAATCGCTTTTCTCTCCGCCAGCCTCGCTTTCTCGGCGGCCGCGCTGGTCGCCTCCGTTCCCGCGTTCGCCCAGTCCGCTCCACGGACGGTCCTGATCGGTCTCGCCGCGCCGCTCACCGGCCCGTCCGCGCGGATCGGCAAGGATCTGCAGAACGGCGCGCAACTCGCGATCGACGACGCGAACGCGAAGCATCCGACCATCGGCGGCAAGCCGGTCGTCTACAAGCTCGTCGCGGCCGACGACCAGTCCGACCCACGCACGGCCGTCGCGGTCGCGCAGCAACTCGTCGACCAGCACGTGATCGGCGTCGTCGGTCACTGGAACACGGGCTGCAGCGTGCCCGCGTCGCGCGTGTACCGCGACGCCGGCATCCCGCAGATCGCGCCGGCCTCCACCGGCCATCAATACACGCAGCAGGGCTACGCGACGGCGTTCCGCATCATGGGGCACGACGATGCAGGCGGCAACTTCACCGGCGCGTATGCGGCGAAGACGCTGAAGGCGAAGCGCATCGCGGTGATCGACGATCGCACGTCGTTCGGCGCGGGGCTGGCCGACCAGTTCATCAAGGGCGTGCAGGCGAACGGCGGCACGATCGTCGATCGCCAGTACGTGAACGACAAGACGACCGACTTCAGCGGCGTGCTGACCGCGATCAAGGGCAAGCGCGCGGATCTCGTGTTCTTCGGCGGCCTCGACGCGCAGGCCGCGCCGATCGCGCGCCGGATGCGCCAGCTCGGCGTGAACGCGCCGCTGCTCGGTGCGGGCGGCTTCGTGAGCCAGACCTTCCTGTCGCTCGCCGGCAAGGACGGCGACGCCGTGACGGCGCTCGAGCCGGGCCTGCCGCTCGACCGGATGCCGGGCGGCAAGGCGTTCGACACGCAATACCAGGCCCGCTTTCACGCGCCGATCGAACTGCATGCGCCGTTCGCGTACGACGCCGCCGCCACGCTGATCGCGGCCGCGCAGAAGGCCGGCACGACCGAGCCGGCGAAGCTGGTCGCGGCCGTGCGCGCGATCGAGCGGCCCGGCGTGACGGGGCGCATCGCGTTCGACGCCGAAGGCAACCTGAAGGATCCGGCCTTCACGATCTACCAGGTGCGCGGCGGGAAGTGGGCCGTCGTCGACGTGCTCGGCGGCTCGCGCACCGCAGCCAAGTAACCGCAAAACGACCGAGACGATCCCCATGACCGAAGCGAACCCGACATCCGCCGCCGCACCCGAGGACCCGCGCCTCGGGATCCTCGCGCGGCGCCGCATCGAAGCGGAAATCATCAAGCCGATCTACGAGATCATGAAGCGCGAGTTCGGCGCCGAGCGCGCGCAGGCCGTGATCGCGGAAGCCGTACGCGGCGCGGCCGTCGACGCGGGCCGTACGTTCGCCGCGCAGGAGCCGCACGGCACGAGCGTGAAGTCGTTCATCGCGCTGCAGGTGCTGTGGGAGAAGGACGATGCGCTCGACGTCGAGGTACGGCGGGCGGACGACGCGCACTACGACTACGACGTGCATCGCTGCAGCTACGCGGAGATGTATCACGCGATGGGGCTCGGCGAGATCGGGCACCTGCTGAGCTGTGCGCGCGACAGCTATTTCATCCAGGGCTATGCGCCGGACATCGCGCTCACGCGCACGAGCACGATCATGCAGGGCGGCCGGCGCTGCGACTTCCGCTATGCGCTGCAAAGCACGCCGGAGAACGGCGATGCGTGACGCCACCGTGACCATGCCGCGCGTCGACGGCGACCGTCTGTGGGCATCGCTCGAACGGATGGCGCAGATCGGCGCGACGCCGAAGGGCGGCGTCTGCCGCCTCGCGCTGACCGATCTCGACCGCGAGTCGCGCGACCTGTTCGTGCAGTGGGCGCGCGACGCCGGCTGCACGGTGCGTGTCGACCGGATGGGCAACGTGTTCGCGCGCCGCGCGGGCCGCAATCCCGACGCCGCACCGGTGATGACGGGCTCGCACGCCGATTCGCAGCCGACCGGCGGCCGCTACGACGGGATCTACGGTGTGCTCGGCGGCCTCGAAGTCGTGCGCGCGCTGAACGACGCGGGGATCGAGACCGAGCGCCCGGTCGACGTCGTGATCTGGACCAACGAGGAAGGCTCGCGCTTCGCGCCGGCGATGGTGTCGGCCGGCGTGTTCTCGGGCGTCTATACGCTCGAATATGGGCTGTCGCGCACCGACGGCGCTGGCCGGACGATCGGAGAAGAGCTCGAACGGATCGGCTACGCGGGCACGGAGCCGGTCGGCGGCTATCCGGTGCACGCGGCGTACGAACTGCATATCGAGCAGGGCGCGATTCTCGAGCGGGCCGGCAAGACGATCGGCGTCGTGACCGGGGGGCAGGGGCAGCGCTGGTACGAGGTGACGCTCACGGGTGTCGACGCGCACGCGGGCACGACGCCGATGGCGTTCCGTCGCGACGCGCTGGTCGGCGCGGCGCGCATGATCTCGTTCGTCGAAGTGCTCGGGCGCCGCTACGCACCGGATGCGCGCGCAACGGTCGGGATGATCGACGCGCGGCCGAATTCGCGCAACACGGTGCCGGGCGGCTGCTTCTTCACGGTCGAATTCCGTCACCCCGACGATGCGGTGCTCGACGCACTGGACGCGGCGCTGCGCGCGGAACTCGCGCGCGTGGCCGACGAAGCCGGCCTCGGCGCGCAGATCGAGCAGATTTTCACGTACGCGCCGATACCGTTCGCGCCGCGCTGCGTCGACACGGTGCGCGACGCGGCCCGTGCGCTCGGGCTGTCGCACATGGACATCGTGTCCGGCGCGGGCCATGACGCGTGCTATGTCGCGCGTGTCGCGCCGACCGGCATGATCTTCGTGCCGTGCGTCGACGGGCTGAGCCACAACGAGGCCGAAGCGATTACGCCGGAATGGGCGACGGCCGGCGCCGACGTGCTGTTGCGCGCGGTGCTGCAGAGCGCGCAGGAAGCGTAAGCGCGGCGGGTGGGTAACCGGCGCGCGGCTTACTTGCCGGCCTTGCGGCGCGCCATATACCCCAGATACGCGACGATCTCGTCGAGCTCCCGGTCGCTCAGTTGATCGGGCGGAAACGCCGGCATGCTGCGGCGCGGCCAGTCGCGCACCGATGCCGGGTCGCGGATGTAGCGGCGCAGCGCGGCGGGCTGGAAGTAGTCGACCGGGTTCATCGGTGCGTTCAGATCCGGGCCGGCGTGGCTGCTGCCCGCACCGTCGATGCGGTGACACGCGAGACATTGCGTGACGAACAGGTGCTGGCCCGCGCGCGCCGGGTCGTTCGCGGGCAACGCCGCATCGACGGCGAGCGACGGCCAGCGCGCGAGCGGCGACGATTCGATCGTGATGCGAACGATCTGGTATGGCCACTGCTCGCCGCGCACCGACGACGCGTCCGGCCCGAGCCAGACGAGATAGAACGGCCCTGCGCTGACCTGCTTGCCGGGCAGCTTCGGCCACGGACGGGCCGGATCCTCGATCGCGAGCCACGGAATCGCGCCGGCCGGCGCGCGGCGACGCACGAGATCGAGCGGCAGTTGCGCGGCGAAACCGTCGGCCGCGCGCGTTTCGAGCACGCCGGCGGCCGGCAGCGGGGTGTCGCCGAGCAGCGCGGCGAACGGCACCGCGCGGAACGTCATCGGCCGGCCGTACGCGATGTCGCGCGGCACATGGATGTCGGTCGCGTCCGGACGAGCGAGCAACGTCTGTCGGGTGAGGGCGCGGGCCGTGCCGTCGGTGTCGAGTTCGAGCGTGGGCTGGGCCGACGCGCGTTGCCCGAGCAGGCAAACCGTCAGCAGCACAAGCGAAAACCACTGGCGCTTCAGCATTCGTTCTCCGGGAAGGGGCGTTCCGGCGGCGGCAGGAGGCGGAACGCCGCGGCCGATGGAAGGATTCGGGCGACAGTCTATCCGGTACGGACGGTGCTGGCGAATTCGGTGCGCAAAGGCGCGGCGGTCGTGCTCGAACAGGGCCGCGACAGCGCACCCGGCGACTTGAGGGCTGAATGAGCGACGTGTCGGCGTAACGCGGTCCGGATGGAGGAAAACGACGGGTACGGTGGCGAACGCGGTCTGCCCGCGTTCGCGGCATCGCGTTACAGGCCAGCCGTCAGCGGCTCGAACACGACACTTCGTTCTTCGGCATCGGCGTGCGTTGCTCCGGCTCGAAATCGGCTTCGCGCATCCCCGACGGCGTCAGCGATACGAAATGCATCGCCGTGTCTCGCGCCGGGAAACCGGCGACGCCGGTCGATCCCCACGGAATCGGCGAGCGCTGCACGCCGCTCACCGCAATATCCGCCGGCGCCAGCGCGAGCGTCAGCAGCCGCCCGTCGCGGGTCGGCACGTACGCGTGCGTGCCGGCGACGCCGATGTCCGACTCGCGCACCGACGCGGGCAGGCAATCGAGCGTCGCCGTGCGACGGCCGTCCGGGGCGATCAGCATCGCGACGCCGCGATCGTCGGCTGTCGTCGTGACGACGAGGAAACGGTCGATCTCCGGCACGTAGGCGGCCGAATACACGTAGTACTGGATTGCGTCGTTCAGCGATCCGAGTTTTTCCAGCTTCGCGGTGACCGGATCGAACATCGCGTATTCGAGCGTCGCGTCCGTGCTGCCTTCGATGAACTTCTGCCACACGAGCAGCGCGTTGCGCGGCGAGCCCGCGATCACGGGCCACCACTCGCGGCGGCGCGGCGCGACCGCGACATGGTTCAGCACGCGCCCGGCCGCGTCGTAGGTTTTCAGGTAGACGCCGTTGCCGCTGCCGAGGTTGTCGACCCCGCCGCCGTTGACCCAGTCGGCCGAATAGAACACGACGAAACGGTCGGCGACCGTCGCGACATGCCCCGAATGGCCGCCCGATTCGACGTCGTTCGGGTAGGGCTTGATCGGCTTCAGGTCGCGGCGGTAGACGCCGTAGCGCTGGCTGACTTCCTGCGGCGTGTTCCAGCCGTCCTCGAACGTGACGAAGATGTCGCCGTGCGCGTTCTGCGCGATCGATACGGGTTCCTGCGCCTCGGGGCGGCTGATGAACGTGCGGACGTGCAGCACGCGCGGCTTGTCGGGCTTCCATTCACCGACGTACACGTCGTGCGGCCAGTTGCCGCTGCGCAGCGCACCGCGCGGCACGATGCCCGAACTGCTGAAGAACACCCAGCGTTTGCCGTCGCCGGCGTCGGCCACGCCGATGCCGTGCATGAAGCGCCGCGGGTCGCCGGTGTCCTGCGGCGACGGCGCGCTCGACACGGTGACCGTATGCACGGCCGGCGCGCCGGCGAGGGCCGGCGGCGCCGCGCCGATGCCGCCCGCGCCGCAGAGCACGGCCGCGGCCAGCCGCACGACCGCCTGTACCGGGCGCGTTCGCCGCGTCATTCGACGGTCACCGATTTCGCGAGGTTGCGCGGCTTGTCGACGTCGGCGCCGCGCGCGCAGCCGACGTGATACGCGAGCAGTTGCAGCGGAATCACGTTGACGATCGGCGACAGCAGGTCGCCGGATTCGCGCACGCGGATCACGTGCGTGTCGCGGTCGGCGTCGATTTCGAGCTGGCTGCCGGCCAGCACGTAGAGCCGGCCGCCGCGCGCACGCACCTCGGCCATGTTGGATTTCAATTTCTGGAACAGGCGATCGTCCGGCGCGATCGTGACCACCGGCATCGCGCTCGTGACGAGTGCGAGCGGCCCGTGCTTCAGCTCGCCGGCCGCATAACCTTCCGCGTGGATGTACGACACTTCCTTGAGCTTCAGCGCGCCTTCCATCGCGATCGGGAAATGGATGCCGCGCCCGAGGAACAGCGCGTTCTCGGTGCGGGCGAACTTCGCGGCCCAGCCCATGATCTGCGTTTCCAGCGCGAGCGCGTGGCCGATGCGGTCGGGCAGCGCGCGCAACTGCTTCAGGTGCGTCGCGACTTGCGCGGCGTCGAGCCGGCCGCGCAGTTGCGCGAGCGTCAGCGTCAGCACGAACAGCGCGACGAGTTGCGTGGTGAACGCCTTGGTCGACGCGACGCCGAGCTCGGTGCCGGCCCGCGTCAGGAACCGCAGTGGCGCGTTGCGCGCGATCGTGCTGGTCGCGACGTTGCAGATCGCCATCGACAGGTCCTGGCCCATCGCGCGCGCCTGCTCGATCGCGCCGATGGTGTCGGCCGTTTCGCCCGACTGCGAGATGCCGACGACGAGCGTGCGCGGATCGGCCACCGTGTCGCGGTAGCGGAATTCGCTGGCGATCTCGACCTGGGCGGGCACGCCCGCGATGCTTTCGAGCCAGTACTTCGCGGTCAGGCCTGCGTAGTAACTGGTGCCGCAGCCGAGCAGCAGCACGCTTCTCACCCGCGACAGCAGTGCGCCCGTGCCTTCCGTCGCGTCGAACAGCGCCGGCGAGATCGTGTCGATCCCGTCGAGCGTGCTGTCGATCGCCTTCGGCTGCTCGAAGATTTCCTTCTGCATGAAGTGCTGGTACGGGCCGAGCGCGGCATCGTCCGCGCGCGCCTTCACTTCGCACAACGGGCGCCGCGCTTCCTGTCCGCCCGCATCGACCACGGCGATGCGCTCCGGCGTGATCAGCGCGACGTCGCCGTCCTCCAGGTACACGAAGCGGTCGGTCAGGTCGCTGAGCGCCGCACAGTCGGACGCAAGGTAATTCTGCTTGGCGCCGATGCCGATCACGAGCGGCGAACCGGCGCGCGCGGCGACGAGGCGCTGCGGCTCGCGCGCGCCGAGCACCGCGATCGCGTACGCGCCGTGCAGTCGTTTGACGGCGCGCACCACCGCGTCGAACAGGTCGTCGCGATAGAGACTGTGGATCAGGTGCGCGATGACCTCGGTGTCGGTCTGCCCGCGAAACGTATAGCCGCGTTCACGCAGCTCGGCGCGCAGCGTGTCGTGGTTCTCGATGATCCCGTTGTGCACGACGGCGATCGTGTCGCCCGACATGATCGGGTGCGCGTTCATTTCCGACGGCGCGCCGTGCGTCGCCCAGCGCGTATGCGCGATGCAGGTCTGCGCTTCGAGGCCGAGCGTCAGCACGCGATCCTGCAGGTCCGTCACGCGTCGCAGCGTGCGTTCGCTGTGCAGGCGGCCGTCGCCCTGCACGGCGATGCCGCACGAATCGTAGCCGCGATATTCGAGCCGGCTCAGCGCATTGACCAGTTGCGGCACTTGATTGTTCAGGCCGCTTGCTCCGACGATTCCGCACATGATTCACCTCGTCTCCAGGAAGTTTCCGGCTGGCGCACGACGCGCGCCAGCACGATGCCGGAAGCGGTGCCACGTCGCGCGGCCAGGTGTCGCGACCGGCGCGGCACGTCTTCGGCGATTCATTCATGGGGCTGCGGGCCGGCGTGCGCGACCCATTCGATGCCCGAAATCGACCCGTTCGCATCGTGCGACGCGACGAGAATGCGCGTCGTGCGCCGCGCGCCGCGCCGGCGTGCGCTCGCGAACGCGGTCGGCGGCACCGAGCGCACCTTGACGCTGGCCGAGCGCCGCAGCATCTTCGACACGCGCAACCGGTACGCGAGCGGATGCACGACGCGTCCCGCGATCAGCCACATGACGATCGTGCCGGCGATCAGCGCGATGCTGGTCACGTAGAACACGATCTGCTCGATCGGCATCTCGGCCTCGTTGAACGGCAACAGGTAGCGGTACGTGTAGATGCAGATCGATGCCCATACACCTCCGACCAGCGCGGGCCGCACGAGACGGAACCACGCGACGAGCACGGGCCCGACGATGCCGCCGCGTTCGGCGATCATGTCGCGCGGTGCGCGCAGGGAAAGGTCAATAATCGGCGCGTTCTTCATGTTGAATGCCTCGGTCGGGACTGACCCAAACGGCGCGTTTGCCGCGGCCCCGCAGTACGACGGCGGGCAGGGCGACGACGGTGGTGATCATGCTGATCAGCCAGAACGCGACGGGGTACCAGATGGTGTCAAGGAAGTACATCAGGAGTTTTTCGTCGTATTGACGATCGATCATGCTGCCGATGATCAGTTGCAGGATGCAGGTCGCGACCAGCAGCATCCCGTGCCAGTGCGGCACCACGGACACATGCCAGTTCGGCGGAAGCGGGTAGACGACGTCGATCAGCGCGAGCAGCAGGATGAACGACATCGAGTACGCCCACGCGATGCCTATCAGGTATTCGGCGAACAGCGGCCACATCATCATCTGCGTGGGCCGCATCAGCGTGCCCGCATACTTGAGCAGCACCTGGATGCCGCCCTTGGACCAGCGCAGCCGCTGCCGATAGAGCCCCTTCACCGTCTCGGGCATCAGGATCCAGCTGAGCGCGTGCGGCTCGTACACGACGCGCCAGTCGCGGCACTGCAGCTTCCAGCTGATGTCGATGTCCTCGGTCAGCATGTCCGAGCTCCAGTAGCCGACGTCGGCGAGCGCGGTCTTGCGGAACATCGTGATTACGCCCGACACCGTGAAGATGCGGCCGTACACCTGCTGCGTGCGCTTGATCAGCCCCACGATCGACGAGAATTCGCCGACCTGCATGCGGCCGAGCAGCGACGTGCGCGTGCGGATGCGCGGGTTGCCGGTCACCGCGCCCACGCCCGGGTCGGTCAGGAAGTGCTCGAGCATCCAGCCGATCGCATCGTGCGCGAGCAGTGCATCGCCGTCGATGCACAGCAGGTAGTCCGCGTTGGATACCGCGGCCGCGGTCGTGAGCCCGACCGCCTTGCCTTCGTTGCGTGCATGGTGGATCACGAGCAGCCGCGGGATCTCGACGGCCAGCTCGTTGAGGATGTCGCCGGTGCGATCCTTGCTGCCGTCGTTGACCGCGATGATGTCGTAGTTCGGATACTGCATCCCGTTCAGATGGGAGATCACGCTGCGTGCGTTCGCGGCTTCGTTGAAGCAGGGTACGACGATCGAGACCTTCGGGATGCCGCTCGACGCGATCGTGCGCGTCGACAGCTCGCGGCCCTCCTCGAGCAGGAAGTAGTGCACGACACCGCCGATCATCCACAGATACGACATGAAGAACGGATAGTAGAAGACGAAATCCTGCAGGCGCTGGATGAGGCTGTGGGTGTTCATGGCGTCTTGGTTCCCGGCGATTGCTGCATCTGCATCAGCGCGTTGATCGAGGTGGGGTCGAGGCGCGACTTCAGCGACATCACGTCGCGCATCGCATCGAGCTCCGGATGGCCGTTCAGGAAGTTGTCGGGGTAGTAGCCGAAATTCACGGCGCCCTCGCTGCGCAGCCGCCGCATCTGCGCAAGCAGCGTGCTGGCCGGCACGTCCTTGCGCGCGTGCCAGTCGTACGACTGCAGTTCGAACACGGTGCGCTGCAGCCCGCGCTGCTTCGTGCGCACCACCTTCACGAGCTGGTCCAGCCAGCCCTCCGGGTCCTTCGCCTGCTCCATGTACGGCATCGCCATCAGCGCGACGTAGTCGTAGGCGGCGAGGAAATCGTCGTAGTTCTGCGCATACCACGCTTCCGATTCGGGCTTGAGCACCGGCATCGCGAAGATGTTGCGCGCGGTCAGCACATCGCCGACGTTCTGATGGGCCAGCACGATCTGCTCGAGCTGCCGGGTCATGTCGATCAGATGGCGCGTCTTCTGCCGTGTCCAGCGCTTCATCAGGTCGGGGTTCTCGCGGATCTTGCCGACGTCGGCCGGCAGCCCCCATTGCGCATAGGTGCGCAGCGCATGCCGGCTGGCATCCTCGTAGTCGTCGAGCACGGCGTCGTCGCTGAACAGGATGCCGCTGAACGACGCGTGCTTGCTCAGATCCTCGTAGATCTGCTGGATCATCAGCCGCGCATCGGGATCGAACGGGCTCAGCCGGAACACCCGCGTGCCGTTCTCGCGGGCCGGCGCGCCGCCGTATGCGCTGACGGCCTCGAGCTTGCGCTGCTTGTCGGCCGGCGGCCGGAACGCGAGCACCGGCATCCACGCGTACACCTGCACATTGGAGCGCGTGTTGAGCTGCCACGCGGCGCGCGAGAACAGGTCGGAGCGCATCGGCAGGTGCCGGTTCGGGAAATACACCGCTTCGGCCACGCCCGTACCGTTCGGGTCCGCATACGCCTGCAGGTACACCGATTTCGGCTGCATCCGGTAGATGCGCTCGATCAGCTTGCCGAGATTCGCTTCCTGCCGCGCGGGATCGGGATCGTAGACCTGGTCGAGATCGACCTGCACGGTGCGCTCGGGCACGTCGACGTCGCCGCGATTGGACGCCGGCTCGCGCATCGAGCGCTCGAACCCGCCGATATCGACGTCGTACATCATCAGGATCCGTCTCAGCCGGTCGAGCGGCACGTCCGGCGTATTCGGGCCGGCATCGAGGCTGAACTGGATGTCCATGCCGAGCGACGTCGATATCTGGCGCACGGGCTGGTTTTCCGCGCCGTATGGCCACACCATCGAGCGTGCGACGAGACCGGTGCGTTCGCGGATCTGCCGCACGCAGGTCTGCAGGTCGTCGTGCACGCGTGCGTGGAATTCGGCGTCGGTTTCATAGCGTTTCTGGTCTTGCAGGTAGAGATGCGACGTGGTCGCCGGCAATTCGTTGCCTTGCGGGTTCGCGACCGCGCCGTGATGCAGATTGTGGGTGTGGCAGCCGAGCTCGACGAATTCCGATTGCCCGAGCTTCTTCACCTCGTCCCACGACAGGAAGTAGTCGCGCGGCACCTGAACCTTGTCGCTGATGCGGATCGGCGTATCCGGCGGTGTGTCGATCCACGCGGTGACGAGGCCCATCACGGCCGGATACTTGAAGCGCTCGAGCAGTGGCAGCACCTTCGTGTAGTGGCTGCGGAAGCCGTCGTCGAACGTGAGCAGCACCGAGCGCGGCGGCAGCGGCTTGCCGCCGCGCCGCGACTCCTCGATCTGCTTGACCGTGATCGTGTGGTAGTTGTTGGTCTGCAGCCACGAGAAGATCGCGGTCAGCGTGCCGGTATCGACCGCGAACGGATCGATGATCGCGTTCGGCGACGAAAACGACGCCATCAGGTTGTCGCGCACGTCGTGCATGCAGATCACGCGAAACGTCTTGCCGTCGGCCGGATCGGACGGCGGCAGCAGGTCGATCATCCTGGCATTGGTCACGCCCGGGAATAGCGAACAGGCGGCAAACGTACCGAGGCATCCGCACATGAAGGTCCGTCTGGATTGAAGCATTGCCCGATCTCCTTGCTAGAACGGCAGGTTGAGCGACAGGAAGCCGGTTTCGGAGCGCTCGCGCTGACCGTCGTACGCGTGGCTGCTGACCTCGACGCCGTAGCTCAGCGTGATGTCGTGCTTGAACGTCCACGCGTGCTCGAGGCGCGCGCTCCACAGCGGGCTGGTGCCGAAGCCGCGCTCGTTGTACGCGCCGCCCGATACCGACAGGCGCTGTTGCAGCCCCGTGTCGCCCTTCTTCCACAGCGTCAGTTGATGCATGACGGTCGCCGCGGCCGCGTAATCGCGACCGGGGCTGAAGTAGGGCGCGTCCCGGCGCGTGTTGCTGTCGGTACCGAGATTCAGCGAGACGTTGACGAGCTGGTTCGCGGACGTGTACACGCGCTGCGTGGCGGTCGCCGCGATCTCCTGGTGCAGGTTCGAATCGCTGTAGCGGCTCACGCCGTAGCTCAGCTTGACTTCGCGCCGGTCGTTCTGGCGATACACGACCTCGACGTTCGCGGAGCGGCCCCAGATGTGCGCGGCATACGCCTTCCACGGCAGCGAGTTGTCGTTGGTGTCGAGCCCGGCGCCGACCGTCCAGTAGTCGTTCAGTGCATACGCGATCGTCCCGCGGCCGCCGGTTCGGCCGTCCGAGCCCATCGAGCGCGTGACTTCGCCCAGCACGGTGAGCGGGCCGTGCCGGTAGTCGCCGCCGATGCCCGTGCGCGTGCGGCTGATTCTGCCGCCGTCGGTCTGCGCGAAACCGTAGAACGTGTGCGAAAACACGCGCCAGTTGTCGCCGAACGGTTGCGAATACACATAGCTGTCCGACGTGAAGCTGTTGTCGGCCAGCGCGCTGTTGCCGTGCTCGAAACTGAGGTCGGTCGTGAACACCGGGCTGCGGTATGCCTTGTAGTCGCGTTTGAAGCCGCGCACGGCGCCGCTATCGGGGAACGTGTTTCCCAGGGTCTGGTCGACGGTCTTTGCGGTCGCGTAGTCGTCGGCCGTGAGCGATGCGCGGCCGAGGCCCGCGAGCATCTCGACGCTGTCCGGGTGATCGGTCAGCGACGCGCGATACATCGAGATCGCTTGGCGCGGATGGGCCTGGCCGGACACCGCATCGGCGTGCGCGGCACGGATCTCCGCGTTGAACGGTACCTGTTTCTCGAGCTGTTCGAGCGCGGCGATCCCTTCGTCGGCGTGACCCGTGAAGATCAGGTATTGCGCACGCAGCCGGTAGTAGCGCAGGTAGTCGCTTTCTCCCGGGCCGACGTTGGTCACTTGCTTGGCCGGCGGCAGCGACTTCTCCATCTCGTCGAGCACCTGCTTCGCTTGCGCTGCGCGGCCCTGGTCGACGTACGACCAGAACAGCCCTTCTTGCAGCTCGATCGGACGCGTACGCGAGCCGTACTGGAAGCCGCGCGTCGCGCGATCCGTCGGCGACGCGGTGGCCTGCTTCAGCGCGCGCGCATACACGGCGTTCGCCTTGGCCGGCTCGCTCAGATACAGGTAGGCGTCGCCCACGGCCGCGAGCGCGTCGATCGAGATTTCCGCGTTGGACGGAATCGTCTCGAACGTCGCGACGGCCGTCTTCATGTCGCCGCGTGCCGCGAGGGCCACTACCCGGTCGCCCGCGAGCGCGGTGCGCACCGGCGTGTATTCCGGTGTGGCCGGTATCCGCTTGTCGAGGTCGTCGGCCGCGCGCAGCGCGCTGTCGATTCCATCGAAGCGGTCCGAACTCGTCATCGAGCGCGACTTGTCGCGTCCGCCGCGCACCTGCTGGCGAATCGACAGTTCTTCCAGTTGCGCGATGTCGACGGCGGAGAAGGCGTCGGGGCGAGCCTTCGCTTCGTCGAGCGCCTTGACCGCGCCGCCGCTCGCCGCGAGGCCGAACACGTCGTTGCGCACCGTCGCGACATCGGCCGTGCGCAGATTCGGCGCCTGCGCGTTCGGTGTTTCGACGTCGGGCCCCTGCGATCGTTGGGTCGGCTCGCCGGGGAGCTGCGCACCGGGCGACTGTGAAGTCGGTTGCGGGGACGACGGCGGTTCGGCGCCGGGCGGCTGGGTCACGGGCGCGGGCGCATTCGGCATCGGCGTGCCGGATGCCTGAGCGGTGAGCGTAGGCGTAGTGGGCGTAGCCGGCGGTGCAGCGGTCGCGGTTTGCGCGAGCTGCTGCGGGGCATCCGGCTTTCGCTCGCGCGGCGCAGACGTATCGGGCGGCGAAGTGTCGAATGCCTGGGCAAGCAGCATCGGCGTGTTCGACGCAGGTTCGGGCGCTGCAGGTGCGTTCGACGAGGTCGGCGCCTGCACCGCGGCGCTCGGCTGCGCAGCATCCGGATCCACCACGACCGTGGTCGGCATCGCCGGGTTCGATCCCTGCGCGATCTGCATCGACGCATCCGAGGCCCGAGCGATCGGCGTCGACGCGTAAGGCGGCTGCGTGCCCGAACCCTGCGCGGCCTGCGTCGCCGCGCCCGCCGGCTGCAGGTCGGGCGGCAGCGCATCCGGCGTGCCGCGGGATCCGGCGATTTCGCTCCCGCTGCGCGGCTCCGCGTCGCCTTCGGCGGCAAGGCACGAGCCGGACGCGACGAGCAGGCACAGCAGCGGCGCATGCAGGAGGATCCGCCGATTCGGCGGAACGACGGTGGTGCATTGTTGTTGACGATTGTTGGCCACGGTGTGTCCTCACTTTGAAACGATCACATCGGTTGCACGCCCGACGACGCTCGTCGCCGGCCGTCGCATCGCCGGGCAGCGAAGCCCGGCGCCATCCGACCGGTTCACAGGCGGTTGCGGATCGCTTGTCCAAGCAGCGCGCGCGATTCGCTGTTCTTCGGGTCGATGGCGAGTGCACGGCTCGCGTTTTGTTCTACACAACTCCATTCGTCGATCTGTGCGCACCAGCGCGCCTTGGCCAGAGCGCGGGCGCCTTCCAGCTCGTCGTGTGTGACGCTGGTGGCCTCCATGTGCGACGTGTCCGCGATATACGACTGCGGTTGCTGTTTCGGTACGGGGTCCGGGTGTTTTCTCGTGCGCGCCAGCGTCTGCGAACGTGACGTCCGATGCGCATCGCCGGGGCGCGCCGTACGACTGCCGGTCGACGTCGCGTGCGGGTCGGCCGCGAGCTTCGTCGCCGGCAGATGCGCGCGGCGCGGGGGCTTCGTATCGGAACGGGCCGTCGTGGCCGGTGGTGCGGCAGGTTCGACTGCCGCCGACATGACAGGCGCAGCCGATGCTGACGGCGGAACCGGCCCGGCCTGCGCGACCGTCGACGTCGAGCCGGCGGGCGCCGCTGGGCCGGACGCACCGCCGGTCGCGGCGACGATGAGGTTGCGGTACTTGCCGACGGCGGTTCCGATCACGCCGGCGATATCGTGCGTCACGCTCGCATGGCCGACCCTCGCGTCTCGCTCGACATACGCGAAAGCGCCGAAGATCGCGGCAAACGCGGCGATGCTGAGCGCCGCATTCTTTCCCGGACCCCACGAGGGCTTCGGCTGACGGGCAGGCGAGTTGTCCGGTCGTTCTGCACGGGGCATTCAAGACTCCTTGATTCGATGCGTTCCACGAATGACGTGATCGAAGCGGGGCGACGCGACGCTCACCATCGCAACTGCGTCGTGAGCGTGCCCGTCTCGACGATCGCGAACTGGGTTGCTCCCTGATAGGTCCCTTCGACCCGATAGCTCGCATCCGGCACGCTGAACAGGCAGCGCGATCCCGACGCATTGAATTCGACGAGCACGCGCCCATGCCGGCGCAGGCGCACCTGCACGTTGGAGAGCGGCTGCCCGGTGTTTCCGGACACGAAAGACACGCCCAGGTTGTACGGGCGGCCGTCGGGTGGAAGCGGCGCGGTACCGTCGATCCGCGCATCGCCGCAGATATACGAAATCACGTACCGGTTTGCCCCCGGACCGGACGCCGGCGGCGACGAGGTCGCCGGTGTCTGGGCCATGGCGTTCATGCAGAGCGTGGAGAGCACGGCGCTCAGGAAAGGGCGAGCATGCTGTCGAAGCGAGGGTGACATTGCAATCTCCCGTCCGGAGTCGATGACATGCACCGACCCCGAGTCGAATTTGCCAACGTTCTTTTTGCGACACGCTATTGATACACGATGGTTTTTGAACCAACAACCGCGTGTGGCCCGAATGGGACGAGGGTAAAAGATCCTATCTAAATAGGATAAGGAGGGATTGGTGAGGATCGCTTATTGCTGAATAAAGTCGATATTGCCGAACATGAAAATTGCTCGTCGGTAGCGATGATCGAGCACGCTTTGAATTGCGTCTGAGGTATCGAAGTTCGTGCCGAAAAATAACGACTGATAAAAGAAACTATTGCACCCGCAATCGACCAGAATCAATGAAAACGGGGCTTCGGATCGCACATCATGAAATAAGGGTGCGACATTTTGGTTATTCCGATACTTACAGGTAAATCGAAACTTGTGTAACAAGGTATTTCTGTCCTGAAAATCGGCCTGAATATTCTTACTTAATACGGAAAGCAGTAAAAAGTACGATATGAATTCGCAAACGTTTGCGTTTTATCGAGATCGATTACAGTCGAGGACGGGTTTTACGGAGTCGGATGGGATTATCGATTGCCGTTGAAGAAGCGCGCATGCGCGCCGTGGATATCCACGGCGCTAACCCTTCGTCAGCGACTGCCGCTTGCGCTTCGCCGCGCGCTGCGCATCGCCGGCGCGACCGCCTCTTCGGCGCCGATCTGCGCGTCGATCGCCGTGCGCGGCCGGTTCATGATGTAGGCCCACAGCTGCTCGGCCGCGAGCCCGCGCTTGCGCGCCGATCGATACAGGCGGATTTCGAGTTCGGTGATCCAGTCGCCCGTGCCCGCACACACGAGCGTGCCGTCCGCGAGCTCCTTCGCGACGCAGCTTTCGGGCAGCCAGCCGATGCCGTGTCCGGCCACGACCATGCCTTTCAGCGCTTCGGACATGTGCGTCTCGAAGCACCGGTGCAGGACATACGGCTCGGTCGCATTCAGCAGCAGCATCTCGACGATGTTGCCGAGAAAGGCGCCCGACGAATACGCGAGCAGCGGCAGCGGCGCATCGGGCGTACCGGGCAGCTGGAACACCGGCTTGCCGTGCGCGTCGGGCGACGACACGGGCAGGATCCGCTCGACGCCGAGGCTGACGAACGGGAAGTGGTTCGGGTCGAGCACGATCGGCAACTGCGGATGGTGATAGCCGAGCAGCAGGTCGCATTCGCCTTCGACCAGCTGCTGCACGCCTTCCGGCACGTTCACCGCATTGACGCGCGCGGTCACGTGGCCGACCTCGCCGTTGAGCCGCTTGAGCCATTCGGGAAACAGCGTGAATACGAGCGTATGCGCGACGGCGAAGCGCACGACCTGGTCGCTCGCCGCGAACTGGTCATAGCCGTTCACGAGATTGCGCGCCGCATACATGCTGCGCAGGATGTCCGCGGCGAGCCCGCGGAACATCTGGCCGGCGGGCGTCAGCGCGATCGGATTGATGCTCCGGTCCACCAGCTTCGCGTCCATCCAGGTTTCGAGAGCGGCGATCCGTCTGCTGAACGCCGACTGCGTCAGGTGCCGGTGACGCGCGGCCCGTGAAAAACTCTTGGTATCCGCGAGGCTCAGGAAATCTTCCAGCCACTTTGCTTCCATTTCGATCTTCGCTTTTTATAGTCGGGCGCCTGAAAGGCGGCGCTGTCTGCTGACCAACGTTCTAGCGTACCGCGCCTCGCGCCGGTCGGGCCGATGTTTTTTTTCGATGGGTGTCAGTCGAAATATGCATGGGCATTGTCGGCGGGATTACGGCTGCATAGCGTTGAGGGGCCGGACCGGTTAACCGGACGGTTCACCGCGTCGGACTGTCCCGGCCGCCCGGACGGCACTTCCCCGGGGCCGGCTGCGCCGTGTGCGTGCCGGCCCGCCCATTCATGGCCGTTGCGGGGGCCCGGCTCGCCGCTTTTGGTGCAGTGCAGATTGCACATCCGTGACGCGCGGGAGAACTATGTTCGTCGGGCGCGGCGCCGCATCGGCCGTGCGCGCTTGCGGCGCACCGCCGGCGCCCGTCGCGTCGGGCGTTGCACCGTTGTGGTGCGCAATGCCGCACAGGCGTGCCTGGGCGGCGCAAAACAGGGGGATATCGAAGGAATCGAGCAAGGCACGTTCCTTGCAAAGCATTCAGTACGCCGGTCCGGCATGCGCAATGCCGGGGAAAACGATCGATGGAGAAAAGGTCGATGAAGCCATTCGATGAAATGCTGCAATCCGGCGACATGGTAAGGGCGCCTTACGCGCGCCTGAAGCAATGGCTCGACACGCAGAATCCCGCGAGCCTCGCCCAGAAAGCCCACGATGCGGAAGGCGTGTTCCGCAAGACGGGCATCACGTTCGCCGTCTACGGCGACGCGGAGGCCGCCGAGCGGCTGATTCCGTTCGACATCGTCCCGCGCATCATCTCGGGAGCGGAATGGAGCCGGCTGTCGCTCGGCATCGAGCAGCGCGTGATGGCGCTGAACGCGTTCCTCGACGACATTTACCACCGCCAGGAAATCGTGCGCGCGGGCATCGTGCCGAAACACCTGATCGCGCACAACGAGGCGTTCATCCCCGAGATGATCGACTTCCGGCCGCCCGGCAACGTTTACACGCACATCATCGGTGTCGACATCGTGCGCACCGGCGAGAACGAGTTCTACGTGCTGGAAGACAATGCGCGCACGCCGTCCGGCGTGTCGTACATGCTGGAAAACCGCGAGACGATGATGCAGCTCTTCCCCGAGCTGTTCCAGCAGGTGAAGGTGCGCCCGGTCGAAACCTATCCGCAGATGCTGCGCCAGTCGCTCGCGGCCGTGTGCCCGCCGGGCGGCAACGCCGACAATCCGACCGTCGCGGTGCTCACGCCCGGCATCCACAATTCCGCGTACTACGAACATTCGTTCCTCGCCGACCAGATGGGCGTGCACCTCGTCGAGGGCAGCGACCTGCAGGTGATCGACGGCCGCGTCGCGATGCGCACGACCGAAGGCTTCCGGCCGATCGACGTGCTGTACCGCCGCGTCGACGACGCATTCCTCGATCCGCTCACGTTCCGCCCGGACTCGGTGCTCGGTGTGGCAGGCATCATGGACGTGTACCGCGCGGGCAACATCACGATCGCGAATGCGCCCGGCACCGGCATCGCCGACGACAAGGCGATCTACTCGTACATGCCGGAGATCGTCGAGTTCTACACGGGCCGCAAGGCGTTGCTGGAGAACGTGCCGACCTGGCGCTGCGGCGAGGCCGACAGCCTGAAGTACGTGCTCGAGCATCTCGACGAACTGGTCGTGAAGGAAGTGCACGGCTCGGGCGGCTACGGGATGCTCGTCGGGCCGTGCGCATCGAAGGCCGAACTCGAGGCATTTTCCGCGAAACTGCGCGCACGTCCCGCGAACTACATCGCGCAACCGACGCTCGCGCTGTCCACGACGCCGATCCTGACCGACGCCGGCCTCGCGCCGCGCCACGTCGACCTGCGTCCGTTCGTGCTGGTGTCGGACCGCATCCGCATCACGCCGGGCGGCCTCACGCGCGTCGCGCTGAAGGAAGGATCGCTCGTCGTCAACTCGAGCCAGGGCGGCGGCACCAAGGACACCTGGGTGCTGGCCGACTGAGCCGGGCACGACCGCGCGCGCCGGAGCCGGCGCGCGAACCGAACGAAGACGGAGTGGACACGAGATGCTTCTGGGACGTACTGCAAGCGGTCTCTACTGGATGTACCGCTATATCGAGCGCGCGGAGAACATCGCGCGCATCGTCGATGCCGGGCTGCGGATGGCGCTCACGCGCACGGCCGACGCGCCGGCCGAATGGTCGTCGGTGCTCGTCAGCTCGGGCGCGGACGACGGCTATCGGCAGAAATACGACGCGTATGCGGCCGATACCGTGACCGACTATCTGCTGCGCGACCGCGACAATCCGTCGAGCGTGCTGTCGTGCATCGAGGCGGCGCGCTCGAACGCGCGGATGGTGCGCACGGCGCTGACGCGCGAGGCGTGGGAGAGCGTGAACGGCGCGTGGCTCGCGCTGCGCCGCGCGCTGGCGCAGCCGGTGCCGGAAAGCGAGTTGCCGGCCGTGCTCGACCAGGTGAAGCGCGAAACCGCGCTGATCCTAGGCAGCTTCTACAGCACGATGCTGCGCAACGAGATCTTCGATTTCGCGCAGATCGGCGCATTCGTCGAACGCGCGGACAACACCGCGCGGATCATCGACGTGAAATACCACCTGCTGCTGCCATCGGTATCGCACGTCGGCACGATTCTCGACAACTACCAATGGGAGACGATCCTGCGCTGCGTGGCTGCACACCGTTCGTATCGCTGGGTGTACGACGTGCAGTACAAGCCGCTCAACATCGCCGACTACCTGATCCTGAACGGCCGCATGCCGCGTTCGCTGCGCTATTGCTACGGGCGCGTCGTGTCAAGCCTGAACCTGCTCGCGAAGGATTACGGCGTGACACACCCGTGTCACGACACGGCCACGAAGATTCTGCAAATGCTGTCCGATACCTCGGTCGAGCGGATCTTCAAGAGCGGCCTGCACGAGTTCCTGACCGACTTCATCGGCCGCAACAACAGCCTCGGGCTCGAAATCGCCCAGGCTTACAACTTCGACTGAGGCTTGCCATGCGACTCGCCATCCGACACATTTCGCGTTACCAGTTCGACGATCAGGCCACCCATGCACTGCAACGGTTGCGGCTGCGCCCGCAGTCGGGGCCCGGGCAAACGGTGCGCGCATGGCAGGTCACGATCGACGGCGTCGAGCCGACGCTGTCTTACGCCGACGGGCTCGGCAACCGGATCGACCTCGTGCGCCACGATCGCGGCGCGAAGGCCGAGATCGTCGTCGTGGCGGCCGGCGTCGTCGAGACGCAGGACCGCGCGGGCATACTCGGGAATCCTGAAGGCTATGCGCCGCCGTGGATCTTCGAGCGCGAGACCGCGCTCACGAAGGCGGGCGACACCGTGCGCGCGCTGACCGACGCGCTGCCGATCGAGCCGCGAGGCCTCGACGCATTGCACTGGCTGATGACGGAAGTGCACGGCCGCATCGCGTACGCGCCGAACCTGGCCGGCGACGCCGCCGTCGATGCGGAAACCGCGCTGCAAAGCGGCGAGGGCACGAGCCGCGACCATGCACACGCGTTCATTGCGGCCGCACGCGTGCTGAAGATTCCCGCACGCTACATCTCGGGTTACGTGCTGGCCGACGGCGCGATGCAGCGCATCGCCGATGCGAAACAGCAGGCGGGCGACGTCGAGGACGAGGAAGCGCTGGCGCTGCAGAGCGCCGACGGCATGCAACAGGCACTCGGCGCGTCGCGTGCCGTGCAGTCGCAATCGCAAGGGCAGTCGCAGGCGGCGCTCGGCACGCAGCCGCAAGCCGCCGCGCTGATGCCGCAGCCGGCCGGCCATGCGTGGGCCGAGGCCTATGTCGATGGGCTCGGCTGGGTCGGCTTCGACCCGTTCATGAACCGTTGCCCGGACGAACGCTACGTGCGCATCGCGGTCGGCCTCGACCATCGCGACGCGCAGCCGGTGACGGGGCTCGGCGCAACGGCCGTCGGCGTCGAGATCAGCGTCGTGCAGACGCCGGAACTCGTCTGACCCGGCGCGCGCCTTCGCCGAATCCGCCATGCCGGGGCCGCCGCGTCGAAAGCGACGCGGCGGCCCCGGCCGGCCCAACCCGACTCGAGCTCCCATGTCCATCCACGTCGCGCTGCATCACACCACCCGCTATCGCTACGACCGGCTCGTCAACCTCGGCCCGCAGGTCGTGCGGCTGCGGCCCGCGCCGCATTGCCGGACGCCGATCCTCGCGTATTCGATGACGGTCGAGCCCGCGCAGCACTTCATCAACTGGCAGCAGGATCCGTTTTCGAACTATCTCGCGCGGCTCGTGTTTCCGGAGCGCACCGAGCACTTCGAGATCACGATCGATCTCGTCGCCGAGATGTCGGTGTACAACCCGTTCGACTTCTTCCTCGAAGCGAGCGCGGAGCAATACCCGTTCAGCTATGACGACGCGCTGAAGACCGAGCTCGCGCCGTATCTCGCATGCGATCCGCAGACGAGCGCCGCGCCGCTGTTTCGCGCGTATCTCGACGGCGTGGACCGCACGCCGGCCGGCACCGTGAACTTCCTCGTCGCGCTGAAC
>NZ_LOYC01000070.1:0-1695 GCF_001524725.1 Burkholderia sp. MSMB1072
CAGCGGCTTTCATCGGGGTCCCCTTTCAAACGAACTGGACGAACGAAGCCGGCACGCGCGCATCGCGCCGCACGCACCGACCATCGGGAAATCAGGAATCGCGAATCGGGAAGCGAGACTCGGCAATCGGCCGGCGGCATCCCGCCGGCCCGCCTACGTCAGTTCACCTGCAACTGGCCGCCGCGGCCCAGCCCGCCCTTCACGTCCTGCGCCTTGTAGCTGCGCAGCGCGACGACCATCTTGTTGTACGCATCGATGAACGCGACCACCGTCGCCTTGCCTTCCGGCGTCGCCGAGAAGCCCGCGAGCGCACCGCCCACGCCGCCGCCGAAGCCGCCCAGCGCCGCGCCGTAGTTGGTCGCCGTCGAGCTGCCTTCCGCCGCCGCGATCTGCACCGCCGAGCGCACGTCGAACAGCGTCAGCGTCACCACCGACGCCTTCGTCTGCAGGTGGCCCGCCACCGCCGCCACCGCGCTGTTGCCGATCAGCCCGCCGATCATGCTGCCGATCCCGCCGATCGGCGAGTCGTTGATCACGATCTGCGGCTCCATGTAGTAGTCGGCCGCTACCCGCTGCCCCTTCTGCTGCTTCGAGCCCGCGCGGTATTCGCCCGAATTGCGCTGCAGTTGCGTGATGCGCGACAGGCGCGCGTCGCTCTTCTGGTTGCCGATCGACGTGATCACGAAGCAGTTCGACTGCTGCACCGCCAGGCGCAGCAGCGGGTCGATCGTCGTCATCTTGGTCGCGCTGCCGAACGGGCCCCACCAGTCGGCGTTGCGGCCGTCGTCCACCGCGATCGTGCCGAGCGGCGACGTGCAGCGCTGCAGTTGCGAATCGGCGCCGGCGCTCGCGCCGCCCGCCGCCGCACCGGTCACGCCGGCGTTCTGCCCGCCGGGCGTCACCACGCCGCCGCACCCCGCGACGGACGCGCCAAGCGCTGCAACCAGCGCACCTTGAACGAGACGTTGGGAAAGGTTGGTCTTCATGTCGTTGTCGATCGATTAGAGTCGTTGTTCGGCTTATGTGTTCGTGCGAACTTCGATAAGCCCCCCGGCGTGGCGCGCGATGGTGGTCTCCCCGCGGCCGCCCCCGTTGCTCGATGCCCGGTCAGTAGTACCAGTACGTCTGCTGCCAGACGCCGTAGTACGGATAGCCCGAGTACCAGTAGCCGTAATAGACGTCACGCCATTGCGTGCGCCATTTCCAGTCTTCTTCGTCTTCTTTCTTCGCCTTGCGCGCGAGGTCGAGCAGCTTTTTCGATTCCTTGTCGCCGCGGCTGGCCGCGATCGACAGCCACTTCTCCGCTTCGCGCGCATCCGAGCCCATTTCCTCGAGGCCGAACAGGTAGAAACTGCCGAGCGCCTTCTGCGCGTTCAGGTCGCCGCGTTCGGCGGCCTCGCGCATCCACTTGAGCGCCTGGTAGCTGTCCTGGCGCACGCCGTCGCCGCGGAAGTAGCGCAGGCCGAGGTCGTAGGCGGCCTTCGGCTGGGTTTTCGCGGTTTGCTTGAGCGCGGCGATGCGCGGATCTTCGCGGTCTTCCGCGTCGTCCCTTTTTTGATAGGAGACCTGATCTTTAGGGCGATCGGAACACCCGGTGTCGTCGCAGATCCGTACCGTGCCGGCGGTAACCGACGGATCCTGCGCGCACGCGGCCAACAGCAACAGCAGCCCCGGTGCGAGTAAACGGCGATACAT